>NZ_CP034449.1:1875000-2187500 GCF_003952425.1 Mesorhizobium sp. M2A.F.Ca.ET.046.03.2.1 | reverse complement strand
TGGCCTGCAGCAGTGGATTGCCGGACTGGTGCTTTGGATCGCAGGCCACACACTCGCGGTCTTTGCTGCCCGCCGCGATCCGGACTTCGCCAGCGTGCTTGTTCGCCACCTTCGCCTGAGGGGGTGGCTGGCGTGCTGAACCTTTCGGAATATCGACACAAAGCCGATCGGCTTGCCGATCATCTGCCTTGGGCCGCATTGGTAGCGCCCGGTATTGTTCTCAACAAGGACGGCAGCTTTCAGCGGACGCTGCGGTTCCGCGGGCCTGACCTCGAGAGTGCGACGGAAGCCGAACTCGTCGGCATTTGCGCCCGTGCCAACAATGCGCTCAGACGCCTTGGCTCCGGCTGGGCATTGTTCTTCGAGGCTGAACGTATCGAAGCTTTGGGCTATCCAGCCTCGCGTTTTCCCGACGCGGCCTCATGGCTGGTCGACGAAGAACGCCGTGCAGCCTTCGAGGGCAAGGTCGCACATTTTGAAAGCCGCTATCACCTGACCTTGTTGTTCATGCCGCCAGCGGACGCCCAGGCGCGCGCGGAAAGCTCGCTCGTCGAGTCTCATCACTCAGAAGGCAAAAGAGACTGGCGCCAGGAGATGGCGCGTTTCCGTGACGAGACCGACCGCGTTCTGGATCTCCTGTCGGGCTTCATGCCCGAAGTGCGCGCGCTCGACGATGCCGAGACGCTGACTTATCTGCACGGGACCGTTTCGACTCGCCGACATCCGGTCGCCGTGCCGGAAACGCCGATCTATCTCGACGGCATTCTGGTCGATGCGCCGCTCACCGGCGGGTTGGAGCCGATGCTGGGCGACCAGCATCTGCGAACCCTCACCATCCTCGGATTCCCGAACCTCACCCGCCCCGGGATCCTCGACGCACTCAACCATCAGGATTTTGCCTATCGCTGGATGACGCGCTTCATTCCGCTCGACAAATCGGAAGCGACCAAGACGCTGACCCGATTGCGGCGGCAGTGGTTTGCCAAGCGCAAATCGATCGTTGCTGTCCTGCGGGAGGTTGTGACCAACGAGCCGGTGCCGTTGGTCGACAGCGATGCCGACAACAAGGCGCTCGATGCCGACGAAGCCCTTCAGGCATTGGGCGGTGATCATGTCGGCTTCGGCTATCTCACCACGACAGTGACGGTGTGGGACGAGGACCGCCAAGCCGCCGCCGAAAAACTTCGCGCCGTCGAGCGCGTCATCAATGGGCTGGGCTTCACCACGATCCGCGAAAGCGTCAATGCCGTCGAGGCGTGGCTCGGCTCGTTGCCCGGTCATGTCTACGCCAATGTTCGGCAGCCGCTCGTTCATACGCTGAACCTTGCCCAGCTCATGCCGCTGTCCTCGGTATGGGCCGGCCCGTCGGCGAACGAGCATCTCGCGAAAGTTACCCAGCTAGAGGCCCCGCCGCTTCTCTTCGCCGAAACCAGCGGGTCGACACCGTTTCGATTATCCACTCATGTCGACGACGTCGGTCACATGCTGATCGTCGGTCCGACCGGTGCCGGCAAGTCCGTGCTGCTCGCGCTGATCGCCATGCAGTTCCGACGCTATGGCCGAGCCCAGGTCTATGTTTTCGACAAAGGCAATTCCGCTCGTGCCGCAACACTTGCCATGGATGGAGAGCACCACGCATTGGGCGCGGACGGTTCGCTTGCCTTCCAGCCGCTTCGCAATATCGGCGACCAGGCTACCCGGAGTTGGGCAGCCGAATGGATCGCCGGCCTCGTCGCCCATGAGAACGTCACCGTCACGCCGGAGGTGAAGGAAGCAATTTGGTCTGCGCTCGGCAGCCTTGCCACCGCGCCGACGCAGGAACGCACGCTCACGGGCATGGCGATCCTGCTTCAGTCCAATGCGCTGAAGTCCGCCTTGATGCCCTACACACTCGACGGCCCGTACGGCCGGTTGCTCGATGCTGATGACGATCGGCTGGCCCTGTCGGATGTGCAGTGTTTCGAGACCGAGGAGCTGATGCACAGCCAAGGCGCTGTCCTGCCCGTGCTCACCTATCTCTTTCATCGTCTCGAAGAGCGGTTCGACGGACGGCCAACGCTGCTCATGCTTGATGAGGCCTGGGTCTATCTCGACAATCCGCTCTTCGCCGCGCGCATCCGCGAATGGCTGAAGGTGCTGCGCAAGAAGAATGTCTCGGTCATCTTCGCAACGCAGTCGCTTGCCGACATCGCCAACTCGGCGGTCGCGCCGGCAATCATTGAGAGCTGCCCGCAGCGCATTTTTCTCCCCAACGATCGTGCCGTGGAACCGCAGGCGCGAGCCGCTTACGAGCAGTTCGGTCTCAACGAACGCCAGATCGAGCTGGTCGCCCGCGCTACGCCAAGGCGGCACTACTATCTGCAGTCGCGGCGCGGCAACCGTCTCTTCGAGCTCGGCCTTGGCCCAATCGCTTTGGCGGTTTGCGGTGCCTCGGATCCTGCCAGTCAGGCCCTAATCGATAGCGTGCTGTCCCAGCACGGACACGGCAGCTTTGCCTCCCAGTTCCTGAATGCGCGCGGCCTCGACTGGGCCGCCGAGCTTCTCTTGCAGTTTCCCCAACCAGACAAGGAGCATTCGTCATGATGCGGCGCCGCTTTCTCTCCGGCCTGATCACCCTTTCGCTGATCGCCAAACCGTTGGCCGACTATGTGCAGCCAGCTTACGCCCTCATCGTTTTCGACCCGTCGAACTATACGCAGAACGTACTCTCGGCGGCACGAGCGTTGGAGCAAATCAACAACCAGATCCAGTCGCTGCAAAACCAGGCGACCATGCTGCAGAACATGGCGCGCAATCTTCAGAGCCTGGATTTCTCCTCGGTCGGCCAGCTTACCGGTTCGCTGCAACGGATCGACGGTTTGATGGACCAGGCAAGCGGTCTGAGCTTTGACCTCGGCAAGCTTCAGGACCAGTGGCGCCAGCAGTATCCGGAAAGCTATGATGCCACGATCAAGGTCAGCGACGTGGCAAGCGCCGCGCGCGAGCGTTGGCAGAGCGCGATGCAGGCGTTCCGCCAGACCATGGGTGTCCAGTCGCAGATCGTGGAAAATGTCCGCGGCGACGGCGACCTGCTTGCCGATCTCGTCAACCGCAGCCAAGGCGCGGCCGGTGCGCTTGAGGCAAGCCAGGCCACCAATCAGCTGATCGCGC
Source organism: Mesorhizobium sp. M2A.F.Ca.ET.046.03.2.1 (assembly GCF_003952425.1). Classification (NCBI taxonomy): domain Bacteria; kingdom Pseudomonadati; phylum Pseudomonadota; class Alphaproteobacteria; order Hyphomicrobiales; family Phyllobacteriaceae; genus Mesorhizobium; species Mesorhizobium sp. M2A.F.Ca.ET.046.03.2.1. Next base: position 2,184,350 of record NZ_CP034449.1, on the reverse strand, counting down.
TTTCGACCAAGCAGCAGATGCAGATCCAGACTCTGCTCGCAACGCAGTTTCGGGCCGAGGCTGAGGATGCCGCACGCAAGGCGCAATCCGAGGAAGCCGCCCGTCAGACGACAAAACGCTTCCTGGGTAGCGGCACGGCCTATCCCGGCAATTGATCACTGGCGCTTCAACATGAGGAAGGCGGGGGCATGAACGACCTGGGCGTCATCGATCGCTTCATGGAGACTTTTATCCGCTATATCGATAGCGGGTTCGGTCTGCTTTCGGGCGACGTCGCCTTCCTCACCACCACCCTGATCGGCATCGACATTACACTTGCCGGTCTCGCCTGGGCATTCGGCGGCGAGCCCAACACTCTCGGCCGGCTCATTCGCAAGGTGCTCTATGTCGGCGTCTTCGCCTTCATCCTGAACAATTTCAAGAGCCTCGCCGACATCATCTACCGCTCCTTTGCCGGCCTCGGCATCAACGCGTCTTCCGGCAATCTCTCCGCCGACAATCTGCTGCACCCGGGCCGCATCGCTGCCACCGGTTTCCAGGGCGCCTGGCCGCTGCTCGATCAAGCGAGCCAGCTTCTTGGCTTCCCGGAAATCTTCGGCAACGCGCTCACCATCTTCGTGCTGCTCGTGGCCTGGTTCCTGGTCATCATCGCCTTCTTCATTCTTTCCATCCAGCTCTTCATCACCATCCTGGAGTTCAAGCTCACCACGTTGGCCGGATTCGTTCTGGTGCCCTTCGCGCTCTGGAACCGATCGGCGTTTCTCGCTGAACGCGTGCTCGGCAATGTCATCTCATCCGGCATCAAGGTGATGGTGCTCGCCGTCATTGTCGGTATCGGATCAACGCTCTTCGGCGAGTTCGCTTCCGCACTCCAAGGCAAGGAGCCGGACTTGGCGGCGGCCATGTCGCAGGTGCTTGGCGCGCTGGCGCTGCTTGGGCTTGGCATTTTTGGTCCTGGGATCGCCTCAGGTCTTGTCTCCGGCGCGCCGCAGCTTGGTGCGGGCGCAGCACTGGGCACCACGGCGGCCGCTGCCGGATCGTCCCTCGTTGTCGCGGGCGCCGCCTTTGCCGGCGCGCGCATGGCAACCGGCGCTGGGCTTGCCGCCGTCCGAGCCGGCACGACCATGGGTTCGGCAGCTTCCTCGGCGTGGCAGTTGGGGCGGGCAACCTCGCCCGGGACCGGCCTGTCCGGTGTGGCTGCTGGAGTGCAGGGTGTGGCAAGCGCCGCCGGCGGCGCCGCGATGCGGCCAGGACGATCTGCCGCGGGAAACTTAAGACGCAGCGCTGATGCCGGACGCGAAGCCGCATGGACCGCGACCGGCGGTGCGCCGACCGCGTCAATGACCAGAGGTCCGGCCGGTTCTGGCCCCAACACCGCGCCCAATTGGGCGAGACGCATGCGTTCCGAACAGACCGCTCGTGCTCATCGCCACGCCGCCGTGCAGGCTGTCCGCGACGGCGACCAGGCTGGCGGCAGTGCCAATCCCTCTCTTAGCGACAAGGATGACTAAATGCTCTTCAAGCGACCCGTTCAACGTTACGGCAAGACGCCCGAGCCGGTCACGCCGTATCAGAAGGCCGGCCAGCTCTGGGATGAGCGCATCGGCTCATCGCGGGTACAGGCCCGGAATTGGCGGCTGATGGCCCTTGGCTGCCTCGCTTTGACAACCGGGCTTTCCGGCGGCCTTGTTTGGCAGTCGATGCAAAGTCGAGTCGTGCCTTACGTCGTCGAGGTCGACCGTTTTGGTGAGGCGCGCGCCGTCGCGCCGGCGATCCAGGATTACCAACCTTCCGATGCCCAGATCGCCTGGCAACTCGGCCGTTTCATTCAGAATGTCCGATCCGTCTCCATCGACCCGGTGCTGGTGCGACAGAACTGGTTGGCAGCCTACGACTTTGCCACCGACCGGGCAGCACTCTTCCTCAACGAGTACGCCAAGGCGAACGACCCATTTGGGCAGATCGGCACGCGCAGCGTGTCGGTGCAGGTGACCAGCGTCGTCAGGGCTTCCGACAGCTCGTTCCAGGTCAAATGGACCGAGCAGATTTTTGAGCGTGGCAGCCTGGCCAGCACGATGCGCTGGACCGCGATCCTCACCGTCGTGATCCGTCCGCCGAGCAACACCGAGCAGCTGCGCAACAACCCGCTCGGCGTCTTCATCAACGCCATCGACTGGTCGCGTGAACTCGACAGCGCCACCCCCAACATCCGTTTCCCCGAAGGAACCCGATAATGACAAATAGAGCCCCATCGCTCCGTGCCGCGTTGATCCTGTCAACGTCGGCAGCCATCCTTTCGGCTTGTGCATCGAAGCCGGTGCCGCCACCTGAGATTTCCTATGACGCGGTCGACTTCAAAGCAGCGGCAATCGAGAGGTCGCCGGAGAAACCGGTTAAGATCGTCGAGGTGCCAAAGCCGCTGCCTTTGCCCGGTCAGTTGCAGCCTGATCCAGGCAAGGTCGTCGAGGATAAACGTTCCCCTGAAGAACGTGTCGCGGACGCCAACAAGGCGGCAACGCAGCAGCCCACCAGATACGGCTATGTCAATGCGGTTCAGGTCTATCCCTTTGCCGATGGCGCGCTTTATCAGCTCTACGCAGCACCCGAGCGCGTCACCGATATCGCTCTGCAACCGGGCGAGAAGCTGACGTCGGTGTCCGCGGGCGACACGGTGCGCTGGGTCATTGGCGACACCGTGAGCGGCACCGGTGACAACCAGCGTACCCATGTGCTGGTAAAACCCTTCGCGCCGGGACTCAGCACCAATTTGGTGATCACCACCGAACGGCGGACGTACCATCTGCAGCTTCAAAGCACTGGCAAGACTGCAATGGCGGCAATCTCCTGGACCTATAGCGAGGACCAGATCATCGCTCTGCGCCAGCGCGACGCCCAAGCCGAGGCGGCCATGCCGGTCGCATCGAATGTGGCGCTCGAGAACATTCGCTTCCGCTATTCGATCACCGGCGACACACCGCCTTGGAGGCCGACGCGCGCCTTCGACGATGGTAGCAAGGTTTATATCGAATTTCCGCGCCGCATCGATCAGGGCGAGGCGCCGCCACTCTTCATCGTAGGAGCTGACGGCAGCAACCAGCTCGTCAACTATCGCATGCACGGCAACTACTACATCGTTGACCGCCTATTCGCCGCGGCCGAACTGCGCCTGGGCAGCAAGCAGCAGGAGGTGGTGCGCATCACCCGGACTGACGGGCGGCAACCGCCGCGGCGGATCTCGCTGTTTTCTCGTCTCGGCAGGTGAGGGGAGCGCATATGACCGACACGTCCCGTTCCGCCGCTCCGCCGAAACTCGATCCCGAGCAGCTGCAGTTGCGGGCTTCGCCCCGCCGTGCGGTGCGGTTCAGGCGCGGCGTAATCATCGCGATCGCCGCAGTCGGATCCGGTGCAATCTTCGGCATCACCATGATCGCGCTGAGGGGGCCAGCTCTGCGCATCCAAGGCTTGACGGAAGACCGCTATAACACCGAGCGCAAGCCGACAGCTGAGGGACTCGATAGCTTGCCCAAGGACTATTCCACGCTCAAGCCAAAGGCGCCCGTGCTCGGGCCACCACTACCGGGCGATCTGGGTCGTCCCATTCTTGAGCGGCAACGCCAGCTCGGTATCGCGCCGGGGCAGGAGACGTCCGCCGAGGAGCAGCGCCTCGCCCAGCAAGCCATCGAGGCACGCGAGTCGCAAGTCATGTTCGGGATCGACAACCGATCCAAGCAGACAGAAGTCGCGGGCGGCGGAAAGTCTGTCCAGCAGCCATTTGAAGCGCTCCCGCAAGCCGGGGCGACACCCGCATCAGCTTCGGTCGCACCAGCCGAGGGCGACCAGAACAACCAACAGCGCAAGCTGGATTTCATCAGCCAACGGAGCACAGGCGGGATCTACAATCCGCATGCGCTGCAGACGCCGGCTTCGCCCTATCAGATCATGGCCGGCAGCGTGATCGCCGCCAGCCTCATCACAGGGATCAATTCGGATTTGCCCGGTCTGGTCATTGCGCAGGTCACCGAGAATGTGCACGACACCGTAACCGGCAGCACCTTGCTCATTCCACAAGGCTCGCGCCTGATCGGCACCTACGACAGCGTCGTCGCATTTGGACAGAAGCGCGCACTGCTGGTCTGGCAGCGAATAATCCTGCCCGACGGCTCCTCGATCGAAATCGACAATCTGCCGGCGACAGACACCGCCGGTTATGCGGGGCTGGAGGACAAGGTGGATTTCCACACCTGCCAGTTGATCAAAGGCGTGGCTCTAGCAACCTTGCTGGGCGTCGGCACCGAATTGAGCTTTGGGGAAAATGAGAGCGACCTCGTCAAGGCAATCCGCCAATCCACTCAGCAGAACGTCAGCCAAGCAGGTCAGCGCATCACCGAAAAGAACCTCAATATTCAGCCGACAATCACGGTCCGTCCCGGTTGGCCGCTGCGCGTGATCGTACACAAGGACATCGTGCTTCAGCCGTACGCCGGCTGAAAAGGAGAGCTTATGGCAAACCTGAAATTAGGAAAGCTTCCCGATCGGACACCTTCGAAGATCACTATCACCGTTAGCGCTGACCTCAACCAGGCCCTGAGCGACTATGCGGCGCTTTATCGTCAGACCTATGGTGAGGCTGAGACCGTGGCTGAGCTCATTCCATTCATGCTGGCCGGATTTTTGGAGGGCGACCGAGCGTTTGCCAAGGCCAGAAAGGATGGTTTGCCGGCCGCCGGCGCTTCGGATAAACCGCGACGGCAATCGGCAGACCATGCGTAGCGCGGGCTGTACCGAGGAGGGCAGGCTTGAACCTGGTCACGCTGCCTTCAGCCTCTGCGATCGGTCCGTCAGAATACAGGTTAGGCTTTCGCCTTACGTTTCGAAGGAGGCTTCTTGACCGGAGCGGCCTTCCTTCCGAGGCCCAACGATTTCGCGAGCGCTGATCGGGTCGCCGAATAGTTTGGGGCGACCATGGGATAGTCCTTGGCCAGTCCCCACTTCGCCCGGTATTCATCGGGCGTCATGCCGTGCCGGGTTGCCAGATGGCGTTTTAGCGACTTGTATTTCTGCCCGTCTTCAAGACTGATGAGGTAGTCCGGGAACACGGATCGCTTCGGATTCACTGCCGGCTCTGGGGCAGGTGCTTCTTCCGGAGTGTTCCGGCCAATATTAGACAATGCCGAATTCACGCTCGCTATCAAATCGGGCAATCCAGACACTGGAATCGCGTTCTTCTGGACATAGGCGGAAACGATATCCGCAGTGAGCTCGATGAGATTATTGGCTTCTTCGGACATCGTTATGCTCCTAGTTTGAAAACCAGTCTGCTCATATCGCCCAAACCCGGGATGTGCAACCAACGCATTCAGCCGGTAAATGGGCTAGTCCGAAACTATCGCCCCACTTTTTGTTTGGTCTGACTCTTCTGCATGCCGCGGTATTATTGCAGCGAAAGCACGCGGCCGGATGACCAACGCCGGGGTGCAGGCGAGTCGTCAAAGGCCTCAAGCTGGAGATAGTGCCCCGCGTTGCCTAATGAGGCTGGCGGTGCCGGAGCTGGCAGCAGTCCGGCACCTCAAACTCCGACGCTATCTTACCGGTCCGGCGGCGCTGCGCCGTGGCCGAAGGTCCGCGCGTCAAGGCGCGCAGGATCATCATCAGACCACGTGCGTCGACCTTCTGGGCATGGGCGGCATGCGCTACGGCGTTGGGTGTTGACCGCGACGGTGTCGACGATCACCGGCACGCCAGCCTGCCAGTGAGCACTGACTAGTTGGGTAGCGTTTTTCGGCGGGACACTCTACTATCTGCTGGACGCAGCCAAGTGACATCTGCAGAGGGGGCTCCGATGAATCTAACGGTTCTTACCGACGATATGGATATTGGCGTTGCGTTGCTCGCCGCAGATTCTTCCGCCGAGAAGAAAGATACCCGTGAGATTGTGAAACTCAACGCTGATCTCAGCGTGAGTGCGGCTATAGCCTTCACCCTCAAGAGCGTTGCTGCCATGCCTGTACTCGCCAAGAAGCTCACTTCGGCGATTGCTTCGGTGACAGTTCCGAAGCCCAAGGCGCATGTTGTCCTCAAAGGACCATTTGGCGAGATTGCTCTTGAAATTGGAAATGTGAGTGAAGATAATTTAATCGGCGCAATGGAAAAAGTGTTCAATATATATAGGGAAAAAACAGATTCAACATCAAAGGATATGCGCAAGAAACACACTATAAAATCGAAAAGAACACGAACCGACAAATGACGAGTCATCGGGCTCCGTTGCACATTCTGCCAGACCCGGCATTCGTGCCGCCTGGTTACGTTAGCATGGATGTCCGCTCTGCTCTGGGGAGCTTTCATCCCGGTCCGGGGACTCTAAGTTTCCGCAGTAAGACAAAAGGTCAGTACCTGAACCTGCACCGGATGTTGCAGTTGTACGAAACGGGCAAGAGCCCGCATCTCTTTGGTGCCGGCCTCACCAGTGAGGACATTCTTACTCAGACCAGCGTCGGTCATGAACTGCGCCACTTTCACGATTGGCTGCTTTCCTTTTCCTATCTCGAGGCGGCACGAAGACGACTTTTCCTCGGGGTCAATGCCTTTGAGACGTTGCGCCATTTCCCGCGGTTTCCGGGTGGGCTGTTTCCGCTGCCCTTGCTCGATTGGGCAATCACAGATCCCAACAAGCGCCAGGTGAAGATCGAGGAGTTGGATGATTTCTTTGGCGCGGGAAAGCTCAAAATTTGCGACATACCTTATTTCTCCCTACCACGCCTCCAGGATTTGTCATCTTATAGCGACTCTCTGACAAATGGTTTTCTCGTCTGCACAAGAGCGGCGTTGTCCATCCGGATGTTGCTGAACGGATTTCTTCCCCCAGGACATCTCAGCCCCTCCGACGTGTTCGAATTAAGTGCAGTCGCCACACAGCTTCTCACAATCATTGACCGTTTTGGGTCCCGGACGGGCCAGGATATTTATGAGAGGAATATATTGAATACCCCGTACGACAGAGTGCTCGATCCTATCGATGCACTGGTGATGCGCGGCGGTGAAGGCGACATTTCGGGTCCAGCCGTGCTGCTGCTGGCATCAGCGATGGCACTGTGGGCGATCTGCTCCGGTCCGCCTAGTGCCGGACCAATGGATCCTGAGACCTGCCCGTCTCTGCGCTTTGCCAAGCTACGCGCCAAGCTCCTCGACAAGAAGGACGATCTGGAGGGACGCATCCATAGTTCAGACGGTCTCATAGCCTATTTCGATGGGCTTATGTGCGAGAAGCCGATCGCTGATCGAGTCGCCCTGGCAACGGCGTATTTCAAGACGGTAACGCGGGAAATGGAAGCGCAGGCGTGCCACTTCCCATCGGGTCATCCTATGGTAATGACACTGCGATATTGGCAAGAACTTCTGTCGATACGCGAGGAACTGCATGATGTGGTGTTCAAGGATCTCACCATGCATATGCGCGGCGCGTACGAAAGCAAATATGCCTACAAGCTTACACTCCCCGCGATCATGATAGACGGAACCGAGATCGAGCTCGATGACCTTTTCGATGATCCGCTGAGTGAGAGTTTCTTTGCCAATGTGGTTGGCAAGGAGCGCATAGTCAGGCTCTCTGACCGGATGAATCTTCTGGAAAAGGAGATAGGGTTCGTCAACATCGCAGACATGGTCATTTCGAAGATTTTTTTCGATCAGGATTTCGCTCTCTCCCAGGCGAGCAAGGCACGATTGAGCGACGCCGTCGAGTCGGTCGTAGGCCATCAATGTATTTCGCTCTGAATCACCGCATGCTGATTGCTTGTGGTCAACTTGCCTAGGCGTAAGCTCCAGATCCGGGCACACGGAGGTGGGATGATCGGTGATGACGTCCAGCCGGCTGTTCGCTTCTTTATCGGCAAGCGAGAGGCGCGCTACTTTGCCAGGATTCCTGCCGATCTCCTCCAATGTTAGGGATGGTACGAAGTTCTTGTCCATGTAGCGATCGCGTACTTCATTACGTTTGAGCGTCTCGGCTTTCCGGTCACGGTCTTGCCGGCCTTCGGCCACGCGGATTCCCAGAGCATCGCTAAGCCGATCGGGCCTTCGGTCATGACATCGGCGGTCTTTTCGGCAAACTGGCCCCAGAGGGCGCTGGAGGTGGCCTGGCTGGATTTGCCGCTGGCCGCGACGAAGGCCTCGAAGATCGTCATCGGCTCCAGAATGCCGGCGCAGCACTTCATGATCTCAAGCTGTGGCGATGGCTATATCTCGACAAGAGGTAGCGATGCGCGGCCTAGCGTTCTCAAATCGAAACGATCAGTGATTGTCGGTGTCGGTGGTTGCGTGTCCCCGCAACCAACCTACTTGCTGCTATATGCTCCGCGTCGTGCTGCGGCCGCCGTCTTAATCCAAGTGCCTAAAATGAGTTCGCCAGACCACACAAAATCATACGAGGACATGATTGGCGAACCACCCGCAAGCTATTGATTTTCTGTGGTAAGGGCCGTCCCTCAGCGACTAACATAATCGTTGTTCGCCAATGGGTTGCGTGGCAGTTCGCCGAACTCGATTCAAGAAGCCGAGTCAGACTGCTTGTTAAGCGGAAAGGTGGGCAGGCTGCTACGCGTGACCGCCCCGGATAAGCGTGAAGGGACCGGCCTTTGGCACGAGGTGCCCAACCGAGAAGTGACCTACGACTACACGTACGACGAGGATTCCCTCGAGCGCCTGGGGATCGATCGCTTTGACATCCTGATGGTCCACGATCTCGACATCTTCACACATGGATCGCGTGAGGCATTTCAAGTCAAGATCGCCCAATTCTTCGACGAGGGCGGCTATGAAGCGATGGTGAGGCTCCGCGAGCACGGAGTGGCCAAGGCCATAGGCAGCGGTCAGAACGACGTCGAATGCAGTCAGGCCGTGGCAAACCGTGGCGACTTCGACATCTTCCTTGTCCCCGGACGCTACACACTGTTTGAACAGGAGGCCCTCGATAGCTTCCTTCCGTTCTGCGATGCGCGCGGCATCGGCGTTGTCATCGGTGGACCCTACAATTCCGGGATTCTCGCAACCGGGCCAATTGAAGGCGCATACTACAACTACGCCAAAGCTCCGCCCGAAATACTCGATCGTGTCCGCAGGATCCAGGCCGTCTGCGAGCGACATGGCGTGCGACTGATAGGTGCAGCATTCCACTTCCCGCTACTTCATCCGCACATCATACCCGTCATTCCCGGTGGCGGCAGTGTCGAACAGATGAGGCAAAACGTTGCGATCTCTCAGGTGTCGGTTCCCGATGCGCTTCGGTCCGATCTCAAGGCGGCGGGCCTACTACACCAGGCTGCTCCGACCAGCCGACCCAACTGATACGAGCCAATTTTTGTGGCGCGCCTTAGTCCACTCTGCATCCCGGAAAATTATCTAAAAGTTCCTCGTAAAACGCTCGCCAACTCCCCCTTGACTGGACTGATCAGTCCAATGTAAATTGCATCGATGATTGAAGCTGAAACGACCCAAGAGCGAATTCTGCAAGCGACGCTTGACCTCATCTGGGCTCGCAGCGTCGGCAACGTGTCGACCGACATGGTTTGCAAGCGCGCCAAAGTAAGCAAGAGCAGTCTCTATCATTTCTTTCCATCGAAGTCGGATTTGGTGGTTGCTGCCTACGAGTTCCACTGGAAGCGCGTGGCGGCAGACTATGCGCAGGTGTTCAAGGAATCGATGACGGCCGAGGAGCAATTGAAGGCCTACGTCGCAATCACGACTGTCGACCTTGCCCGGCAGAAAGAGCTAACCGGCAAGATTCTAGGATGTCCTTATGTTCTGGGGGCCGCTGAGATGAGCACGCTCGACGAGAAGGTTCGCGCGGTCGTCGAAAGCGTATTCGACAGGATCATTGGCTTCCTGGAAAAGGCTGTTGCTGTTGGCGTGAGGGCAGGGAGTTTCAAGGTAGATGACGCTCGCGTCGCCGCGCAGGACTTGTACATGATGATGACAGGGGCCGTTCTGCAATCCAAGGTGCGCAATTCGCCCGATTTCATCGGTCATGTCTGGCCCATGATGTGCGCTCGTCTAGTCGGATAAATTTTTTTGACTATCATTGGACCGATCAGTCCAATAGGCCCGAGCGGCTGAAGCTGCTGCTGCCTCGGGGATCAAACTAGCAGCAACTCTGGGAGGAACATTTGACCGCGAATAGATCGAGATCAATTGCAGCAGGGGCGTTGCTTCTGCTTGCTGGACTTCAGCCGGTGCTGGCCGAGGAGACGCAAGTCGATGTCGGACTGGACAAGCCCATTACTGTGACAAAAGGCGGGCTGAAGAAGATTGCGCTGTTCATAGAGATCGGGACCAATTCGGCCGTACAATCCACCGTCACCGGCGCTAAGGAAGAAGCGGCCAAACACGGTATCGAGGTCGATGTGTTCGATGCACGCTTCGATATTGCCCGCCAAGTAAACCAGATGCAGAACGCCCTGCTAGCCGGTTATGACGCCTGGGTCGTCGCGGCAATCGAAGGCAACCAAGTATGCGACATGGCTGCCAAAGAGGCACCCAAGGCCGGCATACCAGTTGCGGTGGTTACGATGTCGATCTGTGGCCGCTCGGTAAACGAGCGCGAGCAACTGTGGTCGCCGGGCACGTTGACCTATATCGGCGGTAACGAAACGCCGTCGGCTTTCAAGAAAGTGATTATGCAGGCGGTCAAGGACAAGACCGGCCCGCAGAAAATCGCGCTTCTTACGGGGCAAGAGATTCATCCCATAACGCAGGCCTTTGACAAGGCGGTCGCCGAGGTCCTGAAGGAACACCCGGAGGTCCAAGTGGTGGCAACGCATAGGACCGACTATTCACCAGAGATGAACCAACAGAAGACCCAGAACATCCTTCAAGTGGCGCCTGACATTGATGCCATCGTTGGCGTTTACACCAATATGTCGAAGGGTGCTGCAGCGGCGCTGGAGACTGCCGGCCGCGCTGGTCAGGTCCGTCTGTACGAGGCAGGGGGAACGAAATGGTCGGTGGACGCGATCAAGTCGGGCACGATCTCGGCTACGACGGGTTACTATCGAGCAACGGCCGCCGCGACCGCTGTGCGGCTTCTCGTGGATGCCTTCGACGGCAAACCAGTACCCCATGTCGTCCTCAATGATGGACATGCCCTGCTTCCCGGCCAAACCCCCGGTGAAGTTGCGATCATCACGAAGACGAATGTGAACGGATACGTGCCTGAATCGCCCTGAGCAGTTCTGTACTCCACATAGCGCGGGTCCCGGCGCTAGGTCGCCTGGACCCTCCTGCGTTGATTATCCCATGCAACTGGCGCTGTGGGCCTTCTCGCTCGCGATCAGGACGACGCGCCTTCTTGTGAAAGAAAAACCATGGACAATCCAATTGATGTTCTCAATGCGTTTTATGATGCCGAACGTCGCTACATGGCCGCGGGCGGCGCGGCCGCAGGTGCGTCGTTCGACGAGATGGCATCCACACTGCATCCCGACGTCGAGTTGCATCAATCGCCGGATTTGCCTTGGGGGGGCGAGTATCGAGGGCATGCCGGATTCCGGGAATGGTCGCTAAAGATGAGCGACGCCTTCGACCAGTTATCGGTTGAGGACGCGCGGTTTCTTGTTGCCGAGGACAAAGTAGTGATCCTTTGCCGACTGGTCACCCGCGCAAGACGTAGCGGTGACGTGCTCAATGCGCCTATGGCTCAGGTCGTGACCGTTCAGAATGGCCGCATCACAGAGTTTCGTCCATTCTACTGGCACGTACCTGACTACGTCTCCGCCGCGGGACTCGCGCCCGGGACCTGAGGCCGGCTGGGCTGGCGTTGTGGACATCCTTGCGCGTATCGGCTAAAAGGGAACCATCTAAGCAGGTTACTCATGGCGCGCAAGATTTCCGCAGGCGATCTAGAATTCCGCTTCCGATCGAACCGGCTTGTGCTCGATTTCATCGCGACTGTGGGAGAGAGGGGACATCGCGACATCGAGCGGCTGGGCGCCCTCGACGATCTGGATAGGTGGATCGAGGCGGCTGGCTTCGCGGTAAAAGATATCGTTCTGAAAGACGAGGACCTTGCAGATGCAAAGGCTCTCCGCCACGTTATGGTCCACGTGCTATCCGATGTTGTCGCTGGACGCACACCCGATCGCGCGGATGTTCACGCGCTCAATCAGGCCGCCAAACGACCGCCCTTGCGTCCTGAATTGGGGGAAGGGGGAGCCAGCCTGACCTGGCATGCGGACGTCCTCGTGCCGTCTATACTCTCGACGCTTGCTCGTGACTTTCTGCAACTGGTTGGCGAAAGAACCGATCTCGACCGAGTGAAGCGGTGCGCGGATCCGACCTGCAACATGTATTTTCTCGACTTGAGTCGCGCGAATAACAGGATCTGGTGCGCGACCGATGGCAGGGGGTGCGGCAACAAGGCCAAGAAGCGGGCTTTCGTCGCGCGCCATCGCCACACAAGTTGACCAGATGCCGCCTGTCAGCCGGCGACGATGCGGTATGTTGCCTGAAGGTGCTGGCGCAGGAGCTCCACCGCGTGGTCGGTATCGCGTGCCAAAGCCGCCGCGACGATCGAGCGGTGCTCTTCGTCGACGTTGCGGGTGTTGCGCTCCATGGGCACAGAAAGCCGCCGGAACCGTTCGCTCTGGCGAAACAGCGCTCTCCTAGTATCGGCAAGCCACCTGTTTTCCATGCCGGACGCCAACTCCTCATGAAGGTGAGCATGCAGGTCACTCCAAGACTCGTTCATCTGTGGAGGCAATTCGTCCGTATATCTCTGCGTTGCGAGCAGCTGCCGCAAAGCCTCTTCAACTCGCCCCTCCCAGGCTCCGTCTCCGGATGCGATGGACAGGCGCAGGCAGATTGATTCGATCTCGATGCGGGCTTGGGTCAACTCCGCGAAATCCTGCGAGGAAAATTGGCTCACCTCGAACCCCTTCTTCGCCTTCAGTTCCACGAGCCCTTCACCTTGCAGGGCTGACAAGGCTTCTCGAACTGCGGGCAGAGTCACCTCGAGGCGCCCGCACAATTCGCTGATATTGAGCTTTTGACCCGGCAGAAGCCTGCCATGGAGGATTTCTAAGCGCAGTCGCTCCCTGACGAGGGACGCCTTGTTCGCCGGCTCCTGCTGCATCCGCGACTCCATTCCAAGCTTGAAAACGACCATATCCAACCTTTTACGCCAAAGATAATATATTATTGTTGACTCGCTGTCCTGTTCCAACTAGGTTCGCTTCAAGAGGATTTTCCCAGAGGAAATTAATATGCGGTTCAGGTCACTGCGGCGCTCCGGCGCTTTGGGCGTAGGTGTCTTTGTGGGCAACGCCTGGCGAGGAGCGTTTGAAAACGAAACAGGTTATGTAGGTTCTCTCGACCAATTGGTAGCGCGGGGCCGCGAAGGCCTTATCGAGGCCTTTCGGTCGCTTCGTGAGGCGCCGCTTCTTGATGATGCTGCGGTAGAGGTGCTGCCTCCACTGCGCACGCCCCCGAAGATCGTTTGCGTAGGGCTCAACTATTCCGACCACACCGCCGAAAGCGGATACAAGCAGCCGGAATATCCCACCTTCTTTCCCCGCTTTGCGTCGAGCCTGATGGGCCACGATGTTCCGATGGTGCGCCCCCGTGTCTCGGATACGCTCGATTTTGAGGGCGAGTTGGCCGTCGTTATTGGCGTCGGCGGACGACACATAGCGAAAGCGGACGCGCTTTCTCACGTGCTCGGATATTCAGTCTTCAACGACGGCTCGGTTCGGGAATATCAGTTCAAGACGCCGCAATGGACGATCGGAAAGAACTTCGATTCGACGGGCGCCTTTGGTCCGGATCTCGTTACGGCCGACGAGTTGCCAGAAGGTGCGGCGGGACTGCAAATCGAAACTCGCCTCAACGGTGAGGTCGTGCAATCGGCGTCGATCAATCAACTGATTTTCGACGTCGCCACGCTGATTGCCACGCTTTCGGAGGCGGTGACACTTGAGATTGGCGACGTGATCGTGACGGGCACCCCGTCCGGTATCGGGCACGCGCGCAACCCAAAGCTTTACATGAAGCCCGGGGACATTTGCGAGGTGGAGATAGAGCGTGTCGGGCTACTCCGGAACAGGATTCTCGATGAGGGCGAGGCTTCGGGTCTGCGCGCGGCGTAGAGACTTGGCAGGTCACTCGGGAGGACGACATGACAGCCTTAAGGGGATATATAGCAAGTGATGCCGAGGGTGGCGTTCTCGGTGTTCACTCACTCGACAGCTTCACATTCTCCGTTCCGGACCTCGCTCAGGCGGAAACGTTTCATGCGTCTTTCGGCCTGGATGTGCGGCAGGATGGGAACGGCCTTGCTCTTTGCACGTTCGGACACAGCCATACTTGGTGCCGCATTGCTGAGGGCCCGCACAAGTCGCTGGGCTACCTTTCCTTCGGGATTTTCGAACAAGACCTAGCGCGGTTTGCGCGACGGTTGGGCGACCTGGGCGTTCATCGTCTCGATCCGCCGCGAGGACTGGAATCCAACGGCATCTGGTTTCGCGATCCGGACGGCACATTGGTCGAACTCAAGGTCGCGGCAAAGTCTTCGCCGGACACCAAAGGCCATGGGCAGTTTCAGTCTTCTCCTCCGGGCGTTGCCGGTGCTCCTGCGCGAAGGAACGCGCCTGCCACGCGGCCTAACCGCATGTCGCATGTGCTGCTTTTCACGGCCGATGTCGATCGTGCCGTGAAGTTCTATGAAAGCGCTCTCGGTCTCGCGCTTTCTGACCGCACCGGCAATGAGATTGCCTTCCTGCACGGTCGTCATGGAAGCGACCACCATCTGGTGGCGTTCGTACGATCTACTGGACCGGGCATCCATCATACGAGTTGGGAAGTCGATAGCCTGAATGCGATTGGCCTCGGCGCGATGCAGATGGCCGACAAAGGCTTTTCCCGTGGATGGGGCCTTGGTCGACATGTCCTTGGATCCAACTACTTCCACTATGTGCGTGATCCCTGGGGCAGCTATGCCGAGTACTCCTGCGACATGGATTTCATTCCCAAGAACATGGAATGGCGGGCAGGGGATCACGACGCCGAAGATGCCTTCTATATCTGGGGACCGACACCGCCGGACGATTTCGCGGTGAACCATGAGCTGCGGGGGCGTTGACGGTGTCGACAGGGCCCCACCATTCGTCACTCGGCGGCAAGACCATACTTGTGGCGGGTGCATCCAGCGGCATCGGTAAAGCTACCGCGATACGTGTGGCTGAGGCAGGCGCCGCGGTCGTGTTGGTTGGCAGGCGATTATCGGAGTTGCATGCGATCGAAACGGCAATCGCGGCCGCCGGCGGCCAGGCCGTATCGGTGCAGCTCGACGTGACCGATACCACGGCCCTTGGTGCTGCGGTCGCATCGTTGCCGCGGCTAGACGTGTTGATCAACAGCGCCGGATTGAACATCCCGGAGCCGATCGCTGTCGTGACGGAGGAACATTACGACAGGCTGTTTGGGCTTAATCTGAAGGCAGCTTTTTTCCTCTCGCAGGCTGCGGCAGCCAAGATTGCTGCACATGGCAAGGGCGGCGCCATGATCCACATCACTTCGCAGATGGGGCACGTGGGCGCGGCGAACCGCACGGCTTACTGCGCATCAAAGCATGGGGTGGAAGGGCTGGTGAAGGCGCTGGCCATTGAACTGGCGCCAATGAATATTCGGGTTAACGCCATTGCGCCGACTTTCATCGAGACGCCGATGACCGCGCCGATGTTCGAAGATGGCGGCTTCCGCGCAGAGGTCATGTCGAAAATACCCCTGGGGAGGGTTGGAGTACCGCAAGACGTGGCGGAAGCCGCTGCATTTCTGGCGAGCGACGGCGCCGCGCTCGTCACGGGAACAAGCCTGAAAGTAGATGGCGGCTGGACCGCCCAGTGAGGCTGTTGTGGCCTGAACCGGGCAAGGACCAGGCATCTGTGTTGAGGGAGGATACAATGAAGCTGATTGCCTGTGCCTTGGCGCTCGGGATCTTTGGGGTTCAACCGCTCTATGCCGGGGAGACGGTCGACGTCGACGTGGGCGGCGGTATGGTTGTCAAGCTCGCCAAAGATCGGCCGCTGAAGATCGCTTTCTTTTCCGAAGGCACCAACAATTCCGCGATGACTGCAAGCATCGAGGGTGCCAAGGAAGCCGCGGCCAAGCATGGCTGGGCGATCGATGTTTTTGACGGGAGCTTCGATGCCGTCAAACAGAGCAACCAAATCGCGAACGCTCTGAACCGCGACTATGACGCTTTTATTGTCAAACCACTCGAAGGCAACACCATGTGTGAGCCCGCGTCGGTTACCGCGCCGCAGCGCAATATCCTTGTCGTCAACGCGGTGCTTCCGATCTGCGGACGTTCCGGAAAGGAAGGCGAGGCGCAGTGGTCCCCAGGAACGCTCGCCTATGTTGGTGGTACACAAACTCCGGACGCATTCCTGGAGGTGCTCCACAAAGTCCGCGAACTCGCGCCGGGGCCACAGAAGGTGGGCATCCTCACAGGCAACGACCTCAATCCCATTACGCTGAACTTCGAGGCCGCGCTGCAGCGGTTTCTCGCAGAAACTCCGGACTGGTCAGTGGTGGCCAAAGCGAGGACGGATTGGTCAACACCGGTAGCCTTCGAGAAGGCGCAGCCGATCGTGTCGGCTCATCCAGAGATCACACTGTATTTCTCGCACTACTCCAACATGACGCGCGGCATCGTTCAGGCACTAGAAGCGGCCGGCAAGCTGGGAAATGTGAAGGTGTTCGACGCTGGCGGCACGGCGTGGGCAAAACAAGCGGTCAAGGCCGGTACCATCGATTTCACGACCGCTCTCTATCTTCGTTCCAATGCCGCCGCTTCGATCGAGGCTATCGCCGCGGCGCAACGCGGGGAACCTGTCCCGCGAGTTATCCAAAACGAAGGCAAGCCGATCACCAAAGGTGCGCTGGTCCAATTCATCGATTCCTCAAACGTCGATGCCTACCAGCCAGAGGCCGACTGACCAAATGATGTCCGACAGGGAAGCGGCACGCCAATGAGCAATACAACGAACGCGGCTTTTGAAACGTTGATGCGTTTCTACGAGGCAGAAACGATCTACCTTTCCCCCAGCGGTGGTGATTTCGGCATTATCGCTGAAACCCTGGACGCGGAATGCGTGCTGCACCAGCCAGGCTCCCTGCCTTACGGCGGCGAATGGCGCGGGCCGGACGGCTTCAAGGGATGGATGGAGGCTTTCGGTCGCCAGTGGTCATCCCTGGAAGTGAAAAATCCGCAATTCTATCCGTCAGGTGAAGACGTCATCTTCAGCCGCTCGCATGTCTATGCGGTGTCGCGCCCGACGGGCCGGAAGGTCGACTGGCCACTGCTCCAGTTCTTCCGTGTACGAAACAACCGGATCCTGGAACTGCGGCCGTTCCATTGGGACACGGCGGCCATGTTGCCTGCGATGCGCGCAACCAGGGAGGACACGCATGCCCAATGAAATCGCAATCATCACTGGCGCGAGTTCAGGAATAGGCCGGGCGACAGCAGTACATCTGGCCAATCTCGGATATGACATCGGCATTACTTACGCAGGCAATGTCGACGGGGCGGAAGAGACCGCGCGCCGTGTGCGAGCCAGCGGCCGCAAAGCTGCAGTCCGACAGATGGAACAGACGGATCCCGCCTCGATCCGCACGGCGTTGGATGCGCTTGTGGCTGAGTTGAACGGCGTACATGTGTTCGTCAACAACGCCGGCACCCTCGCGTTTGATGACTTCTTGGAACTTAAATTGGACGATTGGAACCGGGTGCTCGCATGCAATCTCACCGGCGCTTTCGTTGCCGGCCAGATCATAGCCAATCACATGGTAGCCGCCGGCACGGCCGGTCGTATCGTCAATCTGTCGTCAGTGCACGAAGCCGTGCCCCTCAAGGGCGGAGCCGCGTACTGTGCGTCCAAAGCCGGCGTCGGTATGCTCACAAAGTGCATGGCACTTGATCTGGCGCCGCACGGTATCCGCGTGGCCGCCATCGGGCCGGGAGAAACGGCGACGCCGATGAGCGGCGCCAAGGAAGGTGAGGACGTAAGCGCACGCAAGCGTCCCGAACTTCCCGTTGGCCGGCCCGGCAAGCCCGAGGAAATGGCTGAAGCCATCGCCTATCTCGCCTCGCCGAACGCCAACTACACCACCGGAATAACGCTTTTCGTCGATGGCGGGCTCCTGCTCATGGCTGCAATCGGCAATCAGCGCACGATCATGGAATCGCTTGGAGCCCAAGGATGAAACGTCTGGCAGGTAGGATAGCAATCGTCACCGGTGGTGCGGGTGGGGTCGGTAGCGCGATCACCGCGCTCTTCGTGTCGGAGGGCGCCAAAGTCGCGATATTCGACAGCAAGGATACGGCCCCTGACGCGCTGGCGGCTCTCGGAGAAGCTGCTGTTCGCTACTGCAAGGTCGACATCACCGATGAAGGCGTCATCTCGGCAGCGATCTCCAACATTGCCGCTGAATGGGGCGTGCCGGATGTACTGATAAATGCCGCCGCCATCGCGGGTTCGGGAAAGCCTACCCATGAGGCAACGGTCGCAGACTTCGACGCGGTTTTCTCTGTCAACGTGAAGGGCACATTCCTTTGCACCAAGCACGTGATCGCCGGCCTTCTGGCGGCGGGCCAGCCAGGGAGCGTCGTCAATATCTCGTCGACCTACGGGGTCATCGGCAATGCCGACATCCCCCTCTACCACGGCACCAAGGCGGCTGTGCGGCTGCTTTCGAAGTGTGACGCCGTTACCTACGCGGGCAACGGCATCCGCTCGAACTCTGTCGTCCTTGGCTCGACGCGCACCGAGATGACGCAACGTGCAATGGAGGAAAGTGCGGAAGGGGCTGCCTATGTCCGTAACCTTATCGATGCTCACCCAATGAAGCGGCAAGCCGATCCAATCGAAATCGCACGCGTCGCGCTGTTTCTGGCCAGCGATGAATCAAGTTTCGTCACCGGAGCCGATATCGCAGCCGACGGCGGCTACACGGCTCAATGAACAAACCAAGGGAGGAAGGGAATGACTATACAAAAGATAAGGACGGCAGGTCTGGCTTTGGCACTTGCGGCAGCAATGGCCGCAAACTCCAGCCTGGCGCAGCCGGCAGCCGTGGATGTCGGCCAAGGTAAATCCGTTCAACTCGCCAACGACAGGCCGCTGAAGATCGCCTTCTTTTCGGAAGGCGCGAACAATAGCGCCATGCAGGCCAGCATTGACGGCGCAACGGAAGCGGCCAAGAAACTCGGATGGCAGATCGACGTCTTTGACGGCAAGTTCGATCCGGTGACCCAGCTCAATCAGTTGCAGAACGCCCTTGCGCGCGACTACGACGCCTGGGTGCTTAAGGCGGTCGAAGGCAACATCATGTGCGATGTCGCCACGAAAGATGCGCCGGCAAAGAACATCCTTGTCGTCACGGCCGTCCTGTCCATCTGTGGCCGCGGCGCGAACGAAGGTGCCGCGCTTTGGTCACCCGGAACCCTTGCCTATGTCGGCGGCGCAGAAACGCCACTCGCCTTCTTTCAGGTATTGGACCGGATGGGCAAGGAAAATCCAGGGCCCCAGAAACTTGGTGTGATCACCGGGCCTGAGCTCAATCCGATTACGAAAAACCATGAAGCCGCACTTGCGATGTTCAAGAAGAAGTATCCTGAAGTGAAGGTCGTGGCGATCGCCCGGACGGACTATTCGACGCCAAGCGCCCTGGAGAAGGCAGGGCCAATGGTCCAGGCAAACCCTGACATGACGCTCTACTATACCGCCTTCTCGAACCTCTCGAAGGGTCTTGTGCCAGTCCTGGAGGAGGCGGGAAAACTGGATAAGGTCAAGATCTACGACAACGGTGCGACTGCCTGGGCGGTAGAAGCCCTGAAAGAGGGCAAGATCGCGGTCTCCAGCGCCAACCGTCTGAAGTCCAACGCCTACAACGCGGTAATGGCAATCGCGAAGGCCCAGAACGGTGAGGCAGTAGCACGCGCGATCGGCGACCTCGGCGAGCCGCTGGTCGAAGGACAGCCTCCAACCAATCCGTATCTCATCGATAAAGGAAATGTCGACGCCTTCAAGCCGGAGGTGGAGTGATGTGGGCGCTCAACAGGCAATGGCAGCAGAGAGGCGAGGCCGTGAGGTCGACAATGAGGGTTCTGCTCATTGCAGGCATCGCCTCGACACCGGGAATGGCCTTCGCGAAAGAGGTGCAGGTTGACGTCGGACTGCCTAAACCGGTCGTCGTCAACACCGACCAGCCGTTGAAGCTTGCGCTTTTCATTGAGATCGGCACCAACAGCGCCGTCCAGTCTACGGTGACGGGGGTGCGCAACATGGCCAAGAAGTATGGCTTCGAGTTCGACGTGTTCGACGCTCGCTTCGACGTCGCCACCCAAGTCAACCAGATGCAGAATGCGCTGCTCAACGGCTACAACGCGTGGATCGTCGTGCCGGTGGAGGGCAGTCAGGTTTGCGAGTCTGTCACTAAGCTGGCGCCGGCGGCCAATGTCTTGGTGGCACAGGCTACAGGCACGGCTTGCGGACGCTCATCCAAAGAGGGCGATGAGCTTTGGTCACCGGGAACCCTCATCTACGTGGGCGGCAACGAAACGCCGAATGCGTTCGAGGCTGTGATGGAAAAGGCCGCGACTGATAATCCCGGCCCGCAAAAAGTTGGCATCCTGACCGGACCAAATCTGCATCCCATTACCGTCGCCTTCGACAAGGCACTCGAAGAGGTGAAAGCCAAGTATCCTGATTTCAAGGTCGTGGCTGTGCACCGGACGGACTACTCACCTCCTGATAATCAGATCAAGACGCAGACTATGCTGCAGGCAAATCCCGATCTTTCGATCATCGTCGGGGCCTATACCAACATGTCGAAAGGTGCCGTTCCCGCGCTCGAAGCGGCCGGCAAGCTTGGCACGGTCAAGGTCTACGAGGCTGGCGGCACGGCATGGTCGGTGGATGCGCTGAAGAAGGGTTGGATCAAGGCTACCACCGGGTTTTATCGGCAGACTGCGGCTGAGACAGCAGTCCAAGCGATTATCGAGGCTCGTGCCGGAAAGCCCGTGCCTCATGTGATCTTGAACGACGGTCATGCACCCATACCGGGTCAGAAGAGCGGCGAGGTTGGGATCGTAACGCTCGACAACGTCGGCGCGTATGAACCGCAATCACCCTGAATCGTTCCGCCGCGCGGCAGCGATGTCGCGCGGCCGAACACGCGATGGAGTTTAACCAGATGTCCATACCGGCTATTTCCCTTCTGGATGTGTCGAAGTCCTTTGGCCCTGTCGTGGCGTTGCAGCCGGTCAGTTTGGATATCGCCGCTGGGACGATCCACGCCTTCGTTGGCCAGAACGGCGCCGGCAAATCCACAACTCTCGGGGTGCTAGCCGGCCGCATCGAGCCGAGCTCGGGTCGCGTCTTGCTATTCGGCGAGGAAGCAAATCTAGGCAATCCTCGCGCCGCTCGCGCACAGGGCGTCTCTGCGATCTACCAGGAACTGACGATCGTTCCTGCGTTGAGCGCGGCAGCCAACGTCTTTCTCGGCCAGACTCTGGCCCACGGAGGTTTTCTCGAGGAGCGTGCCATGCATAGGCGCTTTTCTGATCTTTGCGCGCGCTTGGGGGTAAGTATCGATCCCGCGAGAGAGGCGCGCCAGCTTTCAGTTGCCGACCAGCAGATGCTCGAGATCATGCGTGCGCTGCAGGCTGATTCCAAGATCATCCTGTTCGACGAACCGACGACCGCACTCGCGCCTCCAGAGCGCGACGCGTTGTTCAACGTCATGCGCGAACTGCGCGATCAAGGCCACACCCTGATCTATGTATCCCACAATCTCGATGAAGTGCTTGGTATCAGCGAACAAATTTCTGTCTTTCGCAATGGCCGTTTGGTGCAGACGCAACCGAGAGCATCATGGACTAAGCAAGGCTTGGTCGCGTCAATGCTCGGCGAGGCGATGGGCGACATCTATCACCGACGAAATCGCACGCTCGCCAGTGTCGGCAGCCCGGTGCTCAAAGTTCGTGGATTGACGGTTCCGGGAGCGGTTACGGATCTTGCTCTAAGTGTATCAGCCGGGGAAATCCTTGGCATCGGCGGCCTGGTCGGAGCAGGTCGAACAACGTTCTTACGCGCCATTGCTGGGATGGAGCCCCGCGCACGCGGCAAGTTCGTGATTGCCGGACGCGAAGTCGCGTGGCCCACCGATCCGAGGACTGCACGTGATTACGGTATCGCCTTGGTTCCGGAGGACCGGAAGACTCAAGGCCTCGTCCTTGGAATGAGCTCAATGGATAATGTGGCAATGGCCAACTACGGCCGCGTCCGCAAGAGTGGGTTCGTGGACGCAGCGAGACTTAGAAGCCTCAGTCGAAAATCGACCGATCGCTTCGGTCTTGATCCGCGCCGGCTAGGCGATCCAGTCGGCAATTTGTCAGGCGGGAATCAGCAGAAGGTGCTGCTTTCCCGATGGGACTACGAACAGCCCAAGGTGCTCATGGTCGACGAGCCAACGCGGGGCATCGATGTCGGCGCTAAATCAGAAATACTAGACGCGCTACGCGATTTCGCCGAGCGCGGCATCGCAGTGATTATCGTGTCCTCTGAGCTTGAAGAAATCGTCGCGGTCGCCGACCGTGTCGTCGTCCTTTCAGAGGGCAGGCTCGTCGACGAACTCGACCACGCCCGCTCCCCGCTCTCCGTCCATGCCATCCTAAATAGCGCCTTCGGCGTAGAAGGAAGCCGTCATGCTCAGCACTAATTCAGCAACCAGCGCCAAGCCCATCTTGGGTGGCGCCACCGAAATCCGTAGGCCCCGTTTCTCATGGGCCGAACTCGCAATGAAGTACGGCCTGCTGGCTGTGTTGGCCGTTCTCGTTCTCGTATCGCAGGTTCTCTATCCTCGCTTCCTCGATCCGTTGAACATCCGCAACATTCTTAGCCAGAATGCGCCACTCGGCATCATCGCGGTGGGAATGACACTTGTTATGATCACCAGAGGCTTCGACCTGTCGGTAGGGTCGATGTACGCTGCCGGGGCAACCATCTTCGCTAGTCTCGCGGTCGCAGGTTGGTCCCTGCCGCTGGCGGCAGGATTGGTCATATTGGTCGGCTTGGTCGGGGGGCTGATCAACGGGTTGACGATAACGCGGCTCAACGTCAATCCGTTCGTTGCGACGCTCGGCACGACTTCGATCTTTTCTGGTCTGGCGCTGCTCTATTCGAACTCCTCACCTTTCGTCGTGACCGATCAGGCTTTCACCTGGCTTGGACGTGGTGCCGTGCTCGGGATTCCGGTCAGTGTTTGGCTCATGGTGCTCGTCTTCGGTATTGGTGAGGTCGTTCTCTCAAGAACCACCTATGGGCGTTCCCTTTACGCCATAGGCGGGAACGATGAAGCAGCACGGCTCGCCGGTTTGCGCACCGTGCTGATCCGGGCTTCCTCCTACGTCATCTGCAGCGGATGCGCTGCCGTTGCGGGTATGATCATAGCCTCGCGCCTCTCGATCGGTCAGGCGGACATCGGCTCGACGATGGCGCTAGACGCGATCGCCGTCGTGGTGATTGGGGGCACGTCCTTAATGGGCGGCGAAGGGGCTGTCTGGCGCAGCGCCATCGGATTGCTGATTGTCGCGGTGCTGACGAACCTGCTCGACTCGCTGGCCGTCGATTCCAACTACCAACTGGTGATCAAGGGCACGATCGTGGTCGCCGCCGTTGCCCTGGACGCCTACGCGCGCACTCGGCGATAAGGCGAAGCAACTGTGCACCATGTGGCCATCAGCGTACGCGATCTTGCCGCCAGCCTGGCTTTCTATGCAGGTTTCGGCTTCGAGAAGGACGCCCAGTGCCAGCTTTGGGATGGAGAACTCACGCTGACGGTGCTTGCCGGACCGCATGGGCGACTGGAGTTGTTCAGCTCCATTCGGCCCGTGATGGCGTCGGATCAAATGGCTTTGCTTCGGACGGATCTGCATCAAATCGGCGGGAAGCATTTCGCGTTGGAGGTCTCGGATCTTGCGTCCGAAATCCAAAGACTTCGCTCGCTAGGCGTGACCGTAGAGGGCGATGCTGCATCATCCGCGTTGGGCTTCGACTATGTGTTTGTCCGCGATCCGAGCGGAAACTGGATCGAACTGCTGGAAGTGCAAAAATAATATATTATTCTTTGACTTTGCTGCGCCGCCCGTTATAGACGCTTTTGCCAGAAAGAAGTGCAGCACTCTCCGCGCTAGGCGAAAACGAAAGAGGTTCGGAAATGGTACGCTACCTTAAATCAGCTCGGCCAGAAGCGGAGCGCAAGCAAGACGACGCCAAGGTGCGCGGCGCCGTTGAGGCCATTCTCGAAGACATCGAAATGCGCGGCGACACCGCGGTTCGAGAACTGTCGACCAAATTCGACAACTACGCCCCTACTTCCTTCCGTCTGTCGGAGCGCGAGATTGAGCTCTTGATGTCACAAGTGTCCTCGCGGGACATGGAAGATATCAAGTTCGCACAGCGACAGGTACGCAACTTTGCGCAGGTGCAGCGTGGTTCCATGAAAGATGTGGAAGTCGAGACAATACCAGGCGTAATCCTGGGCCACCGCAATATCCCGGTTCAGTCCGTCGGCTGCTACGTGCCGGGTGGTAAATTCCCGATGGTTGCGTCAGCACACATGTCGGTTGCCACGGCGAGCGTCGCCGGCGTGCCACGTATCGTGGCCGCGACTCCACCCTTCAAGGGTAAGCCAAATCCAGCTGTCATTGCTGCCATGAAGCTTGGCGGTGCTCACGAGATCTATGTTCTAGGTGGTATCCAAGCCGTCGGCGCTATGGCGATTGGCACGGAAACCATGCAGCCGGTTCATATGATTGTCGGTCCCGGTAATGCGTATGTCGCCGAAGCCAAGCGCCAACTCTTCGGCCGTGTCGGAATCGACCTTTTCGCCGGCCCGACGGAGACGATGGTGATCGCCGACGAGACGGTTGATGCTGAACTTTGCGCGACGGATCTCCTCGGCCAGGCTGAGCATGGCTACAATTCACCGGCGGTGTTGGTGACCAACTCCGAGCGGCTGGCGCGCGATACGCTTACCGAAATCGAACGGCTGTTGACGATTCTGCCGACGCAGGAGACAGCCCGTAAGAGCTGGAACGACTATGGTGAGATCATAATCTGCGGCAGCTATGAAGAGATGTTGTCCGTTGCAGATGAGATTGCGTCCGAACATGTTCAGGTCATGACCGATAGGGACGACTGGTTCCTCGAAAACATGCGCTGCTACGGGGCGCTGTTCTTAGGACCGCGGACGAACGTCGCGAATGGCGACAAGGTAATCGGGACCAACCATACCCTGCCGACAAAAAAGGCCGGACGCTATACGGGTGGTCTCTGGGTCGGCAAGTTCCTGAAGACCCATTCCTATCAGAAGGTACTGACTGACGAAGCTGCGACGCTTATCGGCGAGTACTGTTCGCGGCTCTGCATGCTTGAGGGGTTTGTCGGTCATGCCGAGCAGGCCAACATCCGCGTGAGGCGCTACGGCCGGCGAAACATTCCATACGGCGTTGCTGCCGAGTAAGCGTGGCGATCACCCGCCGCGACTTCGAAACGACCCCCATTCATCGGTGAGCCGGTGGTGCCTCCCAAGGCGAGAAGGCGGCTGTCGCCGATCTGCTCGGCGGCAGCCGCACAGCGCGGCATGATATCGAAATCTCCAATCTGGGACGTCCGGTGGCTCGAGCTATTTTCATACCAAGAGAATTGGATCCCAACGAGCCGCGCGTGGCGGCCTCGCCGGAAACGGTGAAGCGGCTTGTGGGTCTGGGCTTCGACGTCATCGTCGAGAAGGGCGCCGGTCTCGGCTCCCGCATCCTCGACCAGGATTTTGCCGCGGTGGGTGCCGCGATCGGCAAGGCTGCCGACGCGTCGAAGGCCGACGTCGTGCTGAAAGTGCGCCGTCCGACGGATGCCGAGCTGAAGGGCTACAAATCCGGCGCCGCCGTCATCGCCATCATGGACCCCTACGGCAACGATGCCGCGGTCGCGGCGCTTGCCAAGGCCGGAGTGACTGCCTTCTCCATGGAATTCATGCCGCGCATCACCCGCGCGCAGGTGATGGACGTGCTGTCCTCGCAGGCCAACCTTGCCGGCTACCAGGCGGTGATCGACGCGGCCGCCGAATACGATCGCGCATTGCCGATGATGATGACGGCGGCTGGCACCGTGCCGGCGGCCAAGGCCTTCATCATGGGCGTCGGCGTTGCCGGCCTGCAGGCGATTGCCACCGCGCGCCGCCTCGGCGCCGTCGTCACCGCCACCGATGTGCGCCCGGCTGTGAAGGAGCAGGTGCAGTCGCTTGGCGCGAAGTTCCTGGCGGTCGAGGACGAGGAGTTCAAGGCTGCCGAGACCGCCGGCGGCTACGCCAAGGAAATGTCGAAGGAATACCAGGCCAAGCAGGCGGCGCTGACGGCCGAGCACATCGCCAAGCAGGACATCGTCATCACCACGGCGCTGATCCCGGGACGGCCGGCGCCAAAGCTGGTCTCGGCGGCCATGGTCGCCTCGATGAAGCCGGGCTCGGTGATCGTCGACCTCGCGGTGGAGCGCGGCGGCAATGTCGAGGGCGCGGTTCCCGGCAAGGTCGTGACGACCGATAACGGCGTCAAGATCGTCGGCCATCTCAACGTGCCGGGCCGTGTCGCGGCCTCGGCCTCGCTGCTCTACGCCAAGAACCTTTACGCCTTCCTCGAGACGATGGTCGACAAGACGACCAAGACGCTCGCCATCAAGCGCGACGACGAACTGGTCAAGGCGACGATGCTGACCGACGGCGGTCGGGTCGTGCATCCGAACTTTGCCAGGGCCGCGGAGGAGCCGCGCACCGAGCCGGCGGCCGTTCCGGCGACGACCATGGTTGCCGAAGCCGCCGACGCGAAGCCGGCGGCGAAGAAGAAGGCCGCAGCTAAGCCTAAGGGGACCGCGTGATGGACGCCTTGCAGAAAGCCCTCGACCAACTCGACCAGGCGACCGCCGCCGTGCGGCTGGCGGTGCAGGACCTTGCCAACGCGCCTGCCGGCGCCGAGGCCGCGGGCAACGCCGCGCACGCGCTTTCGGGCGGCGCCATCGATCCCTTCGTCTTCCGTTTCGCCATCTTCGTGCTGGCGATCTTCGTCGGCTATTACGTCGTCTGGTCGGTGACGCCGGCGCTGCATACGCCGCTGATGGCCGTCACCAACGCCATCTCGTCGGTGATCGTCGTCGGTGCGCTGCTTGCCGTCGGCATCTCGGCCTCTGGCCTTGCCACCGGCTTTGGCTTCGTCGCGCTGATGCTGGTTTCCGTCAACATCTTCGGCGGCTTCCTGGTCACCCAGCGCATGCTCGCCATGTACAAGAAGAAGGACAAGTGACGTGAACGCCAACTTCGCTTCGTTCCTTTATCTTGTCTCGGGCATCCTGTTCATCCTGGCGCTGCGCGGCCTGTCGCACCCGACCACCAGCCGCCAGGGCAACCTCTACGGCATGATCGGCATGGGCATCGCCATCGCCACGACGCTGGCGCTGGCGGTGCCGTCGGCCGGCGGCTTCGGCCTGATCGTGCTGGGGCTCGCCATCGGCGGTGGCGTCGGTGCGGTCACCGCGCGCCGCATCGCCATGACCTCGATGCCGCAGCTGGTCGCCGCCTTCCATTCGCTCGTCGGCTTCGCCGCCGTGATGGTGGCGTCCGCCGCCATCTACGCGCCGGAAAGCTTCGGCATCGGCACGGTCGCCGACATCCATGCCCAGGCGCTGATTGAGATGAGCCTCGGCGTCGCCATCGGCGCCATCACCTTCACCGGCTCGGTCATCGCCTTCCTCAAGCTCGACGGCCGCATGTCGGGCAAGCCGATCATGATCGGTGGCCGTCACCTCATCAACATCGCGCTCGGTGTCGCGCTGGTGGTGCTGATTGTGCTGCTGGTCACCACCGAATCGAAGCTGGTCTTCTGGCTGATCGTCGCTGCCTCGCTGGTGCTCGGCGTGCTGTTGATCATCCCGATCGGCGGCGCCGACATGCCGGTCGTTGTGTCGATGCTGAACTCCTATTCCGGTTGGGCGGCGGCGGCGCTTGGCTTCACCCTCGGCAACCTTGCGCTGATCATCACCGGCGCGCTGGTCGGCTCGTCCGGCGCGATCCTGTCCTACATCATGTGCAAGGGCATGAACCGGAGCTTCATCTCGGTCATCCTCGGCGGCTTCGGCGGCGAGACGGCGGCCGCTGCCGATGATGGCATCGAGCGTACCGTCAAGCAGGGCTCGGCCGACGACGCCGCTTACCTGATGATGAACGCGCAGAAGGTCATCATCGTGCCCGGCTACGGCATGGCCGTCGCCCAGGCGCAGCACGCGCTGCGCGAAATGGCCGACAAGCTCAAGGCCAATGGCGTCGAGGTGAAATACGCCATCCACCCGGTCGCCGGCCGCATGCCCGGCCACATGAACGTCCTTTTGGCGGAGGCGAACGTCCCTTACGACGAGGTGTTCGAGCTCGACGACATCAACTCGGAGTTCGCGCAGGCCGACGTCGCCTATGTCATCGGCGCCAACGACGTCACCAACCCGTCCGCGCGCGACGACAAGAGCAGCCCCATCTACGGCATGCCGATCCTCGACGTCGACAAGGCCCGAACCTGCCTCTTCGTCAAGCGCTCGCTCGGCTCCGGCTATGCCGGCATCGACAACACGCTGTTCTATAAGGACGGCACCATGATGCTGCTCGGCGACGCCAAGAAGATGACCGAGGAAATCGTCAAAGCCATGGATCATTGACCGATAGTCTTAAACCGCCCGACAATCATCGGGAAGGCGGACGAAGTCGATTCAAGATGCCAAGCTACCCAATTCGCCGATCGCACGCTGTGCGAAAACAGCAAGCCATCTGCATTCCACTGCGTCTGGCTGTTTGCTCAGATTCCATGGAATTCAGCAGGAACCTCGATGCCGTATTTGTCGGCGAAGGGACGCAAATTTGTCCAACTCGCTGCGAGGACCTCCACGCTGGATCCGAGTTGCTGGCGCCTCCTTTGGAAGGCCCTTTCACCTGGAATGCGGATTCCATCCATATCTAGCGCCCGCGCGGAACTCCGGAGCAGATCAAGGTACCACGTAGCCCGCGATGAAATCCTGGCGGGTGAACCAAAGGCCTGAAGGTTGATCGCGATAAACAGATGCCCTTGGGTGTGTGTCTCGCCGCTAGCTTGCCAACCTCCTAGCTCAGGGCCGATCCCGCTATCGGTGAGCGGTCCGCACAATAATCCGAGACTGAGCGCGAGCCCAAAACCCTTGTGGCCGCAGAGTGGGCTGATCGCCCCTTGACGAATGAGAACCGGGTCGGTGGTTGGCGCCCCGTCCGGCCCCCGACCGCTTCCTGCAGGCAATTCAACACCCTCATAGGCCGCCTGTCGGACACGCCAACTTGCAACCGCGCTCGTTGCCATATCGAACACATAGGGATCAGGTCCGGAAGTCGGAAACCCGAACGCGATGGGATTGGTGCTCAACAGACGTTCGGTTCCGCCGTGAGGGTGAACGAGCGGCGGACCGGAAGTCATGACGATTCCGACATTGCCTGATCTCGCGAGCAGTTCAGCGTAATACCCGATCATAAAGATGTCCGTGGAGTTGCGCACCGCGACGGTGGCTGACCCGGCCGCGGCAGCGAGTTCAGCTGCCAGTCCAACGGCCGCTACTGCCGCGACCTGTCCAGGCCCGCGACGCCCGTCGATCACCGCGGCTGCCGGAGAGCGATGCACGATCTCGGGCTCGGCATGCCCGTCGATAAGGTTACGCTCCAAGCTGGCAAGCGTGTAAGGCAGATAGTCCAGCCCTTGGCCTCCAACCCCTCTGAGGTCGGCCTCGACGTGAATGTCGGCAGCGCACTCTGCGTTGGGAAGCGATGCCCCTGCGCCCACCATGAGATCCACCATGAACTGTTTCAGGCGGCGATGATCAAGCTTGATAGTGAGAGGCTCGTCGACCATTTCACGCTTCTCCACGGACTTCAATAGAGGTCAGGCGGCGAACGACGCCAGCACCTCACGGCATTTGCGCTTCGCCAACAAAGGCCTGACGAAATCGTTCGATGAGGCAGCTCGAAGCGATAACGCGGCAAAGCAAGCCGACCGGCTCAAACGCCTCGATAGTCCCGCCCGCCCTGATCGGCACATTCATCATCCGCTGACTTTGGCTGAGTGTGCCTGACCGAACAGACGGCCTTCTCCCCTGGAGAGGTTCCCAACCCTCGCGTTAGAAAGCGCATCCCAGGCGGTTGCCTGGTTGCTGGTAACGACAGGAACGCCCAGCGCCGCCTCAAGTTCGCCGACGATGCCTGCAGTCCTTAGGCCGGTACAGGAAATGAACAGAGCGTCGCTTTGCGGGTGGATCGCGTCCCGCGCCGCGGCCT
The DNA here is from genome assembly GCF_003952425.1 of Mesorhizobium sp. M2A.F.Ca.ET.046.03.2.1. Lineage (NCBI taxonomy): Bacteria > Pseudomonadati > Pseudomonadota > Alphaproteobacteria > Hyphomicrobiales > Phyllobacteriaceae > Mesorhizobium > Mesorhizobium sp. M2A.F.Ca.ET.046.03.2.1. The sequence continues at coordinate 2,153,912 of NZ_CP034449.1, read as the reverse complement.
TCAGCGATGCAGGCGACAGGCGGTTCATTTGCTGGTCGCCATCAAGGTCGAATGTCGAACAGCGGTCGAGCGCAAAGCCTTTGGCGACGAGGTGATCCGCGACCAGGTCGGCGGCTTCTTGATGGTAGGGCGCGAGTATCGAAATCCGCCGCGCCTCCAACGCCTTGAGCCCTTTGGCTGCGGCCTCGATAGGCGTCACGACCGGGATGCCCGGCTGGGCAGCCGATAGCGCCTCATGGACCCGCTCTATGCCGATCGCGGCGGTACCGGATGTGCACGAAAATGCCATGGCATCGAGGCGTCCGCTGGATGCCAGCAGTTGGGCTGCCTTTGTCAGGTGATCGCCCATGGCCGCGAGCGAGGCAGCGTCGGCCACCTTGTCCATTGGTACCCGCGTCACCAGCATCTCGACGCCCTCTACGAAGGAGAGCCAATTGCGTAGATCGGCAACGCTGGCGCGATCGACCGAAAGGCAGATAAGTCCGACGGCGGCTCGGAAGCCGATACCGGCGTCAAAGCTTGAGTCGTCGGTTTTGACAAGGTTCCAATTGCGCTGCATTGCGGGTACCTATCGATGAGAATGAGCTAGGCCCGCCCGCGGGTTCGATACATTCATATTGTGCAACGTTGATTTGGGTGGACGTCAACCAAACAGCATAAATCTTGAGAGTTGTGGCTTCTGTCCCCGAGAATTATGCGGGCTTCTAGGGGCTATATGCCCAGCCGACGACGAAGGGGAAAGTTTGAAAACCACGAATGTAAAAGCCCTCAGAATGATATGTGTGTGAGGGTCCCGGCGCCGTAGCTTGGCTCGAATATGGGTCATTCACACGGAAATCGGGGACCTCGATGCTCGGCAATCTCATAGCTTACGGGAAGAAAATAGTTGTGCCGATTACCATTGTGTCGGCACTCGCCTGTGGCCAGGTGGCGGCCCAGGATCAGTCAGGTCCCATCAAGATAGTCGTGACCGGCATTACCGATGCCGATTTCATAGCCAATGTGTATGGGGCTTTTCTCGAGAAGCAGGGTTTTAAAGTCGAGCGCGTCAAGGCCGATTACGCGGCCCAATTCGTCGGCCTTGAGGCAGGCGATCTCGATTTCTCGACAAGCATCTGGGAAACCAGTCGCGACATCTTCGACGCAGCGTTGGCCACGGGCGAAGTCGTGAATATGGGAGCGACCGGCGTCAAGGTCAGAGAAGGTTGGTGGTACCCGACATATGTCGAAAAGCTTTGCCCGGGGCTGCCGGATTGGAAGGCACTTCTTCAGCCCGATTGCGTGAAGGCGCTTTCGACGGTCGAGACGGCCCCTCTGGGTCGGTTCGTCGAGGCACCGGCGGACTGGACGACCAACAATATCGCGAGATTGAAGTCGCTCAAACTCCCCTATTCGCTGGAATCGACCGGCACGCCCGCTGCGCTCCATGCCGCCATGGTGGGACCGATGCAGCGTAAGGAGCCGGTGATCGGCTGGGGATTTTCGCCAGACTGGATGACCACCGAGTATGAGGGCAAGTTCGCGCAGTTCCCGGCCTTTGAGCCGGGTTGCATCGCCGACAAGACCTGGGGCGCAGATCCAAACGAGATCTGGGATTGCGACAACCCCGCTGGCTACGTCTGGAAGGTCGCGAACGTAAAGTCCGAGGCCAAGTTTCCCAAGGCGGCCCGTATACTTCGCCTCTTCCAGTTGAAGACCGAGGACGTGGCATGGGGAATCCGACGGGTCGATGTCGACGGCGTGGAGAGCATGGACGCGGCGGCTGAGTGGCTGTCCAAGCATGCGGACGTCGCAGCGGACTGGGCTCAATGACCGAGCCGGCGACGGTTTCAGGCGACGACATCTTATCCTGCGCGAACGTCTGGAAATTCTACGGGCCAAAAGCCCACCAGATAGAGGCGGGGCGGTCGCGCGGCATCTCCGCCGCGCAACTCTACGCCTCGCCCCGTCATTTGGCTGCAGTTCGGGACGTGAGCCTTTCCGTCAATCGCGGCGAGATCCTCGTTCTTATGGGTCTGTCGGGCTCGGGTAAGTCTACTCTTCTGCGCTGCATGACGAGGCTGGTGACACCAACCTACGGCAGCGTTTTTTTTGATGGGTTGGCGATGGGAGAACTCGACGCCCGCCGCTTGATGCAGGTGCGGCGCGAGAAGATGGGTATGGTGTTTCAGGGCTACGGCCTGCTGCCGCACATGACCGCGCTGCAGAATGTCAGCTTCCCGATGCGCATCAAGGGCGTGGAAAAGGCGCGTCGAGAAGAGAGGGCGCGCGAAATGCTTGCCCTGGTGGGTCTCGACGGGCGGGCAGATCACTATCCCGACCAACTGTCCGGAGGCCAGCAGCAGCGCGTCGGCATCGCCCGGTCTCTCACTCTGGAACCTGATATCTGGTTCCTGGACGAACCCTTCTCGGCTCTTGATCCGCTGGTGCGGCGGGAGATGCAGGACGAAGTGATGCGGTTGCAGACAATATTGCGGAAATCGATTGTCTTCGTGACACACGATTGCAGCGAGGCGATGCGGCTGGCCGACAGGATTGCCATCATGAAAGACGGTGAGATCGTCCAGCTATCGACACCGGAGCAACTCGTCCTTTCACCTGCCAACGACTATGTCGCGGCGTTTACGCGCGATGTTCGCCGGGCCGAAGTTCTGACAGTCGCGTCGGTCATGGATCACACGGCGTCCGCTGCTGGCCTTACTGGCCCCACCATACAGGCCCGCGACAAGATCGTGGACGTTGCCGGGCCTGTCCTGAGCGCAACAGATCCTGTGAGAGTGCTTGGCAGTGACGGCGCCGCGATTGGAGCGATCAGTCGCAACGCCGTGCTTGCAGTCCTGCTTTCCGGAACCGCATGGGCACATAATCACCCATGAGCCGCTCCGCGTCGGTCATGACGGGCCCTTTGACGCCTCTCGGTAGCGTGGAGCTTCCAAGCCGGCTCAGGGTGGTTTCCCCGACAGGTCTGCTCGCACGGGCATTGCTTGCCGTCGGTCTCTCGCTTTGCGTGGCTCCGTTGTTCGGTCTCGGCCTGCCCGCGGCGTTGTCGACGGTTCCAGATGCTCTGGTTCCGCCGTTCATGAAGTGGTCAGGCGCTGCGATAACCTATGTAGCTAAGGACGCGGCAATATTCGGTGTCGAGCTCAACCAGCTCACCCGAGCCTTCGCGACGATCTTTCTTTATCCCATGCGGTTTCTGCAAGATCTGCTGACCATGGGGATCACGGTCGGCGGCGTTGCATTGCCGCCTCTACCATGGCTTTCGGTGGTCCTCGCCGCGGCTCTCTTCGGGGCAAGGCTGGGGGGCTGGAAATTGGCCGTCTTGGTAGCAAGCGCATTGCTTTACGCGCTTCTCTTTGGTTTGTGGCAACCGACCATGCTGACCTTGGCGTCAGTACTTGTATCGGTCCTCGTTGGCACGGTTACCGGAACTCTTCTGGGAATAACTGTCTATCGTCACCCGGCGCTCGAGAAAGTCATGACGCCGGTCTACGATATCATGCAGACGGTTCCGGTTTTCGCCTATCTGGTGCCGATCCTCTATTTGTTCGGCTTCGGTCCAGTCGGCGCAATGATCGCAACGGTGATCTACGCGACGCCGCCGATGGCAAGGGTCGTGACACTGGCCCTCGAAGAAGTGCCACCGTCCATCCGGGAAGCAGCAGAAATGGCCGGCACGACCCGCCGGCAGTCTATGTGGCTCGTCCTGCTGCCCTCTTGCCGACAGAAACTCCTGGTAGGCCTCAACCAGCTGATCATGCTGTCACTTGCAACGGTCATCATCGCAAGCGTCATCGGTGCGGACGGCCTCGGCGCAGTAGTGCTCAAGGCTTTGCAGTCTTTGAAAATCGGCAAGGGGATAGAGGCCGGAGCGGCGATCGTGCTCCTGGCGATCGCGCTCGATCAACTCGGCAAGGCGGCCGCGTCCCCAGCACCTGCTGCCAGAGTCCCTGGATGGCTGGGGCGCGGGAGCTTCTTGAGCATACTCCTCGCGACGCTGATAGTTCCGTTTCTGCTGCAGCTTGCCATGCCTTGGCTCGGCCGTTTGCCGATGGGGTCTACCCTTTCGATGGCTTCATGGTGGGACAATCTCGTGCTGACCGTGAACGCGAACTGGTCCGTCCAATTGCGAGAGACCAAAACACTCGCCTTCATCTGGCTGCTCAAGCCGGCCAAGCTTTTCGCGCTCAGTATCCCCTGGTTCGGCGCCGTTATCGCCGTTGCTGCGGCGGGATACATCCTGCAGGGCTGGCGTCTGGCCGTGACCTGTCTCCTGATGATGCTGTTCGTTGCCACGTCCGGCTTATGGATGCAGGCGCAGCTTACCAGCTATCTCCTCGTGGCAAGCGTGGTACCGGCTCTGCTGATCGGGATGCCGGTGGGGATCTTATGCGTGGCCTATCCCAAGTTCGACGCTGTCATGACCTGGATCATCGATACCATCCAGACCCTGCCCAGCTTTGTTTACCTCATTCCGATAATCATGTTCCTCGGGTCGGGGGACTTCGCCGCACTGATCGCCATCGTAGCCTACGCTTGGACACCGGCTGCCCGTTATACGGCCGCGGCGTTGCGCAATATCCCAGGCGCGGTCATTGAGGTCGCGGAGATGACCGGGGCCTCGGCCTGGCAACGCCTGTTCTTTGTGCGTCTGCCGGTAGCCCGTTCGGGCCTGCTGCTGGCAGTCAACCAGACCATCATGATGGCGTTTGGCGTGCTCGTCATAACCGCCCTGATCGGAACCAAGGGCCTCGAGGCGGACTGTCTCATGTCGCTCAGCAAAGCCGATCCGGGGCGAGGTATCGTTGCCGGAGCAGCCATGGTCTGTCTTGCGATTATGGCCGACCGTCTGCTTCGCGCCTCATTGATAAAAAAGGCGAGGACCTAGATGCTGAAGGATTCCTACGACTTCATCATCGTGGGCGCTGGTTCCGCAGGGTGTGTCCTGGCCGGCAGGCTGTCTGAAGATCCAAAGTGCCGTGTGCTCCTCGTGGAAGCGGGTGGTGGAGACCGAAACCCGGTCATCCGCCTCCCCACCGGCGAAGTCTTCACGGTTGGCAGCAAGATGGACTGGAAGTTCCGCAGCGAGCCGGAGCCCGGGATGGGCGGATTGTCCATCAGCCTGCCGCGCGGCAAGGTGATCGGGGGCTCGTCGTCAATCAACGGGCAAATCTACCTGCGCGGGCATCGCAGCGACTATGACGAGTGGGCCCACCTGGGAGCAGTGGGGTGGTCATTTGCCGATGTCCTGCCATATTTCAAGCGATCGGAAAACTGGAAAGGCGAGGACAAGTCTGGCCTGCGGGGAGGCTCAGGCCCGCTCAAAACCGCTTTCGGCAACTATCGCAATCCGCTTTTTGCGGCCTTCTTCGAAGCTGGCCGACAGTTGGGGTACGCCATAAATCCCGACCATAATGGTGCTGAGCAGGACGGTTTCGGCTGGTCGCAATTCACCCATACTCACGGATTTCCTCTCCGTTGCTCGTCGTCCAACGCCTATCTGGCGCCGGCGCGCCCGCGACCGAATCTGGCCGTTGAGACCAACGCTCAGGTCACCCGCCTCGAAATCGAGCATGGCCGGTGTCTCGGCATCACATATGTGAGGCGTGGCGGGCTGCCGCAGACCGTCCGATGCGGGCAAGAGGTCATATTGTCCGCGGGAGCCTACCAATCGCCACATCTGCTGATGTTGTCCGGCATTGGGCCTGCCGATGAAATTCGCCGGCACGGCTTGGCCGTGAAGCACGAATTGCCAGGCGTGGGTGAAAATCTGCAAGAACATATCGGGGGAATGGTGCAGCATTCCTGCCTTAAACCCATCACCTATTACAGCCTTCTCAACCCGTTGCGGGCAGCAGCGGCCGCAGCCGAACTGGTGGCGTTGCGCAGTGGACCGCTCTCGGTATTTCCAATGAATGCCCAGGCCTTTCTCCGCAGCAAGCCGGGCATCGATCGGCCGGATCTGCAATTCTATCTGTTCCCTGCCGCCATCGCGGAGCATAACTACCGCCCGGCATTTCATGGCTACAGTATACATTGGGGTGTCCTGCGTCCTAAGTCGCGCGGGCGCATATCGCTACGATCGGGCGATCCCTTCGACGCCCCGCGTATTCTCAACAATTTTATGACGGAGCCGGAAGACCGAGCCCTGAACCTGGCTGGCCTCAAGATAGCTCGTCAGATTCATGCTCAGCCTGCCTTCGATGGACTTAGGGGCAATGAAATCGCCCCGGGTGCTGCAATCGTCGACGACGACTCCCTTGACCGTTATCTCGGGAGCACATCCGTTCCTCACTATCATCCGGTCGGCACCTGCCGAATGGGTAGCGATGAGAATGCCGTTGTCGACCCGCAGTTGCGGGTCAGGGGCATGCCTGGGCTGCGCGTCATCGACGCCTCTGTCATGCCGAGGCTAATTGGCGGCAACACCAATGGGCCTACCATCATGATCGCTGAAAAGGGCGCCGACCATATCAGAGGTCTGGCATCATTGGCTGCCTGACAAACCAAAGACAAAAGGGTCGGAGGGCATCTTTGCAATGAGGTCGCTCGAAGAGGGTTCGATCTAAACCAAGGCCCCTTGCTCGGACGCGGGCCTCCCCCGGCAAAATGTTCACAGACAAATCATTCGCGCGGCCAGCCGCAGCTATTTGAGATGAGATGATGCAGTATCCAGACATGTGGTCGGCCGTGAATATCGCTGCGGCCGTTCAGTCCGGCACCGTCTCAGCAGTTGAAATTGCGCGTCTATCCCTGGACCGCATCGCCGAACATAACCAGACGTTTAACGCCTTTGCCCTGGTTCTGCCCGAGCAGTCGATCAAGCAGGCGCAGGATATCGATCGTCGGCGACGCGCGGGCGAGCCGCTTGGCTTGTTGGCCGGCGTCCCGGTCGCCATCAAGGATTTTACTCCGACAGCCGGGATCAGGACAACGTTTGGTTCCAGAGCGTTCGAAGATTTTGTACCGCTGCAGGACGCTGTAATAGTCCGGCGACTTCGCGAGGCCGACGCGATCCCTGTCGGCAAAACCACAACACCGGAATTCGCCAGTTCATGGTTTACCCGCAGTGATCTGTTCGGCGACACCCGCAATCCGTGGGATCCATCCCGCACGTCCGGTGGCTCTTCGGGAGGGGCTGCCGTCGCCGTCGCCACGCAGTGCGTGCCTTTGGCCGAGGGCTGCGACATGCTGGGCTCGGTGCGCGGGCCGGCATCGTTTTGCGGTGTCGTTGGGCTGAAGCCGTCCCTGGGTCGGATTCCCTTCGATGCACTTCGGTCAAAGTTCGACGACATCAGCCATTTTGGCCCATTGGCGCGAACAGTCGATGACGCCGCGCTGTTCCTGCGATCTACCGCAGGATCCCATCCGGTCGATCTTTTCTCCTATCTACCGCCGCTTCGCCTGGACTCCGAGATCTCAGGGCAACCCGAAACTTTGCGGATCGCGTTCTCGATGGATCTAGGGTATTGCGCGGTGCATCCGGAGATCCGCAGTGCTCTCGAAGCCACTGCCTTCGCTTTGAGTGCCGCCGGCGCCAGTGTCGAAGCGATCGACCTGGGAATGGATGCCGACGATGCCGAACTGGTATCCAATGCGTCGATGGTCTGGATGGCTGCGCACTATGGCGACCTTCGGGACCGAAAACCCGAGCAACTCTCCCAACTCACGCTAAGGATGATCGACATCGGCCGGACCTTCAATGCGGCGCACATCAAGCGCGTCGACTTCGTCCGAGCCAAGCTATGGCAGAAGCTGGCGGTCATATTTGCCAATTACGACGTGTTGCTCTGCCCGACGATGGCGCAGCCCGCGCCGGCCTTGAGCGGGGATGATTTCGATTTCGGCGGCCGCAACGAGCAAGGCCGGCTGGCCGCGCTCGATCTGACAAGCATCTTCAATCTGGTAGGCGCCTGTCCGGCAATTTCAGTGCCATGCGGGATGACGGCGGATGGCCTACCGGTTGGCGCTCAGTTTGTGGCACCGCCCCACAACGAGGGTCTGGTCCTGTCGGCAGCGCGCGCCGTCGAACGCGTCCGGCCGCAGCCCTCCTGGGGGCAATAGCAGTGATTTTGCAGGTGCCGCGGCAATTCCGTCGTTCTTAAGTGTGGAGATCCCGATGATCAAAAGCATTTCCGTTCCGATCGAACCGGTTTCAGAAGACAACTTTCGATCCTTCGGCCACATAATTGCTGCGCCGAAGAAGGACCCGCAATTCGTCGGACCGGGATATTCCACTTGGCGCTATCCGCTTGTTCTCGGAGGAACGGCAGACTTGACGATGTTACGTCACCCGTTCGGTCCTGTAGTTTGCAACCGGTTTGAAAAGCACCCTACCATTACCGAGTTGCGCGTGCCGCTCGATCCCGTCGTGTCCGTCGTCTTCGTCGCCAGCACGCTCGATATACCGCGGCCACAGGACATGAAGGGATTCCTGGTGGACGGTGAAACCGCCATGCTTATAGAACGAAACATCTGGCACTCCGCCTCCTTCCCGCTTGATCCGCGAGGGGCGCACTTCATTCTGATTTCAGATCGGGAAACCGAGGGCGAACTCGAGGAGGCCGGCATTGACGGGGTTCCCTCCGTCTATACGCAAATGGTAGACTGGACTGGGCAGTACGAATTGGTTCCAGACTATTCGGGACTGGGTGAATCTTACGACCGCCTAGCCTGAAGGTCAGCCATCGCGGCATCGACGCCTATGCCTTCAGGTTCGGCTCTGCGGCATGGCATGGCCAGCCACTTCCATTTGATTTTTTGGTCGACAGACGCGCCTTACTGCAGAAGTTCCTGGCCCAAGGCAGCCTGACGGCCTCCTGCGCGTCACCGGCTTCGGAACGGGAGCAGGCGGCCACAAAGCGGCCTTCGGTCTGTTCAACTATCGCGTCCGGGTTCCAAATGGTCTCGTCACGATCGGTCACGAATTCTGGCCAGATCCCCCCATTCTTTCGGCCGGCCGAATGGCAGTCGGCTCCCGTGTGGGTTGGCGATTCCGCTGCACTTGTCTTGCCAGCACACAAAGCAATTCGAACATGATCGTGGCGCCTGCGATCGCCGTCATCCCGGCAAGGTCGAAGGGCGGCGCAACCTCAACGACGTCAGCACCAATGAGGTTCAGGCCGTCGAGCTGCCGTACCAGGTGCTGTGCTTCCCTTGTCGTGAATCCGCCGATTTCCGGAGTACCCGTTCCGGGCGCCATCGAAGGATCGATTGAATCGATATCAAAAGTTACATAGGTCGGCGAAGTCCCGACGATGTCGCGAACCTCCGCCATCACGGCTTCCGGGCCCCGGCTGCTGAACTCCTCCATGTACACTATGCGGACGCCTTGCGCCTTCGCCCAATCGTGCTCTTGGGGAGAATACAGCGATCCGCGGATTCCGATTTGAACGACACGATGGGGATCCAGCAGATCCTCTTCGATCGCGCGACGAAACGGCGTTCCGTGAGTGAAACGATTGTCTCCGAAATAGGTGTCGTTCGTATCCGAATGCGCGTCGAAGTGTATGAGCCCGATCCGTTCCTTCCTGGCGACCGCGCGCAATACCGGCAAGGTCACAAGGTGGTCACCGCCGACAGAGAGCGGTAGGGCGTGAGCCGCGACAATCTCTGCGATACCGCTTTCGATTAGCCTGAGGCTATCTTGAAGATCGATCGGATTGACTGCCAGATCGCCGACATCCGCGACATTCGCTATTTTGAACGGCTCTGTCTTGAAGACATGGTGCGTGCTGCGCATCAAGCTGGAATAGTTGCGCACTTCGCGCGGCCCATGCCGGGCGCCAGCGCGGTTGGTTGTTCCGCCGTCCCATGGAATACCGACCAATGCGATGTCCAGCCCCTCGGCTGATCCGACCGCCGGCAATCGCATGAAGGTGGCAAGCCCGGCAAAGCGCGGAACGATGGCAGCATCAACCGGTTGATGAAATTTTCCTTCCATCCTCACTGTCCTAACTGAAATTCTTCTTTGATGATCTCAACCATCCGACTGACGCAATCCTCTAGAAGCCATTCGCCTTTTTCCGCGGACGCCCCTTCCGTCATCGAAAGAACGCCCGACGGCGGAACCTCAACCGGCGGTCTTGGGAATCGGTCGTATGGGCGAAACTTTGCTGGCCCGTCATGCAGAGAGCGGCCGAGATCCACCTGATTCGGGCGGATCGCAAGCATCAGCGATGTCTCGAGCACGCTCGCATGCTCGAGTTCTATGCCTGGGAAGCCGTTCGGAAAGATCTGGTCGATTGTCTGTGGTCGCACGAACTCCCAATGATCCATGCGCAGAATGCTCAGGCCACTCCCTTCGTCCCGTCCGACCGCATCGAGTGCAAGCTCGATGCCTTCAATCGACGGCCAAACATTTTCATAGTGACCATTGAGCACCACTATGCGGTGCACCTTCTGGCGATGGAGTTCGACAATAACGTCGCGCACGACCAGGGAGAAGGTGTGCGCGGAGAGGTTGATGGTTCCGGCAAAGGCGGGCCCGCCACCGGAACGCGGCTGAGAGCGGTTGCCGTAGGGCACGGTGGGTGCGACGAGTGCGCCGGTGGCTCTCGCAACGCGCTCGCCGATAAAGGTCGGGATAACAACGTCCACATTGAGCGGCATGTGGTGGCCATGTTGCTCCGTGGCGCCGAGCGGCAAAATCACTGGAGCGCCAGCGCCAATCCTGCATTCGGCCTCCGGCCAGGTCAGGTCTGCTAGAAAGACTGAATCATTCATCACCACTCCTTCCCGCAATGCCGCTCGATGGCAGAGACAGCGCGCAAAAAACAATGTCCGTCTCCCACGTGAGGCTAAACAGGGTTCAACGCGATGGCTCCCAGAACATTGTCATCCCAGCTTTCGGCCAACCAAGGTGCTACGCTGCCCATGACGGTAAAATCGAGTTATCTGCGACGTTGCATCTAGGATTCTCGATGTTTGATCTCTTCCCCACCGGTTCTCCGTCAAGGTGCCTCCGCAGAGGCGGGCGACCGATGTCGAGAGCCCACCGATGCTGGCTACATCACCTCTAATTCCGTTCAAGGTTACATTTGCAGATAGTAATGTTTTACCCCGCCGTCGCGTGCCCTCATGGCTCGTCATAAATGGGAGACGGCAAATGGCCTCACTTGCAATGATCAAGCATCCCGCAGCCATCGTTGCGCTGGCGCTGCTGACCGCGCTGCCGGCGCGCGCTGAAACCAAGGGACCTGTTACAGACGACAACGGCGTGGTTGAGATCCCCGAAGGCGAACCGCTTATGATCGGCAGCTTTTTGGCACTGACCGGCGCCGACGCCGCCCTGGGCATCGACGCCCGCCGCGGCATCGAAATCGCCCTCGATCGCGTCGGTGCCACCTACAAAGGGCATCCGATCGAGATATCTTTCGAGGACGAGACCTGCAGCCCGGAAGGAGGGCAGACCGCAGCCACGCGCCTCGCCTCAAACGATCAACTTGTCGCAATTCTTGGACCCAGTTGCTCCGGCGCCGCGAGAGCCGGCGTGCCAATTCTCTGGCAACACAAGTTCCCGGTTGTCGGTGTCGGCCCAACCTCGCCAACGCTAACCGACCCGGCTCGTGGCCCAGACTTCGTTGGGTTCGTCAGAGTTTCCTTCAATGATAACGCCACCGGCAAGTTCGCGGCGTCGTACGCTTTAAAGGGCGCCAAGACAGCAGCGACTCTGCATGACGGCAGCACCTATGGTCAACAAATCGTCCGCACCTTTGAGGCAGAGTTCAAGGCGCAAGGTGGAACCATCGTTGCCGAGGAGGCTGTCGGTCCCACCGACACTGACCTTCGCCCCGTTCTGACGAGGATCGGCACCAAAAAGCCGGACCTCCTTTTCGCGCCGCTCTATGTTGCCGCCGGTGCGTATCTTGTTCGACAGAGGGAGGAAGTGGACGGGCTCAAGAATACCAAGCTGTTGGCGACCGATCCGATCATGGCTCCGGCCTTTATGACTGCCGCCGGCAAGGCCGCGGTCGATGTTAAGATGGTCGGCATCGACTTCCGCCCGGAGACTTTGGGGCCAGCTTACCAGAAGTTCGTCGAGACCTATAAGTCGAAGTATGGAGAGGCTCCAATCGCCGGCTTTCATGCTTACGGCTATGACGCCCTCGGCGTGTTGATGGCGGCCATCGACAAGGTGGCGGTTGAGAAGGACGGCGAACTCTTCATTGGGCGGGATGCGCTCAACAAGGCGATCCACGCCACAGCCGGCTACGAGGGGCTCACAGGCAAGCTGACCTGCGACCATCTCGGAGACTGCGCTTCGCCGGTCTACGCGGTATGGCAATTCACATCCGGCGATGCGGCCAGCTACTCCCTTGGGACGAACCCGAAACGAGTGGACTGATGAACGACGACACAGTCATCGCCAGGAGGCAAAACGTCGACGGTTCGGGCCATGGCCCGAGCCGTTCGGGTAACCTTCTAAGTTGGTTATCGGATGCCATGTCGGAGTGGCGTCGGCGCTCGACCTGGGTAGATCACGTGATGCTGGGACTTCGCATCGCGCTGCTGATTATTGTTGTCGCCGGCCTGACCCGGTCGTTGACGAGCAACGAATATAGCGCTCGAGACTGGGCGTCGTTTGCGGTGTTCGGGTTGACACTTGGCAGCATCTACGCGCTGGTCTCGCTCGGCTACACAATGGTCTACGGCGTGCTGCGGATGATAAACTTCGCCCATGGCGATGTGTTCACTACCGGTGCCTTCGGTGGCTTGATCGTCGCCGGCCCTTTCATTGAGAGCGGGTCGACCGTCGGCCTCATCGGGGTGCTCGTCGCCGGCGCCTCGACCTCGGCGGCCATCGCAGTCCTCATCGAGCGGGTCGCCTATCGCGCTTTCAGCCGGAGTGGTTCCCCGGCTCCATTGATCTGCGCGATCGGGGCCTCTTTCGTCTTGCAGTATACAATTCGAGGGCTATTCGGAACTGGATCAAGGGCCTATCCCGACGTAGCTGCCCTCAATGGCGCCATAAGCCTCGGAATCGTGCAGATTCCATTGGTGCAATTGTTCGTCATCGCCGCCGCCCTGCTGGCAATGGCAGTCCTGCACGTCATCGTGCAACACACGACGCTGGGTACATCGATGCGAGCTGTGGCGGAAGATCGCGAGGCGGCGGCGCTGATGGGAATCAATTCCGACCGGGTCGTGACACTCACCTTTATGGTTGGCGGGACGATGGCCGGTGTCGCGGGTGTCCTCTACGCCCTGGTGTTCAAGCAGATACACGCGTTCATGGGCTTCACGCTCGGCGTCAAGGGCTTCGCCGCCGCTGTGCTCGGCGGTATCGGAAACATACCGGGTGCGATGGCAGGGGGCTTTTTGCTCGGCTTGTCGGAAAGCTTTGGCCCGGCGGCGCTTCTCAGCGGATTCGGGATACCTGCTCCTTATCAGCTCAAGGATGCGATCGCATACGGACTGCTGGTGATGATCCTGATCTTTCGACCAAGAGGCATATTCGGTGAGCGCCTCTCCGTGAAACGGATGTAATTCCATGTCCATTTCCCCTGGCCAATCTGGCTCGCCTTGGTGGCATTTGGCGCTCAAGGCAGGAGCGGTTTGCGGATTTACTGGCGTCTATATAGTCGGCGTAGGCGTGTTCAGCGCATTTGGCGCCCGCTCGGTGCTGGCGCACGCAGTGTCGCTAGGGCAGCTTTTGTTGTTGGCCGTCGCCTTCACGGGTGGCTGGTACGCGGTATCCAACAGGCAGCTGAAACCTTTCGAACGGTGGCTTGCCAGTGCCGGGACAGGCCTCCTGGCAGGCTTGTCTTATGCCGCCGTCCTTCTTGTGGCGCGCGGCGCCAACGTCCAGGGGTTGTTCGTGGCATTCAATCAACCGACTTTGTCAGCCGCGCTGCTTGGTCAGTCGGGTGCCGGGGCGATCGCAGCACTTGCCGGGCTGGCGTCCGTGACTGCTCTTGCCGGGGCCGCCATCCGCCAATGCCCATCGGCTGTTCGTCGTACAATTCTTGCCGCCGCGGTGGCGGTGCTTTTCGGAGCGCTCTTGCGCGACCTGTGGGTTAGCCTGTTTTCGACCCTGCTAAGGGGACGTTGGTGGGTTTCGACCATCTATGTGTCAAGCGGTGGGCTCACCTGGGTCGGCGCCGGCATCGCGGTGTTGGCCGGCGTTGCGTGGCAGATTGCGCATTATCTGATCGGACAACGCCGCACGCCAATGATCGACGTTGTCATCCTGATGGTCGCGGCCCTGCTCGTCCCTTTACTGACAAATGCATTCGTTGCCCAAGTCATGCTTCTCGTTGGCCTCTATGCGCTCATGGGCATGGGCCTGAACATAGAACTGGGGCTCGCCGGATTGCTCGATTTGGGTTTCGTCGCATTCTTTGCGATAGGCGCTTATGCCACCGCTCTGCTGACCTCGGATTCGCCGCTTGCATTGGCTCATCTAAGTTTCTGGGAGGCTCTGCCCGTCGCCATCCTTTGCGCGGCAGCGGGAGGCTTCATCTTCGGTCTGCCGGTTCTGCGCGTACGCGGGGACTATCTTGCTCTGGCAACGTTGGGCCTGGGCGAGATTGTGCGCATAATTGTCGTATCCGACATGGCCGCGCCGGCCATTGGCGGCGCACAGGGTATCGTCGGCATTCCGCGTCCCAAACTCATCGACCATCCGATGGTTTCGCAGCTCAGCCTCTACTATCTGACATTTGCGCTGGCGTGCCTTGTCGCGTTCGCGGCCTGGCGGCTGCAGCATTCACCGGTCGGCCGTGCCTGGACGGCTGCCCGCGATGACGAGGATGTCGCAGCCACGCTTGGTCTGGATCTCGTCAGGAGCAAACTGCGCGCCTATGTTCTGGGGGCCGCATTCGCTGGCGTGGCCGGGGCCCTGTTTGCCACCACCCTCGGCTCGGTTTTCCCGCAAAGCCTGCGGCTGGACGTCTCGATCAACGTTCTCGCCCTGCTGGTCATAGGCGGGCTGGGCAGTCTGCCCGGGGTCTTCGTCGGCAGCTTCATCCTGATTGGCCTGCCGGAATTCCTGCGCGAGTTCGGAGAATACCGCTATCTGTTCTACGGTTTCGTGCTCATCCTGGTGATGCGCGTTCGTCCCCAGGGTCTCTGGCCAGCTCCCCTTTCCGCGAGGCATGGCTGAGATGCTGCGATTGCTAAACGTGTCCATTCGGTATGGCGGTCTCCAAGCTCTCTCCGACATTTCCATGGAGGTCGACGCCGGGACCATCCACAGTGTGATCGGACCGAACGGCGCCGGCAAGACGACGCTTTTCAATGCCATCACGGGAGTTGCTCGTCTGTCATCCGGCACCATCCATCTGGACGGAAGCCGCATTGACGGTCAGCCGCCTCATGTCATTGCACGCCAAGGCATAGCCCGCACTTTTCAGAACGTTCGTCTGTTCGGCTCGGTGAGCGTGCTCGACAATGTTCTGATCGCCGAGGAGGCGCGCCCCGGTGTGGTTCGGGGGCTATTGCCGACATTACTTTGCCTTCCTTCCGCGCTTGGCGCGGAAAGGACCGCCCGCGAGGAAGCATTGCGACTGCTCGATGCCGTCGGGATAGCGCCGCACGCGCAAAGATTGGCCCGGACTCTCTCATATGGCGACCAGAGGCGGCTAGAGATTGCCCGCGCCCTGGCGACACGACCCAAATTGCTTCTGCTAGACGAGCCCGCCGCCGGCATGAACCCCCAGGAAACGGCGCGGCTGTCGGATTTCATTGCTGAACTGCCCTCGAAGTTTGGCGTCGGCATCCTTCTGATCGAACATCAAATGAGGCTGGTGATGGATATCTCCAATTATGTCACCGTCTTGGAGTACGGCCGCAAAATCGTCAGCGGAGAACCGTCGGAGGTACGGCAGAACCCCGAAGTTCTCAGGGCATATCTTGGAGGACGAACCGCGGAGCGCGCGCTTGGGACGGGAACGCACGCATGACGCTATTGTCTGTCGGTGGGGTCGACGTTCATTACGGCCAGATTGCAGCGGTGCGGGACGCCGCGTTGGAGATCGGTCAGGGGGAGGTGGTGACGCTAATCGGCGCCAATGGCGCCGGCAAGAGCAGCCTGATCAATTCGATCTGCCGCTTGCGTGGCTGCGGCAGGGGACAAATCGCATTCAACGGAGCGGACATTGTCCCGCTGCAGGCGCATCAACTGCCTGCGCTTGGGCTGGTACAAGTTCCGGAGGGCCGCAGGGTATTCGGACGTCTGACAGTCGTAGAAAATCTCAAGTTGGGAACATTTTGCCGAAAAATATCGCGCCAGGAACTCGAGCAGGATCTGGCGGGCGTGTTTGACCTGTTTCCCCGACTAGCCGAACGTCGGGATCAGGCGGCTGGTACGCTCTCTGGCGGCGAGCAGCAGATGCTGGCAATCGGCCGCGGACTGATGGCCAAACCGCGAATGCTTTTCCTCGATGAGCCGAGTATGGGCCTGGCACCCCGGATGATCGACGTCATCTACGGAGCGATCACCGCCATTGCCGGTCAAGGTGTTTCGCTGTTGATTGTCGAGCAGAATGCCTTCCTGGCGCTCGAACTGGCACAGAGGGCCTACGTCATGGAGGCTGGGTCAATAACCCTTTCCGGTTATTGCGCCGATCTCATCAGCGACGAACGGGTGCGCGACGCCTATCTCGGTCACGCGCACTGAGGTGCTCAGGCTAGCCTAGTTGAGGGCAACTACATGATCTTTCGCCTGCCGGCGGGGTTGCCACGACGCCAACGCCGGCAACTCGAACGATTCTGCCCTTTCTTCCCTGTGGCCGCCGACTGAAGTGTAAAGATCCTGAATGAACGCCTTCAAAGTTGGCGTTGTGCGGACGTCTTTGCGGGTAGCCATAGTGAACCGCACCGCATATGACGTCTTGTCTGGGAGCAGCGGGCGCAACAGCCCCTTGTCCACCCAGGTCTGGGCGTAGTGGGTCGGCAGGTAGGCAAGATACGCACCCGACAGCACCAGAATGAGCTGGGCTTCGACCTGCTCGACCGAGGCCGTGCTTTTGCACATTCCGATGCGTTCCAGATCCTGATTGCACCAATAGGACCGGCTGGCAAACGCGTAGTCGCGCAGCACATCCAAAGAGAGGTCGTCCTCGCTCACGTCGAACAGGGGATGTCCCTGGCCACAGAACAGCGTGCTCGTTTCTGCATAGAGGTTCTGGTAGCGCAGGTTGGACAGCCGTGGGACGAAACCGAAGATCGCAAGATCGATCTGCCTTTCCACCAGCCGTTTTTGAAGAGACGGAGGACTGTCCACAACAAGTTGCACATTCACATTGTTGGGTCTGGCGCAGAATCGTCGGAAAGCGGCCGAGACCGCCGAATGCGAATCCGTCACCGTGTTATCCACGACGCCAATTCGCAGACTGCCAGTCAGAACCGAATGAAGCGACTCCGTTTCGCAGCTGAATTCCTCAAGGGCTTCGAAAAGGCGCGTGGAAGCCTCAAAGACGGTTCGTCCATGATCGGTCAGTTCGAAGCCGGACCTCCCCCGTTGGCAGAGCTTGAGGCGAAGGCGCTCCTCCAGGGCGATCATGTGGTTGCTTATCGTCGACTGGCTGATGTTGAGCTCGGCCTGCGCCGCGGAAAAACCGTTGCATTTCACCACCGTGATGAAGACGCGAAGCAAGCGGAGATCGACGTTGGCGATGTTGACCATGTTCACCTCTTTTTTCCAAACCCGGGCTCGAAGAGGAGCCGGTATGACTAAGAGGGAACCGTTTCAGAGTGGATACACTGCCCCTTTCGGGCTTCCCACTCACTCGCTGACGCCGTTCTCTTGGCGGCTTTCAGCAGACCTTGCGAAGTCGATGAAGGATTTCGCCTCCGGGACATTTCCGCACCGCTTCAATGCGGCTGGCCCCTTCAACATTACCAAGGACCGGATCTCTATTTTTGCACCAGCCATTGTTGCATGATTATCGGCTGGCGCGTTTGGTTCCCCGACGGCAGTGAATGCTAACTCAGGATGTTCGTCAAGAAAATATTCGTTTAAAAACCGATGCTTAAAAGGTCGGCAGTTCCCGCCTAGCTCTTAGGCAGAAAATGGGAAGCGGCGCCCGCGAGGATGGCTCCATCGAGAGTACTACTGATTGGGGCGGTACATAGAGGTCGGCGGTGCTCCCGCCGCGCGGTGGCGACGTGGTTGACCCAGGGGCCGACAGGGTCTTGGCACTGGTTGCTGGGGTAGCTCAAAAGAACGGGAACGTAGGCTCTACAGTATAGCGATGGACGATCGCGCGCTCGAGCACAGGGTCATGGAGCTTTATGGTCATTTCGGCCCTCTCACGCGGGCAGCGACCATTCATCTCCAGCGTGCCTGAAAAGATCATTCGACCCTCGTGCTCGTGGCCGTCGTGTTCAGAAACGAACTCCTGCAGCTCGGCAGGCCTCATCATCTGCTCGACCTTGCCCTGCTGCATGAGCTTGCCGTCGCAGACAAGCGACAGCTCCAGACTGTCCCAGTGATCGAGGACCTCTTCCAGGGGCCAGGCGTCCGGCGCGATTGATTTCAGACACATGTTCTTCGCCATTGGCGCGTTCTGCGCCTCCATGACAGAATCGGTCTGGTCGCTGCCGACCGTGACATAGTCACGTCCGCCTTGGCGGAAAACGACATACTCGACCTCAGGCGACGTGTCTGAACCAAGAACCTGCGTCTCCGTCGATTGCGACAGCAGCCCCGGTATGATCGGAAACAGCATGGGTACATGTGGCGGCGCCGGAATGCCGATCTCCTTCAGTTCTTCAATGTGAGCTTCAACGAGGTGGCGCGTTCGCCCTGTGTAGCCTGCAGCGAGCACGTGCCGGATGGTCGCAGAGACCGGGCCAGCGGGCGTTTGAAAGGAAAGGACCACGGTCATATCGATACCTGCGATAGAGGTTGGGAGGTCAGAGATGGACGCAGGTTAGCGAGCCCCGGCATCGACACACACATCGGAGATTCAATGGTTAAGTTGATGAAACCGAATGATTGACGTGCCTCTCCTTACATTGACGCTCATCCAAGTGTTGTTGGGAAAGCTCCCCTTGAAGGTGACCCGCGTCCCGTCGAAGTTCAAGCCAATGCGGGGAGCCGCTGGCTCGTGGCTCGGCTGCCTGAGAATACGCGAAAGAAGACAGGGTGATTTTGATGAATGGGTCTTTAAACCAGCCGCTTAGCGGCAACGACATGCCGCGCTTTGGGGGCATCGCCACGATGATGCGTCTGCCATACGCCCGGACGGCATCCGGTCTGGACGCCTGCTTTGTCGGCGTGCCGCTCGATATCGGCACCAGCAACCGAAGCGGAACCCGTTTCGGTCCGAGGCAAATTCGCGCCGAATCGGTCCTGCTGCGCCCTTACAACATGGCCACGCGCGCTGCGCCATTCGACTCTCTTCGGGTTGCCGATGTGGGCGACATTGCGACGAACCCATATAACCTGCTCAAGTCGGTCGATGCGATCGAACGCGGCATCTCCGATATCCTTTCTCATGGGTGCAAGCCTCTTTCACTCGGCGGCGATCACACCATGACGCTACCCATCCTGCGTGCGATGGCCAAGAAACACGGTCCCCTCGGTCTCATTCATATCGATGCGCATGCCGACATCAACGACACCATGTTCGGCGAGGAGATCGCGCACGGGACACCTTTCCGCCGTGCTGTCGAGGAAGGTCTTATCAACGCGCGCCGCACCGTTCAAATTGGCCTGCGTGGTACCGGCTACGCCGCCGACGATTTCGACTGGTCACGCCAGCAAGGGTTCAAAGTCTACCAGGCCGATGAGCTTTGGCATCGCTCGCTCGTTCCGCTGATGGATGAAGTTCGCGTCCATATGGGCAGCGGGCCGGTCTACATCACCTTCGACATCGACTCGCTTGATCCATCATTCGCTCAAGGCACCGGCACGCCTGAAATCGGAGGCCTCACCAGCATGCAGGCGCTTGAGATCGTCCGCGGTTGTTGGGGGCTCGACATTGTCGGCTGCGACCTGGTCGAAGTGTCGCCGCCTTTCGACACTTCCGGCAATACGGCACTCACCGCCGCGAATTTGCTATTTGAACTTCTTTGCATCTTGCCCGGGGTGGAGCGGAGAAACTGACATGGCAAGGCGGACCATTCTTTTCGCCTCGAACATCGATGACCCGGCGCCCTGGAAAGCATTCTTCGCCAGGGAACGGCCCGACATCGAGTTTCGGATCTGGCCGGATATGGGCAATCCGCAGGATATCACGCACGCTTTGATCTGGCGCATTCCGAACGGCGTTTTGGCATCATTGAAGAACTTGAAAGCCATCTTCTCGCTCGGTGCCGGCATCGACCAGATCATTGTCGATCCCGAATTCCCAAAGGATATACCGCTATTTCGGCTGGTGGACGCCGGGCTGCGCGAGCAGATGACGGAATACGCCCTCTACGGTGTCCTTCACTGGCACCGCAGGATGGGCGACTACGCCAGGCAGCAAGGAGCCGCCGAATGGCGGATGCACCCGGCCGTTCATCCCTCCCAACGTTTGGTCGGCGTTATGGGGTTGGGCGTTTTCGGCACCGACATAGCTCGAAAGCTGGCGTCCATGGGCTTTCGAGTCTCGGGGTGGAGCCGCACCCGAAAGATCATCCATGGCGTCGACAGCTTCGTGGGCGAGAAGGAGTTCCGCACCTTCCTGGGCCAGAGCGAAATTCTCATCAACGTTTTGCCCCTTACCAGCGACACGCGTGGCATCCTGTCTTCGGAGCTCTTTGCTCACCTGCCGGGCGGAGGCGCTCTCGTCCATCTTGGAAGAGGGGGACATCTTGTGGAATCCGATTTGGTCGCCGCCTTGGATGAGGGGCAGCTCGACTGGGCCATGCTGGACGTGTTCCCCAATGAACCGCTGCCGCGGGATAGCCCGCTTTGGGCGCATCCGAAAGCGTTTGTAACACCGCATGTGGCCGCACAACCGGTGAGCGACGCCGCCGAGCGCCTGATGCTAGAGAACTTCAACAAGTTCGATCGTGGCGAGGAACCAACAGGCCGGGTTGACTTGCGCGTTGGATACTAGGTGCGGCGGACGAAGGTCGCACAGCTGCGCTTTGCGACCTTCAGCATCCGGGATCGCCGCCGAACCGAGCCACGCTGCGTCCTCGTCTCCGTTAGGGTGCAACAGATCAATCCGAGTATCTGAAACGATGAGGCCCCCAGCGCGAGTGGGCAAGAAATGGGCATAAAACTCGACCGGATCGACATCACGATCCTCCATGAACTACAGAAAAATGGCCGCGTCACAAATGTGGACTTGGCCGAGCTTGTGAACCTTACGCCGAGCCCCTGCCTGATGCGGGTGAAGAGATTGCAGGACAACGGCTACATAGAGGGGTATTCAGCCCTCATCAATGTAGCCAAGCTGGGGCAAACCCTCACGGTTTTCACCGAAGTCACGCTGAAGAACCATCGCCAGATCGATTTTGCAAAATTCTTGGTTGCGGTCGAAAAGATCGAGCAGCTGATCGAGTGCCATTTGGTGTCCGGCGGTTACGATTACCTGTTAAAATTTGTCACCGCTGGTATCAGCGAGTACCAGACCATCATGGAGCGGCTGACTGGCGTCGATGCCGGCATCGACAAGTACTTCAGTTTTGTCGTGCTCAAATCTCCCATCGCCAGGACCCATATTCCACTTCCAACACTTTTCCCAAAATGAGTCGCGGCAGGGCTCAGGCCATGGCTTGGCGAACATCCTTGTCAGCTAGGGTCTGATCGAGCGTTTTGCGCGTCGCCGCGACGATGGCGTCGATCTCGGCATCGGTGCAGCATAGCGGCGGGGCGTAGCCGAGTACGCCTTGGGGAAACGCACGGATGATCAGCCCGTTGTCCCAGGCCCTGTCGAAAATTCGCCGCGCCGGTTCGGCTGTGGCGGGGAGGGGGGTCTTGCGCTCCTTGTCGACGACAAGTTCCACGGCAGCGAGCATTCCTCGTCCGCGAACGTCTCCTACCAGGGGATGGTCTTTCAGGCCTTCCAAACCGGCCATGAGGCGGGCTCCCGCGCGCCTCCCATTATCCAGCAGCCCGCCTTCGTAGAGTCGCAGAGCCTCCAGACCGACGGCGGCGCAAACCGGATGCGCCGAATAGGTGTAACCATGACCGACGGCATTCTCGCCTGCGCGATCAGCAATGACGTCGTAGACCTTATGGCTCATGAACACCGCCCCCATCGGTACATACCCAGAGGTCAATCCCTTGGCCACCGTCATGAGGTCGGGGACGACGCCATCCTCCTCGCACGCAAACAGCGGTCCGGTGCGACCGAACCCGGTGATGACCTCGTCCGCTACGAAAAGGATATCTTTGTCCTGGCAGAGTTTCCGGACCGCCCTCAGCCAGCCGGCCGGCGGCACGAGCACACCCCCGGATCCCTGAATCGGTTCTGCAAAGAATGCGGCGACGCGTTCAGCCCCGCCCACCTCGGCAATCTTGGCCTCGAGCGCTTTCACCGAGGCTGCGATAATGGCGGAAGGATCCGTCCCAACTGGATTGCGATAGACATAGTGTGAAGGAATCTTGTGCTGCCAAGCGAAGGGCAGGCCGAACCCGGCGTGAAACGCCGGAAGCGCCGTCAGGCCGGCACCGACCGTGGAAGAGCCGTGATAGCCGTGCCCGAGCGAAATGAACTGATCCTTCTCCGGCTTCCCATTCGCGTTCCAATAGTAGCGGATGAACCGCACCGTGCTATCGACTGCGTCCGATCCACCGAGCGTAAAGTAGACGTGCTTGAGATCGCCCGGAGCACGTTCCGCCAATTCGGCCGCAAGTCGTATGGCAGGCTCGGATCCCAGGCTGAAATAGCCGGTCGCGTATGGCAGTTCGCTGAGCTGGCGCGTCGCCGCCTCGATGAGACTCTCCTGCCCGTAACCGGCGTTGACGCACCATAGGCCCGCGAAACCATCAATCAATCGGTGACCGGCAGCATCGGTTACGGTTGCGCCCTTGGCGTTTTTGAGGATCCGAACACCCATCCTTTCGTGGCCTCGATATGAGGCAACCGGATGCACCAGATGAGCACGGTCGAGTTCCACAAGTGAGTTGCTGAACATTCTGCATCTCCAGATAAGTACTTGGGGCGAAAACCTTCCCGAACTTTAGCGCGATCGACTTGGAACATCTTTTTGAACGGGGGCGTTTTTGCGCAATCTTGATCTCTCGAGTCGATCGACGCAGCATCTTGTTGGGTCGCCAGCCCCGCTCGCGAGCGGCATTGCCAGAGCAAAAAAGAAGGGGCTGCCGGGCAGCCCCTTTGAGGTGGGGAGTTTCCTGATGCCCGCCGATGAATCAGCTCAAGCCGCCGAAATGGAATGCTTTCGTTTCAAGGTATTCCTCGATGCCTGCCTGCGAGCCCTCGCGACCGAGACCCGATTGCTTGACGCCGCCGAAAGGTGCGACTTCGGTCGAGATCGCACCGGTGTTGAGACCGACCATGCCGAACTCGAGCGCCTCGCCGACGCGCCAGGCGCGCTTGAGGTTCTCAGTGTAGAAATAGGCGGCGAGCCCAAATGGCGTTGCGTTGGCAATTGCTATGGCATCCTCTTCTGTCTTGAAGCGGAAAAGTGGCGCGACCGGACCGAAGGTCTCCTCGCTGGCCAGCAGCATGCTGGTCTTCGCGCCGGTCAGCACGACCGGGGCGACATATTGCGATCCTTTCGGCAGGTCGTGCTCCTTGGTGATGACTTCGGCGCCCTTGGCCAGCGCGTCCTCGACGTGCTCCCGGATCTTGGCAACGGCGGCGTCGTTGATCATCGGGCCAATCGCGACCCCCGCTTCCGTGCCCGGACCGACTTTCATTGCGTTGACGCGCACCGCAAGCTTCTTCGCGAACACATCATAGACGCCGTCCTGTACCAGGAGGCGATTGGCGCAGACGCACGTCTGACCACCATTTCTGAATTTGGAGACGATCGCCCCTTCAATGGCAAGATCTAGGTCGGCATCATCGAAGACGATAAAGGGGGCGTTGCCGCCGAGTTCCAGTGAAAGACGCTTCACGGTATCGGATGCACCGCGCATTAGCAGCGATCCTATTCGGGTCGAGCCGGTAAATGAGATCTTGCGTACCGTCTCATTGGCCATGATCTCCTCACCGATCTCACCCGGTTGGCCTGTGACGACGTTGATCACGCCAGGAGGAATTCCTGCCCGCTCTGCCAGCACCGCGAGGGCGAGCGCGGAATAGGGCGTGTATTGCGCCGGTTTGACAACCACGGTGCATCCGGCCGCGAGCGCTGGCGCAACCTTGCGCGTGATCATCGCGTTCGGAAAGTTCCAGGGCGTGATGATGCCGCAAACGCCTACCGGCTCCTTGAGGACCACGATCCGGCGGCCGTGTGTAGGCGAGGGGATGGTGCAGCCGTTAATGCGGCGGGCCTCCTCCGCGAACCACTTCACAAACGATGCGCCGTAGCGAATCTCTTCCCTTGCTTCGTCCAGAGGCTTACCCTGCTCCGTGGTCAGGATCAGTCCAAGGTCGTCGAGATGTTCGATCATCAGTGCATGCCATGCCTCCAGCAGCGCGGCGCGCTCGGCATGCGTCGTCTTCCTCCACGCCTCGAAGGCAGAAGCGGCCGCCTCAATCGCCAGCTTGGTTTCCACACCGCCCATCGCGGGAACGGTGCCGATCACTACCTGCGTGGCCGGATCAGTGACGGGCAACGTTTTGCCCGAAACGGCAGGAACCCATGCGCCGGCAATCAGCCCAGCCTGTCGAAACAGTTCCTTGTCTTGCAAACCGTGCATAGCGGCCCCCTTGGTCAATCGAGCGCGGTGAGAACCGCGGCGGTGATAGCGTCAGTTCTGTCCTTGCCGTGGACGGTGGCGATGCCTCGCGCGGTCGTCGCTTCCAGGGCGCTCATGAGGCGCCTGGCCGCTCCTGCTTCTCCGAGATGGTCGAGCATCATCGCTCCGGACTAGATAGTCGCGATCGGGTTCGCGATGCCGAGATGGGCGATGTCCGGAGCGGAGCCGTGCACGGGCTCGAACATTGATGGCGCGGTGCGTTCCGGATTGATGTTAGCCGATGCCGCGAAGCCCAACCCGCCCTGAATGGCTGCCCCGAGGTCGGTGAGGATGTCGCCAAAGAGGTTGGAAGCCACTACGACATCGAGGCTTTCCGGGGCCATAACCATCCGCGCAGCCATTGCGTCGATATGATAGCTGGTCAGGGCAACATCGGGGTACTCGGAGCTGAGTTCCCTGGCGACATCGTCCCAAAACACCATCGAGAATTTCTGGGCGTTCGACTTTGTCACCGAGGCAAGCCTGCCTCTACGGGCTCGTGCCTGTTCAAACGCGAAACGCAGGATGCGTTCCACCCCGCGGCGCGTAAAGATGGACGTTTCCACGGCAACTTCCCCATCTGTGCCCTGATGGATACGTCCGCCCGCGCCGCTATACTCGCCCTCGGTATTCTCACGGATGCACAAAATATCGAAGTCTTGCGACCGCAACGGGCTAGTCACACCAGGCAACAGGCGATGCGGCCTGATGTTGGCATATTGCGAGAAGGCCTTGCGGATCGGCAACAACAGCCCGTGCAGCGAGACGGAATCCGGGACCAGCGCCGGCCAGCCCACGGCGCCAAGCAAAATAGCATCGAAAGCTCGCAGGATCTCGATGCCATCGTTTGGCATCATTGCTCCTGTTTCCTTGTAGAAGGCGCACGACCAAGCAAATTCCGTGCCTTGGAACTTGAAACCAGAATTGTCAGCGACCCTGCCGAGGACCTGCCAAGCTGCGGCTGTGACATCGCGGCCCACACCATCGCCAGGGATGAGTGCGATACGATAAGTCTTCATTTGGCTATCCCGCACAAGCAACTGGCGCCCCAGCGCCTTGACGTCTGATTGTCGCGAAGCAGGCCGAAAATGAGATGCTGAATCGGCTGTCGGGCCAGTCGAATCTGCTGCGCGATACTTTGCTCAGAGGTGAAAGTTCGGGCCCCGGCAAGCGGTTGTGATGAGCGCCGCACACATTGCGGTTCGCCTTACCGCGTCCCGCGAACCAGCAAGTCATGAACCGCGAGAAGCAGAAACTCGGCGCCCGCGCGGATCGCGGCCGGCGTCGAATGCTCGTCGCTGTGATGGCTGATACCGCCCTTGCTCTCGATGAATATCATCGCCGTCGGCACGTCACGGCTGGCGAAGACCTGGGCATCGTGACAAGCACCAGACGACAGCAGCGCGCACTGCAGATTGTTTTTGGCGGCGATGGCGAAGAGACGGTCGCGCAACCCCTTCGAGAGGGGAGCAGGTGGATCGATAACGTTACGACCTCTGACCGTCGTCAACCCGGCTTGGCCGGCTGCGTACCGAAAGGCCCTGTCGACGATGGATCTGAGGGCAGCGATGGTTTCGCGATCCTGGGCTCTTACCTCACTGTCTACGATCACCTGCCCTGGAAGGACGTTCGTTGACCCTGGACTGACGCGCAGATTGCCGAACGTCATGGTGCCGGCGTCAGCCAAACCTTCCTCAACCATTGCCGCAATGGCGCTGTGGATTGCCGAGGCTGCACAGACGAGCGCATCCTGGCGGTCGGCCATCGGTGTCGACCCCGAGTGCCTCGCCTTGCCTGTCAAGGTGTAGCTGGACAGATCCATGCCGACGATGGCGTCTACGATGCCGATGTCCAGCCCCAAGCGCTCGAGCACCGGGCCCTGCTCGATGTGCAGCTCCAAATAGGCCTCCACCTCGTCCAGCTTGCGCGCAGCTTTGCTTACTGCGCTGAAATCAAGACCGACTGCCAGCATGGCCATAGCCAAGGTGCCGCTGTCTTGAATGTCGGCCGGCTCCAGCGCTCCGGCCATCGCCTTGGAACCCAGCAAGCCGTGGTAAGCGCCTTCTTCATCCGCGAATGCGACGACCTCGAATCCGGCGGACGGCTGCAATCCGCTGGCGGCGATTGCGCGGGCACACTCCAGACCCGCCAGCACTCCGAGGGTCCCGTCGAGCGAGCCGCCGCCGCGCACGGTGTCGATATGGGACCCGCATATCAACGTTCTGCCGGTCTGTGGGCCCAGCCGACCGATGATGTTGCCGGCACCATCGCGGTGCGCCGTCATGCTGGCTTGGCACATGGCCTGCATCAGCCATTCTTCGGCATCGACAATCGCAGGTGAGAAAGCGGGACGATCAATCCCGCCTGCTTCCACGGCACCAAAACCCGCCAGCGTCCGAATGTCGCCCAAAAGACGGTCGAGGTTCAAGAAGGCGCGAATATCACCTGACATCCTAGGCCTTTATGACGATTTCCCTCGGAAGTTTCGAAAACCTCTCGCAGCCGCTTTCGGTCACCAGAATGCTTTCCGAGAACCCGATGCCGTACTCACGATACTTCAGGCAAAGTGGCGGCATATGGAAAGTCATGCCGGGCTGGAGCAAACGGGATTCATTCTGCTGCAGGGAAATGATCTCGCCTTCGCCCCAATCCGGCGGATAGCTAACGCCAATGCTGTAGCCCAGACGGTTGCGGTGGTAGGGCGCAAAGCCCGCCTTGGTGGTGACTGCGCGTGCGACAGTATCGGCATCGTGCGAGGAAACGCCTGGCCTGATAAACGCAAGCGCTGCGGACGTAGCGTCGATGCATGCCTGCGCGGCCCTTAGCCACTCATCCTTGGGCTTGCCAAGGAAGATCGTACGCATCAAGGCTGCCGTATATCGGCGATGCGAAGCGGAAATCTCAAAGTACATAAGATCGTCCCTACCCAGCGCATTTTTCCCGCCCGTCTGATGGGGCAGACAACTGCGTTCTCCAGCGAGCACGAAGGGAGGCAGACCCATGTATTCTCCGCCAGCCGCCAGCAGCGCTCTGTTTACCTCTCCGTTGATCTCGTCGCCGGTGGCGCCTGGGCGTGTTGCCTCATACCCCGCCTGCATTGCCACATCGACGAGCGCGGCCGATCTGCGCATCACCTCGACTTCTTCCGCTGATTTGATCATGCGGGCGTTCCACAGAACGTGGGTAGCATCTACATACTCGTTGGTTGGAGCTGCCCGGGCGAGCGTCTCGTGCTCGTCTACGGTGTAGAAAAAGCTCTGCTTTTCGACCCCTATGCGCTTGTTGCTTCCAAGACCGAGCTGGTCGAGGACATTGGCCGTGACGCTCGGTGCGTGATCCCAGTCGTATACCTTTACGAATTTCGTGGACCAGGCGAATTCCGGTGTGTTTATCCACTCGAAGTCCCGAACGAGAAAGACCGGCTCTCCGTCCTTCGGCACGACGATGCAGTGGTAACGGTAATAGCCGGGCGTTTCGTAGCCGGAGAAATAGGTAATGTTTTCCGGGCCACGCACGAGGAGCGCGTCCAGCCCCAGATCGTCCATTGAGGATTGGATCAGGTCATAGCGCCTGACGAATTCTTCCGGTGAGAAGGCGAGGCGGTCATGGGAGATCATTGGCAACTGATAGCCACGGGCCGTCGGTCGAACTGTCGGCTGGAAGGTGACATGCTCGGTGTGCTCGGCAACACTGAGGATCTTGTGATCGGCAATGTTTGGCTGTGCGACTATTCCCACGATCAATCTCCCTGTCTTGACACGTTGGAAGCACCAATCTCAGTTTGTCGTTTCGGAGAAAAGGTGAATGCTCTTGAGTTCGTTTGAGCGTTTTTCAATGTAACAACGTGGAGAGCCGGATGCCAACGAGGGTGATGGACCTGGATCTCAGGCTGCTGCGGGTGTTCGTTGCCGTAGTGGAGGCCGAAAGCTATACAGGCGCCCAGATTACGTTGAACGTGGGACACTCAACGATCAGCCTGCATATGTCCGACTTGGAAAAGCGGCTTGGTTTTCGTTTGTGTGAACGGGGCCGGAGCGGTTTTCGTCTTACCGAAAAAGGTCGCACAGCCTACGAGGAAACCAAGCGAATGCTTGCCCAGCTCGATGACTTCGCTGGCAGCATGGCAGGGCTTAAGAAACGGCTCGCTGGTCGGCTGGTGATCGGCATGGTTGATTGCCTCACGATGGATCCGCGCTTTCCGCTTGCACTGGCTCTTAGGGAGTTCAACGAGCTAGACCATGATGTCCATGTGGAGCTCGTCGTTTCAGATCGGCTTGACCTTGAGAGGGCAATCCTGTCGGGCCACATGCACGGCGCGATCGTACCCTATGTCCGCGACATTGGCGGTATTCACTTCAGGCCTCTCCTGGAAGAGACCCATCGCCTTTTTGTCGGCCGAGGTCATCCGCTGTTTTCCAAAACGGCCGAGGAGGTCTTGGAGGACGAGGTCTTGAAGTACCCCTTCGTGATGAGAGGATACCGGCAGCCGTTCGACGAGGAGTACTTTCCTGCCTTGCGCTACCACGCCACAATCAACAACATGGAAGCGATGTTGGTGATGCTACTTTCAGGAGGGTATGTGGGGTTCCTGCCTGAGCACTACGCAAGGTATTGGGTGGAACGAAGCGAACTGAAGCCGGTTGAATGTAAATCCCTCGTCTACCGATCCCGGCATCAATGGGCCACGTCGATTTCCAAAAGCGCTCCGAAGGCCCCGGCTTTTGCAGCTTTCTCCAAGGTTTTTGAGCGCTTCCTCGAACCTGATGCACGCTAACCACCAGCGCAAAGCAATTGGGATCGGCCGATACTCAGGTGGTTCTGGGAACGCGCGAAGCCCATAACCAAACACTTTGAATTTCGTCAATGTTTGCAGCGCAATCCTCGCATCGACCGCACCAGCGATGATCTCGTATGAATGCTCCTGTAGGGAACAGGAGTTGTCCTTATATGATCGCACGAGCAATTGGCTACGTTGTTGCCGGCCCATGGCACCAAACCGGCAAAGCTCCGGTGGAAGTGGACGAGGCAGCTCTGCGATGGCTCGCTGCCGCCAGCACCTTCGCCGCCTTTGTCGGTATTGTCGTGTTGGCGTTGTTACTTAATCTGACAAGCCCGATCGGCGACACAACAGATGAATCGCGCAGCCAAGACATCATCGGCCGGCACTGAGCAACTGGCATTGGGCTAACCGCAAGGCTCTGCCTTTGAATGCCTAAGCCTATGCTGCCTTGGCCACTCCCCTCGAGGGCACCTATCGATGCGCGGTCAAGGGCTCACGTTGCGCAAAAGATGGAAAGCACGTCTAGCCGTCGTGGAAGTTCCGATCGCGACTGACACTCGACCGGTAGGCAAGCTGGTCCAGCTGCTTTTTCGACGGCAGGTGAACCCGCATATTCGCTTACCCACGGGGATCGAGCAGACTGCGTGCTACGTCTTCTATATGCGCGCGCATAGCCAATTCAGCTTGCACAGCGTCGCGATCACTGATCGCATCGAGAATATTCTTGTGCTGTTGCGCATAATGCTCCCGCCGCTCCGGCGTGAGCACGGCCTGACGAAGCTGGTTCCATGTCCTTTGCCGTCGTATTGCGTTGAAGCTGTCGAAGATGGAAAGCAGGAGCCGATTGCCTGTGACGAGACACAGCGCCCGGTGGAACTGCCCGTCCCAGGACTCCCACGCAGCGGGATCTCCCGAGACCCTTCCCTTCTGAACAAGCACGAACATATCGGAGATCTGAAGTTCGCTCGCGCGCAACGCCGCCATTCGGGCGATCTGGGGTTCGATCGCCAGTCGTGCCTCGAGCGCCTCGGCCGGGCTCGTGTTTGCGGTAACGAACGACAGTTGTGTTGGTGCTTTTTCGGGACGCGGACCAACAAAAGTGCCTTGACCGACATGACGCCAGATTCGTCCTTCCGCCTCGAGCCGATCAAGCGCCACTCGCAGCCCCATACGACTGACGTCGAGCTGACGCGCCAGATCACGTTCCGGCGGAAGTCGACTCTGCGGCTGGAAGCGATTTTCCCGCAGCATTTCGTCAAGCTTCTGGTGAG
Source organism: Mesorhizobium sp. M2A.F.Ca.ET.046.03.2.1 (assembly GCF_003952425.1). Taxonomy (NCBI): domain Bacteria; kingdom Pseudomonadati; phylum Pseudomonadota; class Alphaproteobacteria; order Hyphomicrobiales; family Phyllobacteriaceae; genus Mesorhizobium; species Mesorhizobium sp. M2A.F.Ca.ET.046.03.2.1. The sequence goes on along the minus strand of NZ_CP034449.1, from coordinate 2,123,104 downwards.
CGTAGTCGGATCTCTTCATTTTAGACCATTCGATATTGGTTTATTTCGATCGGCAAGCGCCCACTATGTTGACAGGGCCTATACGTTGGGGAATAGATAGCGAAAATCATAACATAAGACTATCGGGATATAGACCAATACGCAATGGTCCAAATCGTTGGGCCGATAAAGAATGGGAAGGTTGTCAAATGTCTCGTGTTTCCAAAACTGCCGGTTGTGCCATCGCGCTCGGCTTCGCGGTTGGCGTTGCCCATGCATCGGAAGTGACACCGCCGGCGGATATCGCCAAGGCGGGCAAGATCACGTATTGCGCGGAATTCGGGAATCCGCCGCTCGGATTCTATGATGAAAATCAGGTTCTAGGTGGTCTGGATGTCGATATCGGCACCGAGATCGGGAAGCGGATGGGGGTGAAGGTCGAGTGGAAGGAAACTGCATTCAGCGCGATCATTCCGGCTCTCCTGGCGAAGCAGTGCGATGCCATTCTGTCGCAGCTTTTCGACAAGCCGCAGCGCCGCGAAGTCGTGGATTTCACGAACTACATGTATTCGAGCCAGTCGCTCTTGGTGCCGAAGGGAAATCCGAAGAACGTCAAGGGGCTTGAGGATCTTTCAGGCCTCAAGGCTGCTGTGGACAATGGCACGACGATCCAGAGCCTGCTGGAGGAACAGAACAAGAAATTCAAGGAGGCTGGGAAACCCGAGGTAACGGTCACGGTCTTCCCCAAGGATTCCGATGCCCGTCAGGCGCTGCAAATTGGCCAGGTGGATGTCTACGGAACCACCCTCGAAACGGCTGCTTTCTTCCTTCAGAAGGCTGGCCATATTTTCGATATTGGCGGTGAGCCGTTCGCCAAGATCAAGACCGGCATCGCCACCCGCAAGGGTGAGGCCGACATGCATGATGCCGTTCAGAAGGCCTTCGAATCGATGAAGGCCGACGGCACCTACAAGAAGTTGCTCGCGAAATGGGGACTCGAAGGGGACGCCATCGAGTAGGCGGTCACCATGAACTTCGAATGGAGCGTTTTTTGGGAATACCTGTTCCGGCCAAGTTCCGTCTATTTGCATGGGCTTTGGCTGACCTTAAGCATCAGCGTGATTTCCCAAGGCTTCGGAACGCTCCTGGGGCTTTTCATAGCCTTGGCCCGGATTTCGAAGCATCACATACTACAAGTGCCTGCACGGATCTTCGTGTGGGGTTTTCGCGGCACGCCATTGTTGGTGCAGATCGTGTTCATTTACACCGGTCTGGCTGCCGCGAACATTTTCCGTTTCGAGGATATTGATCTCGGTTTTGCGGTCCTTCCCGGCAATATGCAGGCGGGAATCCTTGCATTGACGCTGAACGAAGCTGCCTACATGGCGGAGATCATTCGCGCGGGAATCAATTCCGTCGCTATAGGCCAGACGGAAGCATCCAAGTCCCTGGGAATGACTTATGGCCTCTACATGCGCCGCATCATCCTGCCCCAGGCAGCGCGCGTGGTTGTTCCGCCACTGGGCAACGAGTTCAACAGCATGCTGAAAAACACAACGCTGCTGAGCGTGATCGGCGTTCCCGAACTGCTGCTCGCAACGCAGATGGTAACCTCTGTAACTTTCCGAGTTTTTGAGTTGTATATGGTGGTCGCCTGCTACTACCTGACGCTCACCACCCTCTGGGGCTTCGTACAGCAGCGCCTCGAGTCACGGTTTGGCGATCCTGCCTCGGCAGCGGCCCGGAAGCTTGCACCAAACGGATACAGGCGCCTTTTCGGTTTTGGCCAGATTGGAGAACCGCGATGAGCGATGATCCGGCGGCTGAGCCCGCGATTGTCACCGCGCGCGGGGTGGAAAAACACTTCGGCGATCTTCATGTGCTCAAGGGGATCGATCTTACCGTCCGTAAGGGAGAGGTGGTCGTCATTGTTGGCGCATCGGGCTCGGGCAAGACCACATTCATACGCTGCATCAACCATCTGGAGCGGATCCAGAAAGGTCGCATCGAGGTCAACGGCCATTTGATTGGCTACCGCGAACGCAACGGTCAGCTTGTGGAAGACAGCGAGCGCAACATTGCTCGCCAGCGCTGCGAGATCGGGATGGTCTTCCAGCTGTTCAATCTGTTCCCGCATCTGACGGCTCTCGAGAACATCATTGAAGCGCCGATCCACGTTCGCAAGATCCCGCGTGAGGAAGCGCTTCGAACCGGCCGCGCACTTCTGGCTCGTGTTGGCCTGGCCGACAAAGAGGACACCTATCCCTCGCAACTCTCCGGTGGCCAGCAGCAGCGTGTTGCCATCGCCCGCGCTCTGGCCATGCGTCCTGCGCTCATGCTGTTCGACGAGCCTACCAGCGCGCTCGATCCCGAGATGATTGGGGAAGTGCTGGACGTAATGAAGGAACTCGCCCGTGAGGGCATGACCATGATTGTGGTGAGCCACGAGATGGGCTTCGCGCGCGAGGTGGCAAACCGCGTGATCATGATGCATGGCGGCCGGATAATAGAGGACGCTCCTCCGGAGCAGTTCTTCACCGCGCCGGCTCATGAAAGAACCGCGGCGTTTTTGTCTCGGGTCATCAGCAGGAAAGAGTGAGAGCGGCAGGCATGAATACGATCCGCGATATTCTGAGTTCCGCGACCTCGGAGGGCCAAGCAATTGGCGCTCCTGCTCGCCCGGGTGTCGCCTTCGGAGAACTGCTGGCTCTTGTCGACCGGACGGTCCTATCGCTCAATAGTCTTGGCGTTGGGAGGGGTGACAAGCTCGCGATCGTTCTTGATAACGGCCCCGAGATGGTTGCCGCCTTCCTCGCCTGCGCAAGCGCCTGTACGACAGCTCCACTCAATCCAGCCTATCGCGAGGACGAGTTCTTCTTTTATCTGGACGATCTCAAGGCGAAGGCGCTTCTCGTCGCAGCCGGTAGCGATAGTCCGGCGTTGGCTGCGGCTGCGCGTGTCGGGGTACCGATAATCCACCTGCATGCGCGAACGGAGGGTCCAGCGGGGCTGTTTGATCTGTCGGGCACATCGTCGGCGGCCGCCACGCCGGGGCTGGCGCATTCGGAGGATGTCGCGCTGGTCCTGCATACTTCGGGTACGACCTCCAGACCTAAAATAGTACCGCTTAGTCACACGAACCTCCTGACTTCAGCGGCAAATATCGTACGGACGCTCAAGCTCGGGTCGTCGGACCGTTGCCTCAACATCATGCCGCTGTTCCATATTCACGGTTTGGTCGCGGCCGTGCTGGCAAGCCTTTCGGCTGGCGCCAGCGTCTTCTGCACGCCTGGATTCAACGCCCTGAAGTTCTTCGGCTGGATGAACGAGGCTAGGCCGACCTGGTATACGGCCGTGCCAACGATGCACCAGGCGATTCTCGCCCGCAGCAGTGGCAATGCGGAGATTATTGCCGCCAACCCTTTGCGATTCATCCGTTCGAGCTCGGCATCTTTGCCGGCACCCGTCTTCGCCGAAATGGAGCGGGTTTTCGGGTGTCCGGTAATCGAAGCATACTCGATGACTGAGAACGCCCATCAAATGACATCCAATCAGTTGCCGCCAGGCCAGCGCAAGCCAGGAAGTGTCGGGCTCGCCGCGGGACCCGAGGTTGCGATCATGGCCGAAGATGGAAGATTGCTTCCTCTGGGGCAGATCGGAGAAATTGTCACACGCGGCGCTAACGTGACCCGTGGTTATGAGAACAACCCAAAGGCCAACTCCGAGGCGTTCACCAACGGCTGGTTTCGCACCGGAGATCAGGGTGTGATGGACGATGACGGTTTTCTTCGCCTTACCGGTCGGCTCAAAGAGATCATCAACCGCGGTGGCGAAAAAATCGCCCCGCTTGAGGTGGATGAAGTCCTGATGGCCCACCCGGCGGTTCACCAGGCGGTGACCTTCGCCATACCGCATAACAAGCTCGGCGAGGACGTTGCCGCGGTCATTGTCCTGAGGGAGGGCGCCCAGGCCGGCGAGCGGGATATTCGCGAGTTCGCTGCTGGTCGGCTTGCCGACTTCAAAGTGCCAAGACGTGTGGTCTTTGTGCCCGAAATTCCGAAGGGCGCCACGGGCAAGATGCAGCGCATTGGCCTCGCGGCAAAACTTGGGCTGGCATAGGCATGACTAACAAAGTCTCACGCGCCAGGAGTGATTCCGAAGCCGCGCTCCCTCGCCTCGCGAAAGCGAGCTCGAGGCCCACAGGACGCGAAGCTCAGGGCCGTCGCGACATTTTTCAATTGTAACTGACAAGCAAATGGAATGACGGCGCGGCGTTGGGCTTGCCGTTTTCATTCTCGACGTTGCCGATAGGAGAACATTATGCGCGACTTCCAACTTCCTGGCCGCTCTCCGGCAATGGCCATGAATGGCATGGCGGCCACCCACAACCCCCATGCGGCGCGAGTGGCCATTGAGGTGCTGCAAAGTGGAGGCGCGGCAATCGATGCGGCAGTCGCCGCGGCCGCTGTGCTTGCAGTCGTGGAGCCGCAGCAAACCGGAATCGGCGGCGACTGCTTTGTCATCATGGCCAAGAATGGCACCGATCAGATCGTTGCCTACAACGGCTCCGGGCGAGCACCTTCCAGGCTTCCAGCTGACGAACTCGCCGTTGGCCATGGCCAACTTGAGGATTCAAGCCCGCATGCCGTTACTATCCCGGGCGCGATTGATGCGTGGACCCGGCTCGTGGCGGATCATGGACGCAAGGAGATCGGTGAGCTTCTTGCTCCGGCAATTGCCTTTGCGCGGGATGGATTTCCGGTTCACCCTCGGGTGGCGGAAGATTGGGCTTTGGAGGAACCGCGGTTGCGGCGCGACCCCAATGCAACCCGCGTTTTTCTTCCGCGTGGCCGGGCCGCTCGGGCAGGGGAGGTATTTCGCAACCCAGGCCTGGCTGACGCGCTCAGCCTGGTCGCCGCCAAAGGCAGAGATGGATTCTACAAAGGGCCCGTGGCTCAGGACATCGTGAGCTATCTGCGCTGTCTGGGTGGCCATCACACAATTGAAGATTTCGAGATCGCCGCAGGCGAATATGTCGAGCCGGTCCGGACGGATTACCGGGGCATGGAAGTCTGCCAGATTCCGCCCAACAACCAGGGCATCACCGCGCTCCTCATGCTCAACATCCTCGAGGGTTTTGATCTGGCGGCGCTCGAGCCCATGAGCGCTGAACGCCTCCACGTTGAAATCGAAGCGGGCAGACTGGCCTACCGTGATCGTGATGCTTTTGTCTGTGACACGCGGCATGCCGCATTCCCAGTGAATGAAATCCTGTCCAAGGATTACGCCGCACGCCTACGAAATGAGATCCGCCGCGATCGTGTGGCAGACCATCTGCCGCCGCCGCTGATGCGCAAATCGGACACTGTTTACCTGACGGTCGTCGACCGCGATCGCAACTGCGTCAGCTTCATCAACTCCGTCTATTGGGGCTTCGGATCAACCCGGGTCGCGCCGACCTATGGCATCACCCTTCAAAATCGAGGCATGGGCTTTTCGCTCGATCCCGCTCATCCCAACGCGATAGGGCCGGGCAAGCGCCCCCTCCACACGATCATGCCCGGCCTCGCCATGAAAGACGGTCGGCCATTCCTTTGTTACGGGGTCATGGGTGGGGACTATCAGCCATTTGGACACACACACGTGTTGACCGGCGTCGTCGACTTCGGGCTCGATCCGCAGGAGGCGATCGATCAACCCCGTGTCTTCCATTCGCTAGGCGAAACCCAGGTCGAGCGTGGCGTTCCGGTCGATACGGTCGAGGGACTCAGAAAACTCGGCCATCGCATCGTCCAGCCAATCGAGCCGCTCGGCGGCGGACAAATGATAAAGATCGACTGGTCCGAAGGAGTGCTTATCGGAGGCTCGGATCCGCGCATGGACGGATGCGCGCTTGGCTATTAGATCGCCGATCCAAGAGGCTCTCTTCCGGCCAACCTTTGAAGGATCATCGCGCGAGGTGGATCGGATGCTGCTGGATTGCTCGATCGTGCAACGGGGTATCCGATGATGCGGATCTGCGTGTTCGGCGCCGGAGCGATCGGAGGTCTCGTAGGCGCCAGGCTCGCCGCACAAGGCGATGCCGAAGTAAGTCTCATCGCCAGGGGCGCCCACCTTGCCGTGTTGCGCGACAAGGGTTTGACACTGAAGTCCGAAGAGGGCGAGACCACCGTCACCGTGCGCGCAACGGACCAGGCCGCGGACCTCGGCGCCCAGGACTACGTCTTCCTGGCTCTCAAGGCTCATTCACTTCCCGGCATCCTTGCCAGCCTGAAGCCGCTTCTGGGACCTGAAACGGCGGTCGTCACGGCGCAGAACGGCGTCCCCTGGTGGTACTTCTACAGGCACGGCGGCGTGCATGAAGGCCGCCGCATCGAGGCTGTCGATCCGAATGGTGTGCTGTGGGAGGCGATCGGACCTCAGCGCGTGATCGGCTGTGTCGTGCATCCGGCCGCCGAAATCGAGTCTCCCGGCGTCATTCGACATATCGAAGGCGATCGGCTGCCGCTTGGCGAACCTTCGGGCGAGAAGACCGAGCGGACCGCCAATCTGGCCGCTCTCCTCGCCTCGGCGGGATTCAGGGCGCCAGTCCGCCCGCAAATCCGCAATGAGATTTGGGTCAAGCTGTGGGGCAATCTCTCGCTTAATCCAGTCTCCGCTCTGACCGGCGGGAAGCTCGACGAAATCTGCGCCGATCCAGGCACGCGGGCGATCATTCGCGCAATGATGGTCGAAGCGCAGACGATCGGCGAGGCTCTGGGGGCAAGTTTCGGGATCGATGTCGATCGACGCATCGCCGGCGCCGCCGCGGTCGGCGCGCACAAGACATCAATGCTGCAGGATCTGGAACTTGGCCGGCCGATGGAGATCGACGCTCTCGTGACTGCCGTCCAGGAACTGGGCCGTCTCACCGGTCAGGCGACCCCGACGATCGATATCGTCGAGGCGCTCATTCGGCAGCGTGCGAGGCTCGCTGGCTGTCTTTGACAACGTCCGTCAATAGGTTGTTTGATCGGCGATCATTCTTGCTGCCGCCGGCCGGATCGCCCTCCGGATGAAAGCGCGATCGGCGCCAACCGCAGCGCACGGAGCGTTGCTCCCTTCTAATTGAAATCTATATTGCAGCCCCAGGTATTAATTACGTTAACCCAGATTTCCAGCTTAAGTGTATTCCCGAACTGTGCGTTCCACTTGCTCACGATGTGATCGCACAGAGATTGAAATTTTGGCTGAAATTCGTGATCGCTGGTTGAAATCTTTATCACGACATCTGGAACCGCGGAGGCCTGCACTGCTAGGGAGTTAAATGCAATTGCTGTGCACTGGTTCAATTCAACGATGATATCGTGGTCCGGAACGTTCAAGGTCTCCTTCGCCGCCGCATAAAGAATATCCATCACAGAAGTCCGGCGATCAGCCAATTCTTTCTGGGATTCGAGGGATTTAGGGAAAATTTCAATATAAGCCATTACAGTATATTCCCGCGAATTCCGTTGAATTTCGTAGTTTATGAAGGATGGTGCTACCAATAGTATCAGAGGAGATTATTTCTCCCGGAGTCTTACCTCCATCAGCTCTATGGGGAGCCCAATGGACGGGTCCATGTCCATCTTTACTTCTCTGGAATGTTCAGATGACAGCGTGTCGGTCACCTGCCATCCCAGTTTTGATAGCCGGGCCAATTCTGCGTCCATATCAGGGGTGAGGAAGCCGATTTCACTCAAGTGCCCAATTGGCGCACCGCACCCGGTGTCGTAGCCCAGCTTCTGTTTCTCGATCGGCTCCATCAGTTCAAGGTAGAAATCGTCATTCACCCAGGCGCCGCTGACAAAGGCCTCTCCCTTGAATAAATTTCCTTCAACGCGAGTAAAACCTTCTTTGCCGATACCAAAAGACTCGGTCAGCAACCTTTCCGTCCGGCCGATATCTTCAACCCGGATGCAGACGTGGTTCATGATGAGCCTCTGTTCCTGGTGGCACTTTTTAACCAGGCGCATCATTCGGCTCTCGAAACCTTCTTCTTTGCCATGATTTTCCATAACTAAATCCTCCGATTGTTTCGCCAAACAAAATTAGGAGATACCGACAAAGTTGGTCTCGAACGGCGATCAGTCTTGGCTGTCAACGCAAGCGGCAAGTCGCTCCATGAGGTCAGTCCCTTCCCCCCCCGGCAGGTCGCTCAAAGCATCCTGCGATGCAAAGCCGCGTCTAACCCCCTGGCGCGACAACATTCAGGACGCAGGGACCGATAGCTTCAAGGCAGTATCCCCCTTCGAGCACAAACATGTGGGGGTGGCCCAAGGATGCCACGGCTTCGCCAATCCGGTTGAAATCATCCAGCTCCAGGGCCAGACGCCCCGCCGGATCCTTGGCATAGGTGTCCACGCCAAGCGCCACCACCACGTAGTCTGGAGAATAGTCGCGCAGCCTCTCGAGCGCGGCCGTCAAAGCTTCGCGATAGCCCGACCAGTCGGTACCGGGCCGAAGTGGCAGGTTCAAATTGAAGCCTTCTCCAGCCTCGGCGCCGATCTCGTCGGCGTAGCCGGAGAAATATGGGTAGTCCACCGACGGATCGGTGTGGAGAGAGATGGTGAGGACGTCGGACCTGGTCCAGAAGATGTCTTGAGCACCGTTGCCATGGTGAGCGTCAACATCCAGGATCGCGACCCGAGCGCCATCTCGCGTCAGTTCCTGTGCGGCCAGCGCGGTGTGGTTGGTGTAACTCGTTCCTCCACCCATGTCGCGGCAGGCATGATGCCCCGGAGGACGAGCCAGGACCAGTCCCGTCGATCCCGAGAGGCGAAGATCCCTGGCACCCTGAAGGGAAGCTCCGGCTGCGCCAAGGGTGGCAGGCCACATCGCCGGCGTGATCGTGCTCACGCCATCGAACATGTAGTAGGCGATCTTGCCTTCTATCGCGCTTGGGCATCGAGGCGGCCGGTTGCGGTGCGGCCAGACGAAGCCGACGCCATCGAGTTCGGTTCCGAATGATCTCGACCATTCATCCCAAGCCGTGGCGAGGAAATCCAGGTAGTCTTCGGAATGAATGGTGCGAAGATCTTCCTTCAATGCGGGTGCACAATCCAAGACATCAATGTGGCCAGCCTGCCGTAAGGCGTCCAGAACGGCGCCTGTGCGCTTCGCCACGTCGAGCGTCGGGACGAACTTCCCAGGGTTGAGTTCGATTTTCGATTGATGCTCCAGGTGAGCATCGCATTTGTAGATTTTCATCTGCTCATTCCCGGTTGGCTCAGGCGCTGTTTGCGATCCGAAGATCCGGCGGCACCTCTGTCAGCGCGGTCTGAAGGGCTTCGAAGCACCGGTCGGCGTCGGCGGTGCTGAAGGCCAAGGGCGGCCTTATCTTGATGATGTTTCCCAAGGGGCCCGTCGAGGCAACCAGGACGCCCAGGCTCGTCATCCGCTCACGCACCCAGCGGGCCGCGAGTTTCGCGGGAGCGCGCGATGTCCGGTCGACGACAAGCTCGACGCCGTAGAAAAGGCCGCGCCCATGGATGTGGCCGACCAGCTCGTGCGTGCCGATCAGGCTGTCGAGAGATGCCTTGAGATGCGCGCCGACACGCTCGGCGTTGCCTTGCAGGTTCTCGCCCTGCAGCACGTCCAAGGTGGCGTTGGCGACAACCGTCGAAACGGTGTTGCCGCCGAAGGTGTTGAAGTAGCCAGTGCGACGCTGGAACTCCAGGGCGATGTCGCGACGCGTCACGAGCGCGGCGATAGGATGCCCGTTGCCCATCGGCTTTCCCATGGTGACCATGTCGGGACGAACACCGAAGGCTTCGAAACCCCACATATGCGTGCCCGATCGTCCGAAGCCCATTTGAACTTCGTCGGCGATGCACAACGCCCCTGCGCGGCCCGCTTTGTCGAAGGCAAGGCGCATGTAGTCCGGCGGCGGGACCAACGCCCCGTTGCCGTCAAAGATCGAGTCGATCAGCAACGCTGCCGCACCCGGTCCCCTTGCTTCGAGGCGCGACGCTGCCTCCGTTACGTGACCGGAGTATCGTTCCCCCAAATCGGCCTGTGCACCTCGATAGATGCCCCGGTAGACATTGGGAGGCGGCACCGCTTCGACCCAGCCCGGCTTGTCCTTGATGTCGTATTCCAGCAACGAGAGCGGCGCGACCACCGATGTGTTGCCGTGGTAACTGTTTTCCGTGATGATCACGCCTTCGTTGCCGGTAACCGACCGCGCAATGCGAACCGCCAGGTCGTTGGCTTCCGAGCCGGTACAGACAAAGATCCAGGTATCCAGGCCTTCTGGGAGGGTCGCCGTCAGCCGCTCTCCGAGCCGCAGGATCTCGCGATGAAGATAGCGGGAGTTGGTGTTGAGCGTGGCCGCCTGCCGGGCGAGCGCCTCAACCACATAGGGATGGCAATGCCCCACATTGGCGACGTTGTTGTAGCAATCCAGGTACTCCGTCCCGGAGGCGTCGAAGAGTTTTGTGCCGCGACCGCGCACGAGTTCGAGCGGCTCGTTGTAGAACGTATAGGTCTCGCCCAAGACGGATTGCCGGCGCGAGATCAGGGCTCCGATATCGCTCGAAGTCTGTTCCACCACGGGCGATGGGATCGGAGCGGGCACCACGGACGGTGTCATCGAGGCGACGAACGCGTCCTTGTCGATGGGGGCGAGGCGGGATATAGCCGCCGAATACAGCGATTGCAGGTCGTCGAGTTGCTGGTCATTCCGGCCGTTGACGACGACCTGGTAGCGGACGAGCCCGACTTGGAGGATTAGGCGGGCCAGCACCAGATCCTTGAGCACCGCAAGATCGGCGGCCTCCAGCGGCATATGCCTTTGGTAGCCGCGCACGACGGCTGCCGCGGCCGCCACTGGCTCCGGACTCCAGTGGATGAAAGACGCTACGGCAACCGCCAGGTCCTGTGCGATCGTCCCATAGACCATGTCGCCAAAATCGATAACACCCACAACTTCGAACGAAGGCTCCGCCCGGACCAGGACGTTGCTCTCGTGGAAATCATTGTAGATGACCTGGGATCGGAGGCGCGGGAGCGCCGCAAATGTTGATCCGGCGAAGTGCTCCAATGCCCGATCGACGTCCTGGCGGATTTCTTCCGGGATATAGTCCCGCAGCCAATCACCAAGGACCAGGCCATTTGCCAGGTCCCACGGCATCGGTCGAAGGGCGCCGCGATGATTGAACCCCTGGAGCGCGCGTGCCAGGCGGCCTTGGGCCGCGCCGAGGCTCAGGAGGTCGTCAGTGGACAGATTGAAGCCTCGCCGGCTCAACAGATCCATGACAGTTTCACCTGCGACGAACGAGAGGACCCGCAAAGCGTGCTTTCCTCCTTCTCCGTCCGAAATGCCGGAAAGCAGATCACCTTCAAGGGTCCTGCGAACCCGCGGGACCTGGATAGCTGGATCTACCTTCTCGATATGTTCAAGTGCTTTCGCCTGAAAGATGAGGCTTTCCTCATCCTCTTCGAGGGATGCGATCTTGACGACAAACCTTTCGCCTGCGGCGGTGACGAGACGATAATTCTGTTCTCTTTCCCCTCCCAGCTGATGCCATTCGCCTGACAGTCCGTAACGGTCGAGCACATGGTCCACGACCGGCTTCAGGTCCAGTTGCGGCGGCTTGATGCTGCGCAGGAGCGAGCGCGCTTCAGCCTCGGTGAGTGTCGTTTGCATGATCGAACTGGTACCTCGATTTCGACGCCCTGCCAGCTAAGCCGTCATGGCGGACGTGAGGGCGTCGCCCAGATCCTCGCGTCTCATGAAGCCAACCCGTTTGCCCGTGGAATTGCCGAAGGCGATCACGCTGGCCCCGCTCTGGAATGTTTCCGCGACTTTTCGGAGTGTCGCCTCAGCCGCGAGCTGCACGTCGAACGCGCCCGGCTCTCCACGCTGCATGAAGTTTTCCGCGGTCAGTATTCGACTACGCTCCGCGCTCGCGGTGAATGCTCTGACATAGGAATCCGCGGGGTTCAGGATCAGTTCCGCCGCGCTGCCGGTCTGGACGAGCTGGCCCTTGCGTAAAAGAGCGATGCGATCTCCAACGCGAGCAGCCTCGTTGAAGTCATGGGTCACGAATACGGCAGTCTTGGACAGCGTTTTCTGTAGCCTGAGAATTTCGTCCTGCATTTCTTCGCGAATGAGCGGATCGAGCGCTGAAAAGGGTTCGTCCAGCAGCCAAAGGCTCGGATTGGTTGACAAGCTGCGAGCAATGCCGACACGCTGCTGTTGGCCTCCGGATAGTTCATGCGGGTAGTGATCCTCTTTGCCGGACAGCCCGACAAGCCCAATCATATCGAGCGCCTTCTGCCTCCGATCAGCTGCGCGCACACCTTGGATTTCCAGTGGCAACTCCACATTGCCGACCACGGTACGGTGCGGAAGCAGCGCGAAATTCTGGAACACCATGCTCATGTGCGTACGACGCAGCAGTTGCAGGCTCTTGCCAGGCACAGCGCGCAGGTCCTGACCCTCGAAGCGCAACTCTCCGGCCGTCGGCTCCACCAGGCGCGTCAAGCATCTCAGCAGAGTAGACTTTCCGGATCCGGAAAGCCCCATGATGACCAGGATCTCGCCCTTCGCCACGGAGAGATCGATGTCGGCCAACGCCACGAAACCGCCGCGCTGCTCCACCGAGGAGATGTTCTCGGTAAGTGGCAAGCCGGGATCGATACTATGCGCCTTGGCCGATCCGTAAATCTTCCAAAGGTTCTTGCAGCTCAACATGGCTATCCCGCTCGTACTCAGCCCAGTTCCCTGGCTTCGTTCAACATGATCGCGTCAGAGGAGGTATAGCCGCCATCGACGGTGATGCTCGTGCCCGAGACGAAGCTGGCCCGGTCGGACAAAAGGAAGGCGACCACGCCAGCGACTTCCTCCGGCTTTCCGTCTCGCCCAAGCGGTGTGACCGACGCTGATCCCGAGGACGCCCCAGTCGTCATGTCGGTTTGGATCCATCCCGGCGAGACCGCGTTGGCGCGGATGTTTCGGGAGCCGAGATTGCATGCGAGGCTCTTGGCCAGATTCACCATCGCCGCCTTAGAGGCCGCGTAAGCCATACTTGCGTAGGAGCCGACGAACGCGTCAGTGGACGCGACCAGAACCACCGATCCTCCCGACACGATCTGCCTCTGCAGTCCAAGCGTCAGGCGCAACGCTGCATTCAGATTGACTTCGAAAGTGCGGTCCCAGATTGAAATGTCATATTCGGTAAATTTCTCGAACTTGACGATTCCCGCGTTGTGGACGATGCCCCGAAGTTGGACGCCGTTGAGGCGCCGCATTAACTCGTCCTGACTATGCCGCGCACCCGCATCGAAATGGTGAAGCGTGACTTTGCGCCCCAGCTTCTCGCCATACGAAACGAGGGTCTCTGCGGCAGCGGCATCGTTCAGGTAGGTGGCATGCACATCATAGCCGTCTCGAAGCAACATTTCTGCTGTCGCTCGCCCGATGCCGCGGGACGCGCCGGTTACCAGCGCAATCGGAGCTTCACTTGGTTTCGGCATATTGTTCCTTGATCCTCTTTTTTGCTTTTGGTTTCATTTTCTGATCTTGATCCATTTCAAGGAACAGGTTTACGCCTTTGCAGGCATAGTGCAGGGCCGAGGTCAGAATTTCTTTGGCCCTAGCCGCGTCGGCCACCTCCAAGGCGTCGATGATCGCAACCAAGGCCGCATTCAGTCGCGTGACGATGCCTCTTTCCTCGAAGGCCTCGCGCGACGGCGGAGCCGTCTTGATCCAGACGCTTTCGATCATCTCAATGAGCGCCTGAGATTCTCCTCGCACGTAGATTTTCATCAGAAGGCCGTTGAACCGAGGGGCGTATCCAACGGTGTCGCCAGCCTCGATGTCGCGCTGCATGCACTCGACTTCACTTCGGAGCGCCTGGATCGTTTCACTCGATATGCGCCCGGCGGCCCTCTCCAGGGCCAGGCATTCGAGTCTCACCGAGATCTCAAGGTATTCGTTGAAGCTCTGCCGGGAAACGAAGGGGACACGCGCCGACCGGTTTTCCTCGACGATAAGAATACCCTCTTCGCCGAGACGCCGGAACGCCGTACGGACTGGCATCGGACTGACGCCCAGCTCGGCGGCAATATCGCGGATCTTCAGTCGCTGGCCAGCCCTCCAGCGGCACTCAAGGATATCCTGACGGACAAGCTTGTACACACGGTCCGAGGCGGTCGTGCTTTGCTCGTCTTTTTTCGCCATCTGTGACTCATTTGTGATATCTGACATTCGCGCCGATACCCTATCTATCCCGATAATCTCCGGCAATGCAATCTCCTTTTCCAATTTTGTGATTGACATGTGATAATAAGTGCGCCCTACTTTGGCTCGTCGGTCATTTAAAAGGGGTTTCGCCATGCGTTTTCCACTCTCAGCAGTCACGTTGGCGTCCGCGCTTTGCGTCAGCCTGTGCATTTCTTCCGGGAACGCGCTGGCCGCCGCTGAGTCCCAGGACCCGGTGCGGATGGCGGTCGTTAGTGCGCCCGACGCGGACTTTATCACGAACGTGTTCGGGAGCTTGCTCAAGAAGGCCGGATACAACGTCCAGTACGTGCATACCGACTATACGGCGCAGTTCACGGCCATCGAACTTGGCGATCTCGAGATCAGTCCCGCAATCTGGTCGTCTTCTCCCGAATTGATCGCAGCTGCGCTTGCTTCGGGTTCTGTGACGAAGGTGGGGTCGGTCGGCGTCAAGATCAGGGAAACCTGGTGGTACCCCAACTATGTTGCCGAGCTATGCCCGGGGTTGCCGGATTGGAAGGCGCTCAAGAATCCTGCCTGCATCAAAGCGCTATCCAACCCAGAGACAGATGGAAAGATCAACTATCTAGGAACACCCGCGGATTTTGACGCCGATGACGAGCGCCGCATAGCGGCGCTCGGGCTCGATGTTCACATAACCTTGCCGGGCACAATGGCGGCCATGGTCGCCACAATGCAGGGCGCAGTCGAGAGGAAAAAGCCGATCATCGGGTTTGGTTTCGTGCCCCACTGGCTCTACGGTTCCGGCGTTGGCACCTTTGTCGATTTCCCGCCCTATGAGGACGCATGCCGCAGCGATCCCGCCTGGGGCATCAACCCTAATCTCGTGGGTGACTGCGCGTTGCCCACGGGAGATATCATCGAGTTGATCAACAATGATTTCGCCAAGCGAGAGCCCAACGTAAGCGGTCTCTTGAAGAAATTTGTTCTGACCAATGACGATGTTGCATGGGGCATCCTCAAGCAAGATAAGGGCGGGCTTACGCCCGAAGCTGCCGCGGCTGAGTGGATCTCTGCGAACGAGAAAAAGTGGTCGCCGTGGCTTCAATAAGCTTCGGCCCGACATCTTTGGCGCCGCTCTTTCGCCCCAAATGGCTGCCGAGCAGCCGTTTGTGGGTAGCACTCGGCCTTGTTTTGCTGTTCGCGGCCTATGTCGGGCGGGATCTGCTTCCCGATGGGCTGTATGTATGGCCGAAGCAATGGCTGTTGCCATTGCTCAAGATATCCAATGATGTGCTCAACCAGTTGCTTCGCCGAACTGAAATTTTTGGCGAACCTCTCCGGATGTGGACGCGTGCGGGCGGTGAGGCGTTCGGTCTTCCGATGCGTGGCCTTCAGAACCTATTAACGACCGGCTGGACCTTTCCAGGAAGCACCCCCGCCGAAACGCTTACGCTGCCGCCATTGTCGTGGGTGTCGGTCGTTCTTGCCGCAACCTACCTGGGTTGGCTCGCTGGCGGGCGTCGTCTGGCGGTCCTGGCGTTCGCTACTTTCGCGTATTTTCTCATCTTCGACCTTTGGGCTGCAGCGACATTGACGCTCGCATCCGTGGCGTTTGCAATCGTCGTCGGCGTGGTCTTTGGCCTGGTGCTTGGCGTGATGCTGTTTCGCTGGGGTTGGCTTGAAGCCGTATTGAACCCCGTCTTCGATGTCATGCAGACGATTCCGCCATTTAGCTATCTGGTGCCGGTCCTGATCCTCTTCGGCTTTGGTCCCGTCGCGGCACTCGTGGCAACACTGATCTTCGCCTTGCCGCCCATGGCGCGAGCGGTGGTCTATGGCCTGCGCCGGCTACCGGACCATACGTCCGAGCTATCCAGCATGACCGGTGCCTCCCGTTGCCAGGGTACATCGAAGATCCTTTTGCCAAGCGCGAGGGACGACCTCCTCCTGGGCGTCAATCAACTGGTGATGATGGCGCTGGCTATGGTCATTCTGGCTTCGATGATCGGCGCAGGAGGTCTGGGAGCGGAAGTGCTTCGCGCGATCCAGTCCCTCAAGATCGGCCGCGGGTTGGAGGCGGGGATTGCGATAACTCTGCTCGCCGTACTGCTCTACGGCTACGGACATTCAATTGCCGTGCGTCGGCCTTCGCATCTGTCTCGGCCTCAGCCGGTGAGGCACCTCGCGATCCTGGCCGCCATCCTGATCATCCCCACAGGCGCAGGAATCGCGATTGCACCTCTGGCGCAATATCCCGCCGCGTTGACGATCTCGACCGCCGATTTCTGGTCACGCGTCATCAGCTGGCTGAACAGCAATTGGGGCGACGGTTTCGAAGCCACCCGGCTGATCATCACGCTCGGCGTCATCCGGCCCTTGTTGACGATACTGAGAGATCTCGGCTGGGTGTCGATTGCTGCCTGCATCCTGTGTTTCGGCTTTGCGCTGCGGCGACCCTCTCTTGCTGTCCTGTCTTGCGCCACACTCATCCTCATCGCTGCCATCGGCTATTGGGATAAGTTGCTGATCACCTTCAATCTGGTGATGATCGGAACGCTGCTCTCCCTTTTTGTCGGAGCGCCTTTGGGAATCTGGGCGGGATCTTCTCGCCGCGTACACGCGGTGTCGGAGGTTATCGTCACGACCCTGCAGACGTTGCCTTCTTTCGTATACCTGGTGCCCGTCGTCATGCTTCTGGGTCCGGGCGATGCAACCGCGGTGATTGCCATCGCGCTCTACTCCGTGGCGACGACGGTGCGATACACCGACCATGCCATCCGCAATGTCGATCCCACCACGATCGAAGCCGCGGTGGCGTTCGGGGCCACTCCGCTTCAAACGTTCTGGAAGGTTCGTCTGCCTCTTGCCCGACCTGGCCTGATGCTAGGTCTCAACCAGACCATCCTCATGTGCGTTGGGATGGTGGTCATCACGGCGCTTGTTGGCTCACAGGGGCTTGAACTGGAGACCGTGGATGCCATCGCTCGCGTCGAGCCCGGCAGAGGATTGCTTGCAGGCCTCGCGATTTCCGCACTGGCGATCATCCTGGACCGCTATGTAGGCGCGGTCGCGGAGAAATTGAACGCACCCGGCTCGCCTCGCGCCAATTCATCATCATGATCTTTGGGCCGGCTGCCTCTAGGCTGCGGCTCAGCAGGGGGCTGAAGGAGGCCGATTTTGCCGGCGCAGACGTTGTCGCAGGGGCCCCGCAATACGACCCGACAAACCAACACAGCGCAGGTCGGGGCTCGGTGCTCATTGAAATTCTAAGCCTGCTCACGTTTTGCCCTTCGCTCGCATGAATCGGCTGTGAGCCCTTTTCGAATAAAGGAGGAGCCTTGTCATGCTCGATAAGCGGAAGTTCTATATCGGTGGCGAGTGGGTATCGTCCATCGCGGCGATGAACCTCGAAGTCCTGAACCCTGCAACCGAAAAGCCGATTGCCGTCATTTCAATGGGGTCCAGGGAGGATGTCGACAAGGCGGTCGAGGCAGCCAGGAATGCGTTCGCGTCCTACAGTCGAACTACTCTGGAAGAGCGGCTCCGGCTGCTCGAAAGGTTTCTGGCCATTTACAAGCGTCGCTACGACGAGATGGCGGAAACGATCACCTTGGAACTGGGCGCCCCGATCACTATGAGCCGCGAGCAGCAGGCCGATGTTGGTGTCGGCCATCTCCAGGGGTTCATCGATGCGCTGCGCGATCTGAAAGTTCGCGAGGAACTGCCAAACGGCGATGTCGTTCTGCGCGAGCCTATCGGCGTCTGTGGTCTGATTACGCCATGGAATTGGCCGATCAATCAAATCGCATTGAAGGTGGTGCCGGCCCTCGCGACAGGGTGCACATGCATCCTGAAGCCCAGCGAACTCACGCCTCTCAACGCCATGTTGTACGCTGAGATGATTGATGAGGCAGGCTTTCCCGCGGGTGTGTTCAATTTGGTCAATGGTGGCGCCGATTGCGGCGCGGCGCTTTCGAAGCACAAGGACGTCGACATGATGTCCTTCACCGGCTCAACGAGAGCAGGGATCGCAGTCAGCAAAGATGCTGCGGACACTGTCAAAAGGGTGACCCTGGAGCTTGGTGGCAAGTCTCCAAACATCGTTTTCGAAGATGCGGATCTCGAAGAGCGCATTTCCGCCAGCGTCGCTGACTGCTTCAACAACTCAGGCCAATCCTGCGATGCGCCAACGCGCCTTCTCGTGCAGCGCTCCGTCTATCAAAGGTCAATCGAGATAGCGGGTCGAGCCGCCCTGGCTGCCGAAGTTGGAGATCCCATGAAGGAAGGGACCCACATTGGACCTCTGGTGAGCGCCATTCAGTTCGACCGTGTGCAAACCTTGATCAATGCGGCAATCGATGAAGGTGCGAACCTCATCGTCGGCGGCCCAGGCAAACCGGAAGGCTTCGAAACTGGCTACTTCGTAAAACCAACAATCTTCGTCGACGTCGAGAACGGGATGCGCATCGCACGGGAAGAGGTTTTCGGGCCGGTTCTTGCGATTATCCCTTTTGACGGCGAAGAAGATGCCATCACGATGGCGAATGACACGGCTTACGGCCTTGCCGCCTATGTGCAAACCGGCGATCCGAAGAGAGCGGAAAGAGTTGCTTCGCGTCTGCGGGCCGGCATGGTGCATATCAACGGGGCGCCGCATCGCTACGGAAGTCCATTTGGCGGCTACAAGCAGTCCGGAAATGGCCGCGAGGGCGGCAAGTTTGGTCTTGATGACTTTCAAGAAGTGAAAGCAATTCACAGACCTGACGTAGCCTAACGTGTTGATTGCCAATGAGAACTGACCCGCCAACACATGGACGCGGCATCGCTTCCCCTGAGTTGGAGAACGGCTCTTAGTTCCTGGAACGAAGTGCGTTGTCGAGATGCGGCGACAGACTGATCTCATCGGCCGTGAAGTATCCGCAGTCCGCAAGGGCGCTGCGGAGGCTCGGCCTCTCTCCAAGGTGCAAAAGAACCACGGGAAAGCTCAATATTCCATCAAGCCCCTCGGGCTCGCAGCCGGTCGCATAGCCGTGAAGTTGGCTGGGCGAGGAGAAAACGCCCACACTCAGCACCAGGAACCAGGTCGACCGGCGATGCCGCTTTTCCTGTACCTGGCCGAACAGTATGCCGTAGCGGGTGAACGCGGTTCCCTCATAGACCATCCGGCGGGGCAACGAGATTGCTGGCCGCGCATAGCGCTCAATCTGCTTGATGATCAGGCCGCGCGGCGTTGCCGACAGGCGCAGTAAATTGCGGTAGTACAGATCCACTTTGGGGTCGGGTCGGAACACCATGTGGTAGTACCCCATGGCGACGCGAGGCGTTTCGTCGCCTTCTGTCAAACGGTTCTGAATAGCCGTGAAAAGATCCGGGCTCGCCCCCAACTGCGGCGGGC
This sequence comes from Mesorhizobium sp. M2A.F.Ca.ET.046.03.2.1, assembly GCF_003952425.1. Classification (NCBI taxonomy): domain Bacteria; kingdom Pseudomonadati; phylum Pseudomonadota; class Alphaproteobacteria; order Hyphomicrobiales; family Phyllobacteriaceae; genus Mesorhizobium; species Mesorhizobium sp. M2A.F.Ca.ET.046.03.2.1. The sequence continues at coordinate 2,103,515 of NZ_CP034449.1, read as the reverse complement.
GGAGGCGAATGAGTTCGCGAAAACTGTCGGGGTCCTGAAGGATTTCATGTTCTTCGACACCAAAATAATCACAGATCCGCCGAAGGCTGCGGAGCGAGGGCTCGCCTTGTCCGGCGAGGTAGCGGTGGTACTGCGTGCGATTGACGCCGGTGCCGCGGCACACTTGTGAAACCGAAGCGGCATATCCGGTCAGAAGGCGAAGGTTCCGCGAAAGGGTCGTGTCGATCATCGCCTTTGGCCTGTCGCTAATTGCCCAGTTTACCATCACAACCGCGACAGCGGATTTGTCAAGAAGTCGTTGCCTGCAGCGCTTTGTCCTGTCAGCTTGAGGTCGAACGCAGACATCAACGGGGACCGTATACGTGTTGGATGGGCCGCCATCCGTCACGCGTAGAAGAATATTGCCTGCGATCAACTAGCGGCTGTGATGGCCTTGGTGGGGAACACGATCATGATGGCGAAGGCCGACATCCTGATTCGCAACGCGAAGGTGACGACCGGCGCGCTCGGGGCTCCGGCGGCAGATTGGATCGCTGTGGCCGGAAGTCGGATCATGGCTTTGGGCTACGGCGACGCCTGTGCGTGGATTGGAGCGCGGACCCGTGTCATCGACGGTCAAGGGGCCAGTCTTTTGCCCGGCTTGAACGACGCGCATGTGCATCTGTTCTCGGGTGGTCTGGCGCTGACCGACCTGAACCTGACCGGCATTCGGGGTGCGGCGTATTTGCGCGATGCGGTGGCACGCTACCGCGCGGCACGACCGGGATTGGGGTTCATCTCTGCTTTTGGGGCGGACTATAGCCTGATCTCAGACACAACGGCGCCAGATCGTCACGATCTGGATGGGGTCTGCCCCGATGTCCCTTTTATGATCATGGCGGTGGACTTCCACACTGCCTGGGCCAACAGCGCGGCGCTGGCGCTGGCGGGCATCACGCGCGGGGCCGATCTGCCGCCCGGCAGCAAGGTGGTGATAGACGACGCGGGTGAAGCGACGGGAGCGCTGGTGGAATTCGGGGCGATCGACCTGATGCGACGCTGCAATCCGGCCAGTGCGCGGCATTCAGCTGCAGCGCAGCGACCGCTGGAAAGTCCTGCGGTCAGCGTAGAGGACCGCGCTGCCGACAAGGCGGTGCTGCGTGCGGCGATTCAGCATTGCGCCGAACTGGGGCTGACTGCGGTGCAGAACATGGACGGCAGCCTCTATCAATTGGAACTGCTCTCCGAGATCGAGCGCGACGAGGGCTTGGCCGTGCGGGTGCGAATGCCCTTTCAGGTGCAGCCGGGACATGGGCCACACGATCTGGCGCATGCAGTGGCGTGGCGTCACCGTTTTGCCTCTGACAAGCTGAGCTGCGATTTCGTCAAGATTTTCGCCGACGGCGTGGTCGAGGGCGGTACGGCGTATATGCTGGCCGATTATGCCCATAAACCGGGCCACCGCGGCGCGCCGTTGATCGCAGATGCCGAATTGCAGGCGTTGGTGGTCGAGGCCGACCGTCTTGGCTTCCAGGTGGCCGTGCACTGCGTCGGCGATGGGGCGGTGCGGCAGGTGTTGGATGCCTTTGCCGCCGCGCGGGCGGCCAATGGCTGGCGCGCGGCGAGGCATCGGATCGAACATGTCGAGATGATCGACCCCGCTGACCTGCCACGATTCGCCGAACTAGGCGTGGTCGCGTCCCTGCAGCCCTGTCATGTTCCGGCGCGAGGCGAAGGCTATCTGGATTTGATCGGCTCGGCGCGCGGACGTTACGCCTTCGCTTCCGCCGATTTGCGGGCGGCGGGAGCGGCGGTGGTCCTGTCCTCGGACTGGCCGATTGCGCCCTTGGAGCCGATGGCCACGCTGCATGCGGCGTTGACGCGTGAGGCTTGGCCTAGCGGCGGACCAGACCATCGAATTAGCTTGGCAGTAGCTCTGGACGGGATCACCCGTGCGGCAGGTTGGGTAGCGTTCGATGAGGCTGATCGCGGAGCTCTGGCCCCTGGGGCGTTGGCCGATCTGACGCTGCTGGATCGAGATCTTGCCGGCGTTTTTCCCGAAGGCTTGCCCGCCGTTTGCGCCCGTCTGACCATCTGCGACGGACAGATCACCCATGACTCGGACGTTGTGGCGAGTTCCGTGCGACAGACGGAGGAGGTGTGATGGCTCGGGTAGAGAATTCCCCCTCTGCACCATGGGATGATCCCACAGCGCGCCCTCTGATCCGCTTTGACAGCGTTACCAAGCGCTTCGGCACCTTCACCGCGATCGAGGATCTGAACCTGTCGATCTACCCTCGCGAGTTCTTTGCGCTTCTTGGCCCGTCGGGCTGTGGCAAGACGACGATGATGCGGATGCTGGCGGGGTTTGAGACGCCGAGCGCCGGGTCAATCCACCTTGACGGGGCCGATATCGGCCATGTCCCGCCGCACCTGCGCCCGGTCAACATGATGTTCCAAAGCTATGCGCTGTTCCCGCATCTGTCGGTCTGGGACAACATTGCCTTCGGCCTGCGGCGGGACGGTTGGGCGAAAGACCGGCTCGCGGCGCGGGTGGAAGAGATGCTGCGGCTGGCGCGGCTGGAGAAATTCGCGCGAAGGAAGCCCGATCAAATCTCGGGTGGACAGAAGCAGCGGGTGGCGCTCGCCCGCGCCTTGGCCCGCGCGCCGAAACTACTTTTGCTGGATGAACCGCTGGCCGCGCTGGACAAAAAGCTGCGCCATGAGACGCAGTTCGAGCTGATGGATATTCAGGAGAAAACCGGCACGACCTTTGTCATCGTCACCCACGATCAGGAAGAGGCAATGACCGTGGCCAGCCGGATTGCGGTGATGGATCACGGCAAGCTGGTGCAGGTGTCAACGCCTGCGGGGATCTATGAGGCACCGAACTCCGTCTATGTTGCGGATTTCATTGGAGAAGTTAATGTCCTTCCCTCGACCATAGCGGCGCTTGAGCCAGGATTCTGTGCTTTGCAATGGGCCGAAGGCAGCTGCCATTTGCGCGCCGCGTACGAAGCGGGTCTGTCCCAAGGCCAACGGATCTCTTATGCGATCCGGCCCGAGAAGATCGACGTCTCGGCCACCCCGTCCGAAGGGCAATCCAATTGCTTGAAAGGGCGGGTTGTCGACATCGCCTACGTCGGTAGCATCTCGATCTATCATGTTGAGGTCGCCCAGGGCGTGACCATCAAGACCCAGACCACAAATGCCCATCGTCTGTCGCGCCGCGATTTCACCAGGGACGACGAGGTTTGGCTGAGCTGGGCCGATACTGCCGGCCTTGTGCTGACGCGGTGAAGCGATGATCACCCGCCGCACGCTTCTGATTGCCGTGCCCTTCCTGTGGCTGGTGCTGCTTTTTGCGGTGCCGCTGCTGATGGCCTTCCGCATCTCGCTGTCCCAGGCCACCACAGCCATTCCGCCCTATCTGCCTGTGCTAAGGCCGGGAGGCGGTTGGGCGGGGCTGAAGGACTTCCTGTCGCAACTCAGCTTCGACAATTACCGCTTTCTGACCAGCGACGGCCTCTATTGGAAAGCCTACGTCTCCAGCCTTGGAATCGCGTTCCGGGCCACAGTGCTGACGCTTCTCGTGGGCTATCCCATCGCCTATGGCATCACCCGCGCGTCCGATCCGTGGAGGAAAGTCCTGCTGATGGCGGTGATCCTGCCCTTCTGGACCTCATTCCTGATCCGGATCTACGCCTGGATCGGTATCCTGTCGAACGAGGGCATCCTGAATCAATTGCTGATGGGACTGGGGCTGACCCATGCGCCCATCATGATGCTGAAGACGCCTTTCGCGGTCTATCTGGGCATCACCTATGCCTATCTGCCGCTGATGGTGCTGCCGCTTTACGCGACGCTGGAGCGGCTGGACGGATCGCTGATCGAGGCGGCACAGGATCTGGGCTGTTCGCGCTTGAAAGCCTTTTGGCTGGTGACATTGCCGATGTCGCGGTGGGGGGTGATGGCAGGGTGCCTCCTCGTCTTCATTCCGGCGATAGGCGAATATGTCATCCCCTCGCTTTTGGGCGGCTCATCAACGCTGATGATCGGCCGCGTGCTGTTTGACGAGTTCTTCACCAATCAGGATTGGCCCGTGGCCTCGGCGGTGGCGGTGATCCTGCTGGCCCTTTTGATCGTGCCCATCGCGCTGTTCCACAAGGTGCAGGATCACCTGCAAGCCAAGGAGCAGCCATGAGACGCGGGATGTCCTGGTTCAACGTCACCTCGGTCAGCTTTGGTCTCGCGTTCCTCTATCTGCCGATGCTTGTCCTGGTGATCTACAGCTTCAACGCCTCCCAGCTGGTCACAGTCTGGGCGGGGTTTTCGACAAAGTGGTATGGATCCCTGTTTCACAACGCGAAATTTCTGGATGCGGCGCTGATGTCGCTGAAAGTGGCGCTGGTCTCGGCCATGCTGGCGACGGCCCTGGGCACGATGACGGCCTTCGTGCTGGTGCGGGCCGGGCGGTTCCCAGGGCGGACGGTGTTCGCCATGCTGGTCTTTGCGCCTCTGGTCATGCCCGAAGTGATCATCGGCCTTTCCACGCTTCTGCTCTTCATTGCTGTGGGGCTAGACCGAGGGATGTGGACGATCATCCTGGCGCAATCCACCGTGCAAATAAGTTTCGTCACGGTCATTGTCGCCGCGCGGCTGGCCAGCCACGACCGATCGATGGACGAGGCCGCGCAGGACCTTGGCTGCACCCAGTTCACCGCCTTCTGGCTGGTTACCCTGCCCCTGATCGGACCAGCGGTGGTGTCGGGCTGGTTTTTGGCCTTCTCGCTCTCGCTCGACAATCTGGTGGTGGCTTCGTTCACATCCGGGCCAGAGAGCACCACGCTGCCAGTGCGGCTGTTTTCCATGGTGCGCACCGGGGTTTCGCCCGAGATCAACGCACTCTCCACAATCGTCATCGGCATCGTCGCTACCGGCGTTATTGCCGCCGCGCTGGTGGAACGGCGGGCGAGGCGCAAGACGACTGACTAAAAAGAGCGGGGCAAAAGCCCCTTAACGCAACAGAGGGAAACGATGATGAAAAAAGCGATTGGACTGACAGGGTTATTGGTCCTGGCGGCGCTGACTACCTCGGCAAGGGCCGAAGAGGTATTGCGGCTCTATGCCTGGGATGGGCTGTTTGACAGCTGGATCGCCGATGGCTTCACCGCCAAGACCGGGATCAAAGTGGTCTATGACAGCTACGATTCCGACGAGTCGCTGGAGACGAAGCTTCTGTCGGGCAACAGCGGCTACGACTTTGTTGTGCCTTCGGCCACGCCATTTCTGGCGCGCGAGATTGCGGCAGGGGCGCTGGAACCGCTGAACAAGGATTGGGTGCCGCGTTACGCCGCACAAATCCCCGAACTGATGGCGCTTTTGAAACGCAGCGATCCGACGCTCGGCTATGCCGCTGTGGGTGGATGGGGCACGCTGGGGATGGGCCTCAATGTGGGCAAGGTCCACGAACGCCTGCCCGATGCGCCGATTGACAGCTATGATCTGATCTTCAAGCCCGAGAATGTCGCGAAACTGGCCGATTGCGGAGTGTCGATCGCCGATTCCGCAACCGAAGTGGTTCCGATTGTTTTGAACTATCTGGGGCTCGATCCGCAAAGCCAGGACCCTGCTGATCTGGACAAGGCGATGGCGCTTTTGCAGTCGATCAGACCCTATGTGCAGCTAAGCAAGGGCAAATTGCCCACTGAAATGGCTGCGGGTGATGTCTGTATCGCCATCGGCTATTCCGGCGAAGTGATCCAAGCCAAAAACGCCGCGAAGGTAGCCGCTAACGGGCAGGACATTCAATATATCCTGCCGAAAGAGGGCACGCTGGCCTGGATTACGTCGCTGGCCATCCCGAAGGGCGCGCCCAACCCGAAAGCCGGCCATGCCTTCATGGATTATCTCCTGACCCCGCAAGTAGGGGCTCACATGACGGAGGTGTCGGGTTACGGCAACGGGGTCCCGGGCTCGCGGGCTCTGCTGCCCAAGGAATTGGCGGAAGACAAGACCATCTTCCCCGAAGGCGCGGTTATGGCCAAGCTTTTTGTCTCCGGCACGGTCAAGGACACGCTGACCCGCCAGCGCAACCGCGCCTGGACGAAGTTCCAGTCAGGGGAATGAACGATGTCCGACCTTGTGGTGCAAACAGAATCGGGTGCCGTTCGCGGCACCCGATTGCAGGATGGATGTCTGGCTTGGCTCGGCATTCCCTATGCCGCACCGCCAGTGGGTGCGCTGCGATTTCGCCCGCCGAAGCCGGTGGCATCTTGGTCGGGCGTTCGCGAGGCAGACCGTTTCGGCGCGGCCCCGCTCCAGCGCTTCAAGGGGGACATGGGGCCGCCGGACGATTTCTACAACAGCCTGCCCGAAGGCCCGTTGGATGTGGTGGGCGAGGAGGATTGCCTCACTTTGAACATCTGGGCTCCTGCCAAGGACGGCAAAAAGCGCCCCGTCTATGTCTGGATCCATGGCGGTTCCAACCATGAAGGAGCTAGCCGGCTGCCCCTGTACCACGGCGATGTGCTGGCGCAGCGGGGCGATATCATTGTCGTCTCGCTGAACTACCGACTTGGCGTTCTCGGCTTCATGGATGTCGAGCCGGTTCTGGGGCCGGGCTATCGCAACGCGCAGGTAAACGGGCTGAAGGATCAGCTTCTGGCGCTCGATTGGATCAAGGCCAACATTGGGTCGTTTGGCGGCGATGGTAGCAACATCACCGTGGCCGGAGAGTCCGCGGGCGGGATGGACGTGAGCTGGCTGCTCTGCTCGGGCCGGCTGAAGGGTCTGGTTCGCCGCGCCGTGATCATGAGCTGTGTGACTGGCCCTGCCGGGATTGGCGGTGACGGGCCGCGCTGGCGGCACTCACCCGAAACAGTGCGCGAGATCGGTGTTGACGTGATGAATCGCGCCGGGGTGGCCGACGCGGACACTCTGCTGAACGCTCCGGCAGTGGATCTGGTGCGACGGGCAGCCAGCGTTGACTATGAGGACGAACTGTTCGGCCTGGACGGGCAATTTTATCCCGGCCTCGACGGTGATCTGTGGTCCGTGCCGCCCATGCAGGCGGTGGCAGAGGGGGCGATGGACGGCATCGACCTGATGATCGGCTACACCAATTACGAGGCCGGTGTGTGGCTGATGGCGCTTCCCGATCTGGACAAGGCCGATCCAGCCTGGACGGCGGCGCGGTTTGGCTTTCTTTCGGCCATAACCCAAGCCGAGGCCGTGGCTGCATACGCCGGATTCTTCCCACACGAGACTGCCGGAGTTCAGGGCATGCACCTCGTCTCCGATGTGGGTTTTACCCTGCCGACCACCTGGTTCGCCGAAGCGGCCGCCGCCCGCGGATCGAAAGTGTGGATGTATCGCCTGGACTACGAGGTCAACGCCACCTTGCGCGCCATGCATGCGGCTGACCTGCCGTTCTTCTTCGCAAGGCCTGACAGCGCCGCCGCGGCGGAGTTGATCGGCCCGACCACACCGCAAAACGCGGAGATTCGCTCCAGGCTTTGCAGCGAGATGGCCGGTGCGCTGATTTCCTTTGTCCGCGAAGGCACCCCGGCTTGGCCCGAATACAACCACACCGGCGGGCAGACGAGGATCTTTGGACCGAAAAGCCACCTCGCGTCCCACCCGCTCGGTGTGCGCAGAGCCTTCTGGGACAAAACCCTTCTGGCCCGGTTTACCGGACGGAATGCCGCGAAGGGATGACCATGTATCACGCGCCGCTGGCTAAACTCGACGGTTCCATCCGCTTCGGGGCCGAGTTTACGGTGCCGGATGGCAAGTTTCACTGGCCGATGATGCCGGGAGGCACCGCATGAGCATTCTAATCGCAGGCGGCGGCATTGCCGGACTGGTGATGGGACTGACACTGCACCAATTGGGCCAGCCCTTCCGCATCTTTGAGCGGGTGGCCGAACCCAAGCCACTGGGTGTCGGGATCAACCTGCAACCTAACGCCGTGCGCGAGTTATTCGATCTGGGGCTTGAGGTACAACTGGACCAGATCGGTATACGTACGCGTCAATACGGTTTCTACACCAAATCGGGGCGCGAGATTTGGGTCGAACCGCGTGGGCGGGTGGCGGGCTACAATTGGCCGCAACTGTCGTTGCATCGTGGGAAGTTCCAGATGCTACTGCTGGAAGAATTGCGTGCCCGTGCGGGTGATTGTGTGGAAACGGGTGCGGCGGTAGCGGGGTTTGAAACCTCGGATCATGGCGCAGCACTTCTCTTGACTGATGGTCGGCGCGTGGAAGGCGAACTTGCGATTGCGGGCGATGGCATCCACTCCGCCATTCGCCGCCAGATGGTGCCACATGAAGGCGAACCAATCTGGAACGGTGCCATCATGTGGCGCGGCACCAGCGAGGCGCCGCATTTCCTGGGTGGCAATGCGATGTTTCTAGCCGGGCATGACAGCCAGCGCTTCGTGGCTTATCCGTTGACGACGGAAGACCCGAACACAGGCCTTGCCCTGATCAACTGGATCGCCGAGCTGAAAGTCGACCCGGTGCGCGCCCTCCGCAAGGGCGACTGGAACCGTTCTGCCAACAAGGCGGATTTCCTGCCCGCTTTTGAAGATTGGGATTTTGGCTGGGTCGATTGCCCTGGCCTGATCCGCATCTCGGGCGCGGTTTATGAATACCCAATGGTGGACCGCGACCCCTTGCCGTCGTGGACGACCGGCAATGTCACCCTGATGGGCGATGCGGCTCATGCAACCTATCCGGTGGGGTCAAATGGGGCGACACTGGCGATCATTGACGCCCGCAAACTTGGCCGAGCGATCCGCGACTTTGGCCCCACGCGGCCGGCGCTTTTGGCCTATGAGGCTGAGATGCGTCCCCGCGCGGAAGGCGTCCTGCGCGCCAATCGAGGCAAGGGGCCGGATGCGGTCATGCAAATGGTCGAGGACCGCTGTGGCGGAGTGTTTGAGGATATCGAAACGGTCATCCCTCGCGCCGATCTGGCCGCCCATGCTGAGCACTACAAGCGCCTGTCGGGCTTCTCGATCGATATTCTAAACGCAGAGCCGCCAATTCTTGGTCCCTTCAAAGGCTAAGCAGCATGACCCAATTTTCCGAGTTCCGCGTGCAGGTCGGAGTCCCGTTGAAGTTGGGCGACGATGGCTTTGGGGAGGCGCGGATCGTGCCCATCCTTGGTGGCACGGCCCTCGGCTCCGGCATTTCGGGTCGCATTCTGCCTGGCGGGACGGATGAACAGCGCATCCGCGCCGATGGGCGGACCCGCATCCATGCCCGCTACGTGATCGAGGCCGAGGACGGCGCCTTGATCCGGGTGGATAGCCAAGGCCTGCGTCACGGCCCGCCCGAAGTAATGGCTGCGCTCCTACGGGGTGAAAAGGTGGATTCGACGCAAGTCTATTTTCGCACCGTGATCCGCTTCGAAACCGCAGCCCCGGCCCATGACGATCTGAATCTGCGGCTGTATCTCGCGAACGGAGAACGTCAGCACGATTGCGTGATATTGCGACTTACTGAGCTTGCCTGACGAGAGCCGACGGCACTATCACCCAGGAGTTTGTTAGCGGCGATCGCACGGCTTGATCCTCATTCTAGGCACAGCTTAGTAATCTGGTCCAAATGCAAAGTCCGAAGGTTGTCGATGATGTCATTGCTCCTTGCGGGGATAAGACAGAGACGCCACTTGCATTGAAAACTAGTCCTTCTACCGGTCTTTAGGTTCGCCAGACCATACGAGAGAATACGAGGCAAACGGGTTGGCGAACCAGCCACTAACGTATTGTTTTTCTGTAGAAAACGACGACCGTCGGGCCCACCAGAAGACCTATGTAAATAATTGATTTTGCTGTATATTTCTGAGGCGACCCACAATGTGGACTCGAACCCCTTTTTTTGACCGAAACGAACCCACCGATTTTTACTCGCGATCTCAGAATCTCCAGAGGCGATACTGCGTTGCCCAGCGGTCCGAGTCTGGAGAGCGCTACATCGCTAGACGCGCTATCGAAGAAGCACTATTCTGCTATCGCCGACGCTCAGCATAGAGGGTAAACGTCGCCGAAAACCGCTCGCAATTGGGATGGCTTGGCCACGGTCTCGACGGCTAACTGCCTCTGACAGCGCGCCGTCCCTTGTTTGTCACCTCCTTTTGCCGCCGAATTCTCCGGTCACCCCATCGATGGCTCGGTTCGGAAAGTCATTCGAAACGTAGTTGTCGAATTCCCGCGGTTTCTCCACCATCCACAGGAATGACGGCACCATTGATGAATGACGAATTGCTGGAAAGCAGCCAGCCGACCACCTCGGCGACTTCGCGCGGATCCGCGATCCGTTCCACGGGTATGGTTCGAAGCAAGGCGTTGAGAATGGTCGGATTGGCCATCGTCGATGCCATCATCCGGGTATTGACCTGGCCAGGACAGATGACGTTGAAGCGCACATCCTTGCCGTGCTCAAGAGCGAGCGCCTGGGTCAGACCTATGAGTGCGGCCTTGCTCGCGCAATAAGCAGCCATACCCTCGGCGCCTGTCATTCCAGCGACGGACGAAACGGTCACCACGGATCCTTTGGACCTGATCAGGCCGGGCAGGCTCAACCGCGTGAACAGATAAACGCTTCGGGTGTTGACTGCGAAAATCCTGTCCCATTCCTCCGCCGTCGTATCGATGAAGGTGCGCCGCATCGACATGCCCGCATTGTTGACGAGGCCAGCGATCTGTCCGTCGCCTAGCGTCAGTGCCAGATCAACCGCCGCTTTGCAGTCGGCCTCGTCGCTGACATCTGCCCGGCAGAAGGTAACTCTCGAGAAAGCGCCTGCTATCTCCGAACCCTTTTTCGCGTCACGACCGACACAAAGGACCTTGGCGCGCTTTGATGCCAGATGCTCGACGCATGCGGCACCAATTCCATGGGTGCCGCCGGTTACGATGTAAATTCCCGTCATCGCCATGCTCCTGCGCCATTGATGTCTTCGGTCAGTACCTGTTTCATCGCGTGGATAGTTTGCTGGATGTCGTTCTCGTCATGCGCTGCGGAAATCATGAAGGTCCCGCGTGCAAAGGACCAGATGCCGTGGTGGAGCAGGGCACGATGAATGCGTGCCAGGAACTCCTTATTATGCGACAGGACATCTCGATAGGTTCTGGGAATTGTCGCGGACCCATAGACGCTGACGACGGCGCCGGGGCCGCCTGCGGATAGCTGAGTTCCTGTCTCCCGGAAAACATGGTTGAAGCCGGCGATAAGTTCTTTTCCCAATCGTTGGATGTGTTTCAGAGCCGCCTGGTCATCACGCTTCAATTCGCGCAACACAGCAAGCGCGCCGGCGCAGGACAATGCGCCGGAATTGTAAGTTCCCAGATGCGAAACGGCATTGTCGACCAGGAGCGACATGATATCGTCGCGGCCGCCAAAGCCTGCAATGGGCAAGCCGCCGGCAAACGCCTTGCCGAACGTGCAGAGATCGGGGACGATCGCGTAAAGTTCCTGCCCTCCACCGAGCGCCATCCTGAAGCCACTGACCACCTCGTCGAAGATCAGGATCGAGCCATAGGCTGACGCCAGCGAACGGAGCTTTTCCAGAAAACCCGGTGCGACTTCCAGAAATCCGTTGTTCGTCGGGCACGGCTCGAGAATGATAGCTGAGATCTCGCACCCATGCCGTGCCATGATCTGCTCAATCCCCGTGAAGTCGTTCCATGTTGCGATGACAATGTCGTCGATCACACTCTTGGGCTGGCCCGGAGTCATCGGCACGGGTTTCGGATGGCTGGCGAGCCCCATATGCGCGACCGGCTTGACGCTTATGAAGACATTGTCCGCCCAGCCATGAAAATGGCCCTCGAATTTCAGGATCTTGTCGCGGCCGGTATATGCACGTGCCAGTCGCAGTGCCGACTGCACGGCCTCGGTTCCGGAATTGGTGAACCTTACCTTGTCGACACAAGGGAATGAGCTGACGACTTCTTCGGCGAGCAGCAACTCGCTCTCGCAGGCCGCACCAAACATGATGCCGGTTTCAAGCGATTGAGCGATTGCTTCTGAGAGAACGCGTGGGGCATGGCCGAGGATCAGCGGGCCGAACGCGAGCATGTAGTCTATGTAGCGTTTGCCGTCGGCATCCACCACATGCGCGCCTTTGCCCTTGGCAATGAAGAGATCGCGGTGCTCGTAGCGCCCCCCGCTTCCTATCCCTCCGGCAAGCACGTTGGCCAATCTCGCTGTCAAGCCGGCAGATTGATCCTGCTGGCCTGCCCCCCCGATTTCGTTGCGCATCGAGTTGAATCTCTCCGTTGGCTGTGCGGCGCGCGAATTTGCGAATCCGCTTCTTGTAATCTGTAATCTATAAGTTATAAGTGCGAAGTCATAAGTGCAAGCGGGTACGACCGTTGCGCTATCGGAAATCCGGGGAACCCGAGGCATGAGCAACAATCACCGCGCGGCCGAGATGCAGTTGCACCTGCATTCGCAGACGAATCCGCGCCTTCATGAAACCGAGGGACCGCTGATGGTTGTGGAGGGCCGCGGCGCAACCGTGGTCGATGATTCTGGTCGCCGCTACATCGAGGGCATGTCGGGGCTCTGGTGCGCCTCGCTCGGATTTTCCAATGAGCGGCTTGCGAATGCTGCGTATCGGCAGATGCGCACGCTTGGCGCCTATCATACGGCCAATCACCGTTCGAACGAACCGGTCGCAGAGTTGGTGAGACTGATCGAGGAGATCTCACCAATCCCCTCCTGCAAGATCTACCTGACCAGCACGGGCTCCGAGGCGACGGACTCCATGGTCAAGCTGGCCTGGTATTACAACTGCGCGCGAGGCAAGCCTGAAAAGCGCAAGATCATCAGCCGGCAAGGCGCCTATCACGGCAGCACCGTAATGGCGGCGGCACTCTGCGGATTGCCCAACATGCACCGGGCATTCAACCTGCCGACCGGGGATATCCTCTATGCCAGGCGGCCCCATCATTTCCGGGAGGCCGAGCCGAACGAATCGTTGGCTTCATTTGGTGCAAGGCTCGCCCGCGAACTGGAAGCGATGATCCTCGCGGAAGGCGCCGACAATATCGCCGCGATGATTGCCGAGCCGGTGATGGGCGCCGGAGGCGTCTTTATCCCGCCAGAGAACTATTTCCCGCTGATCCAGGAGGTGCTCGCTCGCCACGACATTCTACTGCTGGCCGATGAGATCATCTGCGGCTTTGGCCGCACGGGAAATTGGTTTGGATCCGAGACCTTCAACATCAAGCCGGACATGGTGTCGATAGCCAAAGGCCTCTCGGCCGGGCATATGCCGATTGCCGGCGTCATAATATCAGACAGGATATACCAGGCCATTGCCGACCAGGCCGCCTCGATCGGGGTGTTTGGCCATGGGTTCACGTATTCGGGCCATCCTGTGACGTCCGCCGTCGCTGTGGAGGCGCTCAGGATCTACCAGGAAATCGACATTGTGGGGCTGGCGCGTAGCGCCGGATCGCACCTGCTTTCGTCGCTTCGGCAGAAATTCTCCGATCATGAATTTGTCGGCGACATCCGTGGTGTAGGCCTCCTCGGCGGAATTGAGATCGTCGCCGATCGGAAGGACAACATTCCGTTCGCCCCCGAAGAGCGCATCGGCGCGAAAATCGAGATGGCGTGCCGACGGCGCGGCGCTCTCGTCAGGAACATGGGCGACACGATCGCCTTCTGCCCCCCATTCCAGATCAGTGAAACGGAGACGGAACAGCTGGTGGAGATCGTCCATCAGGCGCTTGAAGACGTCTTCGGCTAGTAGATTCAGACAATAAAAACATCACGTTAAGTGCAGAACTGGGAACGGCATCCATGCTTCAGCGTATCAGCGAGAGCCATAGGGACGATACACTTCCTCCGCAGACGAACGTCGTCGTTCGCTTCGAGAATGTGTCAAAGGCCTATGACCGGGACAACATCATCATCAGGGGGCTGACCCTGGACATCGAGCGGGGCGAGTTCCTCACGTTGCTTGGTCCATCCGGATCCGGCAAATCGACATCGCTGATGATGCTGGCGGGCTTCGAGGCTCCGAGCGCTGGTCGGATCTATCTCAACGGCCGGCCGATCGAAAATCTTCCGGCCCACAAGCGGAACATCGGAATGGTGTTCCAGAACTATGCGCTCTTTCCCCACATGACTGTGGCAGAAAACCTCGCCTACCCATTGCGCGTGAGGAGACTGGCGAAGGGTGTCATCACCCAGCGCGTGAACCGCGCTCTGGACATGGTGCAGATGCGTGACTTCGCTGAAAGGAAACCCGCGCTGCTGTCGGGTGGGCAGCAGCAGCGCGTCGCGCTGGCGCGCGCGATCGTCTTCCAGCCGGAACTTATCTTGATGGACGAGCCGCTGGGCGCGCTGGACAAGAGGCTGCGCGAAGACCTGCAGCTCGAGATCAAGCATCTGCATCAGGAGCTAGGTGTGAGCATCGTCTATGTGACCCATGACCAATCCGAAGCGCTCACCATGTCGGACCGTATCGCGATCTTCAACTGCGGGCGCATTGAGCAACTCGACAAGCCCGGCGCGCTTTACGATGCGCCGCAGACACGCTTCGTGGCCGGCTTCATCGGCGACAACAATGCCATTGAAGGTGAGGTCATCGCTGTCAGAGATGGGTTGGCAACGCTCATCATCGATCACGGAATAAGCACACAGGCGCGTGCGGCTACTGGTCTTGCGAAGGGCCAGCGAGCGATCATCTCCATTCGGCCCGAGAAGATCTCTCTCCGTGCCGCGGGAAACAGCTCCGCCGCACAGCTGACTGCCCGCATCCGCGATCGGATCTATCTCGGAGATCACTTCCAGTTTCACGCCCAGACCGATGCCGGCACCGGGCTGCTGGTCAAGCAATTGAACGTTGCTGAAGGGCTCGGCCTGAATCCGGGCGACCGGTGTGAACTCACATGGGCCGCCGAAGACTGCATCGCCTTTTGCGCATGAGCAGAGGACAAAATGCCGAGCAGCAATAATCTGATGGAGACAGACCTTGTTGGCCTTGCCGCGCTGGTTGCCGCCAAGGATCTTACGCCATCTGAACTGGCCGAAACCGCGCAGGCGCGGATTGATCTTGTCAATCCGCTTGTCAACGCGGTGATACGCCCGATCCACCCGGCGCAGGATCTCGCGAATCTGGCGGACCTGAACGCGGCTCCTTTATCGGGAGTCCCCTTCCTCATCAAGGATCTGGCGATCAATTATGCTGGCCTTCCCACCAGTGCAGGCAGTCCCTTGCTGGTCGACAGACCTGTGTCGCATGACAGCGAACTCATGGCGCGCTACCGGAAATCCGGCCTGGTAACGCTGGGGAAAACCAACACCTGCGAATTCGGCACGCTCGGGACGACTGAGCCGAAATTGTTCGGCCCGACACGCAACCCTTGGGACACAAGACGGTCCAGTGGCGGCTCCAGCGGTGGATCGGCGGCCGCTGTCGCCGCCCGGATGGTGCCGGCGGCACACGCCAATGACGGGGCAGGATCCATTCGCATTCCCGCCTCCTGTTGTGGCGTGTTTGGTCTGAAACCCAGCAAGGGGCGGATCACCCATGGTCCTGACTTCGGAGAGGGCAGCGTCGCGGGTATCGGCGCGGAACATGCGGTGACCTTGTCGGTCCGGGACAGCGCGGCACTACTGGACGTGACAGCTGGCGGAATGCCGGGCGATCCCTACTACGCTCCGGTGCAACGCTCCAGTTTCACCGAGCAGATGAGGCGCCGCCCTCGAGCCTTGCGCATCGCGTGTGCCGATGTCTCGATGTTTGGAACGCCCGTCGACCCTAGCTGCAAGGAGGCGGTCCACGAGGCGGCGCGTCTACTAGAAGATCTTGGTCATCAGGTTGAGTTCAACGCGCCGGATTTCTCATTTGCGGAATATGAGGAGGTGTACCGGCGGTTCTGGACGCTGACGGCGACCCGTATACTGTCCTTGCTTTCGGAGCGCACGGGTATCGCTATCGACAGCGCCGTCGAACGGTCCGAGCCGTTCAATCGCTACCTTTTCGAAGAGGGCATCAGAATCACCGCTGCGCAATATTTGAAGGACATCGTGTTCTTCAACTGCTTCGCGCGCAAAATTGCCGAGTTCCACAGCCGATATGATCTTTGGCTGACTCCGACCCTGGCCTCGCCGGCACCGCTTCTCGGTCACTTCGACGCGGGCGTGCATGGAGGAGACGCGGTCATGGACCGCTTCATTGAATTCCTCGCCTTCACGACATTCGCCAACATGACCGGACAGCCAGCCATGAGCGTTCCACTTCACTGGAACGCCGAGGGCCTGCCTGTCGGCACGCAATTCACGGCGCGCTACGGCGAGGAGGGACTGCTTTTCAACCTGGCGCGACAACTCGAGGAGGCGAGACCGTGGGCCGATAGAAAGCCCAACCTAAAATCGTGATCCAACAAAAACATCAAATCGAAGGGAACTGAAACATGCGAATGAACCCGATTTCCACCTTGCTATCCGCGGCGGCCATCCTGCTCGCCGCTCAAGTTGCCCATGCCAGCGACATAACCCTGGTCGGCGCCGGCGGCGTGCTGCAGGACGCCGAGCGTATGGTCTTCTTCGAACCGTTCGCCAAGGAGGCCGGCGTAACGTTTTCGGAGGATTCTTACGCTGGCGAGCAGGCCAAGATCCGTGCCATGGTGCTGTCCAAGAACGTAACCTGGGATGTGGTCCAGCTGGACCACGCCGAGATGATCGTTGGCTGCGACGAGGGCCTCTATCAGAAGCTCGATTGGTCCAAGATCGGCTATCCCGAAGATTTCCTGCCCCAGGCGGTACAGCCATGTGGCGTCGGCGCATTCGCATGGTCGTTTATCTTTGCCTATGATCAGGATCGCATCACCGACGGTCCGAAGAACTGGGTCGATTTCTGGAACCTGAAGAAGTGGCCCGGCAAGCGCGGGATGAGAGCATCCGCGCGCTTGACCCTTGAAGCCGCGCTCCTTGCTGACGGTGTCAAGAATGAGGATCTCTACAAGGTCTTGGCCACCGACGAGGGTGTGGCGCGTGCATTCAAGAAGCTCGACGAGATCAAGTCGCAGATCGTCTGGTGGTCGACCGGTGCTGAGCCCATCGAGCGGCTTGCAGCCGGCGACGTCGCGGTCACGACAGCCTTCAACGGTCGCGTGACGACGGCAAACCAGAACGGCCGGCACTTCGCGCTTGTATGGGACGGACAGATGTACGGTCAGGACTACTGGGGCATCGTTTCGGGCTCGCCCCACAAGGATTTGGCCGAGAAGTTCCTCACATTTGCGAGCCGACCGGAAATCCAGTCGAAGCTTCCCGAGAAGATCGCCTATGGCATCATGAACAAGAAGGCGATCGCGATGGTCTCTCCGAAGGCCGGGGAGGCCATGCCGACAGCCCCTCAGAACCTGAAGAACGCGATTCCCTTCGACGCTGCTTTCTGGGCGGAAAATGACGCGGATCTGACAGCCAAGTTCGAAGCCTGGCGTGCGCGCTAACGAGCAGGTGGCAAGGCCCCGGGATGCCTTCTCGCCCGGGGCTGGGATTTCGGCACGATCGAATGGTGCGACCAATGAATGAGTGTTCTGTGCCAGAGCAGAAGCAGCCTATCAGGCGCGCGAAACTGACGACCGCGCCGATCCTGCTGTCAGCGCCGCTCGTCGTCTTCCTCACGGTTTTCTTTTTCGCTCCGCTTGCGGTCATGCTGAGCTATTCGGTTCGCAACAACGAAGTGCCCTCGGTGCTGCCGCATCTCAGCAAAGCGATAGCGACTTGGGACGGTCGCGGGCTTCCGCCAGACTCCGTGTTTTCGGCGCTGGCCCTCGACCTGAGGTCGAACAACGATTCCATGGCACTCGGGGAAGCAGCGCGGCGGTTGGATTTCGAGGTTCCCGGCTATCGTGCGCTGCTCTTCAAGACCGCGCGTCGATTGCAAGCTGAACAAACCAGCACCGCTCCGCAGGATGAACTGACCAGCATCGATGCCCGCTGGTCGAACCCTCGCTACTGGCTGGCGCTGAACCGGGCGACGGCTAGTCTCACGCCAGCGTTCTTTCTCGCCGCGTTCGACCTCAAGATGGACGATGCCGGGCGTATCGTCCGCGTCGAGGACGATCGACGCGTCTATCTCGATACGTTCTTGCGCACATTCCAGATCGCCGGCACCGTCACGCTGCTTTGCTCGGTCATTGGCTATCCAATTGCGTTTGCGATCACTGTCCTGCCCCGTCGACTTGCCGCGGCTTTGACGTTCAGCGTCATCCTACCCTTCTGGACATCGTTGCTGGTTCGCACCAGCGCCTGGATCGTGGTCCTGTCTAAGGATGGCGTGGTCAACAGCTTTCTCACCCGGCTGGGCATCGTCAGCGAACCGCTGCAGCTGATTTTCAACCGCACGGGCCTCTATATCGTGATGGTTCATATTCTGCTGCCCTTCATGGTTCTCCCGATCCGCAGCGTCATGAACGGTATTTCACCGAACTACATGAAAGCGTCGGCGTCCCTAGGAGCCCATCCTTGCCTCGGTTTCTTCAAGGTCTATCTGCCCCTGACTTTGCCGGGCGTGGGCGCTGGCTGCTTGATGACCTTTATCATCGCCATCGGTTACTACATTACTCCCGCGCTTGTTGGCGGAGCAGGCGACAATATGATCAGCTTCTTTATCGCCTTCCATACCAACAGCGTCATCAACTGGGGCATGGCCGCAGCCCTCGGCGTGGTTCTTCTTTCAGCTGTGTTGCTTATCTTCGGCACTTTCGGCCGGCTCCTTGGATTCTCGCGAATAGTGGCTTTGAAATGAGGACGCTCCCGTGAAAACCAATCGGGTCATAACAGCTTACTCCCTCATCATGATGTTGTTTCTGCTGGGGCCGCTGCTGGCGTTCCTGCCGATCTCGTTCAGCTCCGCGAGTTTCCTGTCCTACCCACTGCCGGGATACTCGTTGCAATGGTACGAAAAGGTTCTGCAGCCGACACCCTGGATGTTCGCTCTCAGGAACAGCCTGATCGTCGGCAGTCTCTCCACGGCGTTGGCAACGGTGCTGGGTACGGCTGCCGCCTTCGGCCTTACCCGCAACAACTTCCGTGGCTCGAGCCTCGTGCTGGCGCTGATTGTCTCACCAATGATCGTGCCGGTCGTTGTAACAGCGGTCGGCACATATTTCATGTTCGCGAAGTTCGGGCTGGTAGCCACCTTCTCAGGACTTGTCATCGCCCACACTGTGCTCGGGGTGCCTTTCGTCGTGATCACGGTCTCCTCGACCCTCCAGACCTTCGACAACAGGCTGCTGCAAGCAGCCGGCGGCCTTGGGGCATCGCCGATCCACGCGTTCTTCACGATCGTCCTGCCGATAATCGCAAACGGTGTCATCGCCGGAGCGATCTTCGCTTTCGTCACGTCTTTCGACGACGTCGTCGTGGCGATCTTTATCGGCGGACCGCAGCAGAAGACTTTGCCGCGCCAGATGTTCGAAGGCATCAAGGACAATATCGATCCCTCCATCCTTGCGATGTCGGCGATCCTGCTGCTGGTGACGATCTTGCTGATGGTCTTTCTGAGTCTGCTTCGCCGCCGCTGACGGATGTAGGGGAGGGGAGCCCCTTGTATTTCGTCGCCATTCTATAACCTATGGATTGACATTGCCGCTGGTCCTGGACTGTGCTCCCCAACCAGAAGCAATCAGGAATCGGAGTACCAATGTCCAAGGCTGCATCTATGATTGCCCTGTCGACTTCGCCCGTAACCCGTCTGGAGCAGGGCAGTCTTTCCGTGCGATGCTATGTGGCGCTACGGCAGTCCCTGATGGAAGGCCGATTCCGGCCGGGCGAGCGACTGGTCATGCAGGACCTGGCGGAGATGATGGGCGCCAGCGCCACTCCGGTCCGCGAGGCCTGCCTGCGGCTGGTCAGTGAACAGGCGCTTGAACTCAGGTCAGGGCGCTTCGTCACGGTTCCCGATCTGACAGTCACACGGCTTACCGAACTGATGACAATAAGGATTGCGCTGGAAGGCCTCGCAGCAGAACTGGCCGCGAGCCGTATCAGTCAGGAACGCATAGATGAGCTTCGCAAGATCAATGAGCAATATGTTTCTGCCGAGAAAGTGAAAAATACCGAGGCCGCGATCACGGCGAACAGGCAGTTTCATTTCGGAGCCTGTGAGGCGTCGGGGCTGCGCATGCTGTTTGCTCAGATCGAAACGCTGTGGGTATCGATGGGCCCGATCCACTCGATCTATTATGGCGGTATGCCCCTGATCCATTTTGGTGGCGAAGAACATATCAATGTCCTGCGGGCTTTTGCCGACCGCGACGGAACTGCGGCTCGCGAGGCGCTTCAGCGCGATATCAAATTGGGTGCGGAGAACATTCTCAGCTTCATCCAACGCAATGGCGCCTGACGTCGCCGATGCAATCTTCGGCCTTCAAAAATGGGCGCCTCGATCGGCGCCCATTTTTTGTTCAACGAAGCGCTTCGAAGATTTTCGTGGCGGAAATCCCATATTTGTCCATGAGATAGGCAGGAGAGCCGTATTCCACGAAGGCGTCGGGCAGGCCGATACGCTGCAGGTTCCTCACGATGCCGGCGTCGAACAAGCATTCGGCGACCTGCGTGGCGAGACCGCCCGCTTTCACGTGATTCTCCACCGTTGCCAGCCGACCGAAAGACTTGGCGAATTCGATCACAGCGGCATGATCGAATGGCTTCAGCGTCGGCACGTGCAGAACAGCGGCGGATTTGCCGGCCTCCCCCAGCCGGACAGCGGCTTCCAGTGCGTGCGCCGTTGAAATGCCGGTGCTGATGATGCCGATGTCTTCACCTGTCCTGACGATCTGCGCCTTTCCCGTCTTGAAGCTGTAATTTGCGGGTAGGGCTATCGGCACATTGCCGCGCTGCAGCCGGACGTAGACTGTGCCCGGCATTTCATAGGCAGCATGTACCACCTGCATGATTTCCGACGCGTCGCAAGGATCGATGACGGTCAGCCCGGGGATTGCTCGCATCAAGGCAGAATCCTCGATCGCCTGATGCGACGCGCCGTAGGATGTCGTCAGCCCAGGCAGCGCACCGAAGATCTTGACGTTGAGATCGCTGTGCGCGCAGGCGACCGCGATGAAGTCGTAAGCACGTCGTGTGGCGAAGACCCCATAGGTGGTGACGAAAGGCGTCTTGCCAGTCTTGGCCATTCCGGCTGCTACAGCGATCAGATTCTGTTCGGCCATTCCGACATTGAAATATCGGTCCGGAAAGGCCGCAGCGAAAGGCATGATATCGGTATATTTTCCAAGGTCGGCGGTCAGCCCGACGATGTCGTCGTGATCAGAGGCGAGTTTCACCAAGGCGGCGCCGAAGGGAGCCTGGATGCTGCGCTTGCCGCTGTCCGCACGAGCATTCCTGTCTGAATTAAGCATTTTGGTCCTCCAGTTCCCGGACCAGCAGATCCCATTCATTTTGTTCGACGCGGATGAAGTGCGCTTTTTCACGTGCCTCGAGCGTCGGGAGTCCCTTGCCGGGCTTCGTTCTCAGAATCACCGCCTTGGGAATCTGGTTCACGGTGCGAGCCCAACTCAGGGCGTCGATGATCTGGGCCATGTCGTTGCCGTCGATCTCAACGACGTCCCAGCCGAATGCCCGCCATTTCTGGGCAATTGGCTCGATATCCATCACGATCGCGCC
This sequence comes from Mesorhizobium sp. M2A.F.Ca.ET.046.03.2.1, assembly GCF_003952425.1. Classification (NCBI taxonomy): domain Bacteria; kingdom Pseudomonadati; phylum Pseudomonadota; class Alphaproteobacteria; order Hyphomicrobiales; family Phyllobacteriaceae; genus Mesorhizobium; species Mesorhizobium sp. M2A.F.Ca.ET.046.03.2.1. The sequence goes on along the minus strand of NZ_CP034449.1, from coordinate 2,081,874 downwards.
GTCGGCCTGAATGCCGTTGCAGTCGACCAGGGCGACAAGATTGTCGAGCTTGAAGGCCGATCCGGACATGGCCGCTTCCCAGGTCGATCCTTCCTGGACCTCTCCGTCCGAGATCTCAACGAAGACGCGCGCCGATCGACCATCGAGCTTGTGGGCCAACGCGATGCCCACTGCAACGCCAAGACCTTGGCCCAGGGAACCGCCGGTCATAGCACGGCGTCGAAGGTCGTCATATCGATCTGACCGCCATCGGCGCCGTATGTGGGAAGGATGGCACGATCGATAAGGCCGATTTCAGCGAAAGCCGCCCAAAGCGCGATCGCATAATGGCCAGTCGAAACCAGGAACCTGTCACGATCCGGATCGGTCATGTCCTGTGGATCGTAACGGAGTTCATGAAAGTACATGGCGGCAAACAGTTCGGCGATGCCGAGCCCCTGGCCAAGATATCCCTGTCCCTTCCCACGCGCTTGAACAAGCATGTTCTTTTTGAGCTGAACCGCTCTCTGCTCCAACAGCGCGATAGCCGCGCCGTCAGGCGGTGTTCGATTTCCTGTCATTCGTCCCTCCGGGTTGCACAGGCGTTCTCGCATTCTATAAGATATAAATCAACTCTTGCATCTTATGGATTGTTGACTAAAGTTTGCTGGACGGAGGGGGCTATGGGTTGGGCAGCGGAGAGGCTCATTCTCAACCTGGAAAGTTAGCTGCTTGGTCGGCTACCAGGAATTCGGCGTTCTACTGCTAGGTCCGCCTGCCTCGCGCCGTCTCGTTGCGAGGCCGGCTAGACAGTTGAAGTGCCCATCCGTCAAGTTGGAGACTCGAAAGTAGCGGTGTGCTAGCTGAAAGCCGCGCCGTGAACTGGTAGCGCCACAGCTTTCTTACTCCGCGGTGCCATTTGTCTGCGCCGGTTTGTGTGCGGCTGCGACGGCGATTTTCAGCGCCGGCGGGATCTCCGGCGGCGGCGCATTCCCCGTGCGGGTTCTCCAGCCGTTGAACGCCGATAGTCGGGAACGGCAGCTCGATGCTCTCGGCAAGGCCCCCAGTCGGCGGCAGTCCTGCCGTCAATGGGCTCACCGAGCATGGCATGGTTCATTGCCTTGCGGAGGCTAGTCCTCGTCGTGGTCCTTAGGTTCGCCAGACCATACGAGATCATACGAAGGAAACGGGTTGGCGAACCAGCCGCTAACGTATTGATTTCCTGTAGGAAATGATGACCCTCCGGGCCCACCATTCAGTCTGCGAGTTCTGGCGCGTTTTCGACCATCTCAGAATAGTGTCGACATTTCCGTAGGTTACCGGCGCACTTGCGGCAACGCTTGGCTGAGACAACCCCGTCTGGGCCTAGAATGGCTCGATTTCGGACCTTCGTCTCTGCAGCCCCATTTGCGTAGCCAACTGTTTGGAAAAGCGATGCTCGGGCGATGGTCGGAATCAGAAGCCGAGGAGGGCAGATTGATCGGACCATGCGAGGGGAAGGCGGGACAGGCGCGACAGCCCATGGGCTGTGAGTTCGACTGGCTGGATGCCGGCGATAATCTTCGACACGATCTTCGGCGAGAGAAACGCCAGCGGCAGCAGCCTGCTCACCTCAGAGACGGTGGTCGCGTTCAAGCTGGCGATCTCCGTCAGGCTTCGACCCGAGCCATCGGTGAGTTGATGGAGATAAAGCTGAGAGCGATAGACCACGTCGATCAACGCTGCATCCGGCTCCGAGCCGTTGGACGAGGGATCGGTTAGTACGATGCGCATCTCGACGCCGCGTCGCTTGATTTCAAATGGGCATGTGATCGACAGCGTTTCAGCGCCGCCGTCGGATGGCAAAGCCCTATCGAGCAGATGTTCGGATAGTCCCCGGCAATCAATGTCGACGGTCAATGCCTTCTGACCAAGTGCGATGCGGCGAGCGAGTTTCTGAAAAAGCGATCGCTTAGCGTCGGCAGTCTCGAAGCTCCAGGCAGTCCTGACTTCAGCCGCGCGGCTCATCGCGTATTGAATCTCGCCGGGACCTCCCCAACGCCGAATCAAATCAGCGATTTGGCTGTGATCGCTGAGAATACGATTCAGCTGAAGCTCAACGACTGATTCAACTGCATCGGCAGGAAGACGCCATCCGTCGGAGCTGCGGCGCCGCTGATCAACAAACTGTTTTGAGACATAATAGCGATAGCGAACGCCTCGCTTGTTGGCATGCACCGATCGAAGGTTCTCGCCATGTTCGTCAAAGAGAAGTCCGGTGAGAAGGTGCGGCTGAGTGACGTTCGATTTGCTCCTCCGGCGTGGTGCTTGAGACGCCAGGAGCGCCAGCGCCTCTTTGAACACCGGGCCTGCGATGATCGGCTCGTGCTCGCCGTCGTGGACCTGATCCTTGTGCTTGATCTTGCCTATGTAGATGGGATTCGAGAGCAGGTGATAAAGATTGCCGCGGCCGAACGGCATCGTCACAGCAAGGGTCCCATCCTGGCGCTCGCGGGTGCGCGTCGTGAGACTGTCCCGCGCCGCTTCGTCAGCAAGGTCGCGCACTGACTTCAGCACAAGGTAGCGCTTGAAGAGAAGCCGAACGATCTTCGCCTCGCCGTCGTCGATGACTAGCTTGCGATGCTCCACGCGATAGCCGAGCGGCACGACACCGCCCATCCACATGCCCTTCTTCTTCGATGCCGCGATTTTGTCGCGGATGCGCTCGGCTGTGACCTCGCGCTCGAACTGCGCAAAGGACAGAAGCACGTTTAGCGTCAGCCTGCCCATCGATGTGGTGGTGTTGAACTGCTGGGTCACAGAGACGAATGACGCCGAGCTGGCATCGAAGATCTCGACGATCTTCGAAAAGTCCATCAGCGAGCGGGTGAGGCGGTCGATCTTATAGACGACCACTACATCAATCTTTTTGTCGCGAATGTCTTGAAGCAGCCGCTGCAGAGCGGGGCGCTCCATCGTTCCACCTGAGATGCCACCATCGTCATAACGATCAGGGACGAGCTTCCAGCCAAGGCCGACCTGTGAGGCAATGAACGCCACACAGGCCTCGCGCTGGGCGTCGAGCGAGTTGAATTCCTGATCGAGGCCTTCCTCGCTCGATTTACGAGTGTAGACCGCGCAGCGCAGGCGACGTGTCGCGTTGCTGCTCATAAGCCAAAGAACCTCGGACCGGACCAATGTGCGCCGGTGATCTTGCGCGCGATCGACGATAGCGAGGGATAAACCTTGGCCTCAAAGACGAAGCCATCCTCGAGCACGTCGACGATGTGGGTCTTGCCGTTCCAGTCACGGACCAACCGTGCGCCTGGCAAAACTAGTTTGCGCTTTGGAGCGGCAGTCACCTTGATGTCGTCAGTGCCAACGCTAGGTTGCCTGTCACGGTCGGCGACCTTCTTCTCGACCCGGTCTATGGCGGACCTGAGCATGCGACGCGTCTCGGTGGAAAATCCACCGAGACGTTTTGCCTGAAGATGCCAGGCTGCTGCCCTGATCAGAAGCTCACGCCTGACACCTTTCGGTGGCGAGCATCTGTAGATCTTCTCCCATTGGGCTGCGAGATCCTCGCGGGAGAGGTCGCCTAAGGCGGCGACCGCTGCTTCGATGTCGAGCTTAGCGCGCATGAGGCTTAGGCGCCCTCGCGCCGTCATCGATGCGGTAGCGGCGGACGCCATCCTTGCCGACATCGCTGACCAGGTTGAGGCCAAGCTTCTTCTTGACCACCGCCGACAAGAAGCCCCGTACCGAGTGTGCCTGCCAGCCTGTGACCTCCTTCAGCATCTCGATGGTGGCGCCTTTGGCCAGGCGAAGTTTCTACAGCACTAGGTCCGATTTGCTCTGCTTGCTCTCGTTGCGGGCCGCAGCCTTCGGTGGCTTTGCCGGTCCCGCCTCCGCACCAGCGTCAACGTCACGAGCTCTCTTCTTGGGCGACTTCGCCTTCTTCGCCCGCTTGGGCGGGGTCTCGAGCGCGTCCCAAATGTGCTCACGCGGCTCCGGCGGGATCTGAAGCTTGTCGTTGTCGGATTCCGTGCTTTGATCGGTGCCGAGTGTTGCCATGATCGTTCTCCTTCAGTGTCAGTGCCGGCCAATCCGGCGCCTGTACTGACTTGAGCCCGGCTGGCGGGCTGGAGAGAGACCTTGGTTTTGGTGGCGATGGATACCGCCTCTTCGTTCCCCACACCAATGCTTGCGCGCGCAAGGAAGTCCAGCCGAATGTGCCTTGACGGCTAGCTATTTGCGAAATGGCAGGTAAGAAGCAGTTGGGCTTCGATTGTTTCAAAACTGAGGAATTTTACACGATGTCGGACGAACACGATCACGCTCACGCTGCTCTGATCGAACTGACCGCAGATATTGTGTCTGCGTATGTCAGCAAGAATGCCGTTCCGGTGGCGGGACTGCCAGAGTTGATCGAGAGTGTGAACGCGTCGCTGTCAAAGATTGGGCAGCCGTTCGAAGAGCCGAAGCCTGCACTGACGCCCGCCGTGAATCCGAAGAGGTCGGTGACGCCGGACTACATGGTCTGCCTTGAGGACGGAAAGAAGTTCAAGTCGCTCAAGCGCCACCTGAGCACGCACTACGGTCTAACGCCCGACGAATACCGCACCAAATGGGGCTTGCCCGTCGACTACCCGATGGTTGCGCCGAACTATGCTGCAACCCGCTCACAGCTGGCTAAGGCTAGCGGACTAGGGCGCAAGGCGTCGACCAGCGCCGTGAAAAAGCGTTCATCTGGGCCAAAGGCCAAGTAACGGGAAAGCCTAAGGGCGACGCCGCTTTGGGGCCGAGAACAGACCGGCAGCTTCGGTCTACGACACTTCACGAGCGGACAGTTAGATTGGGCGTGCGCACGTCGCGGTGTGACCGTTGCTGACCATCGTAGGCGCTTTGCGTCCAAAGCAATTCGGCGAGTGACGCGTGGCGAGCCTATCGCCCGCGTACTCCGCCAGTGGGCCCGAAGAACGGCCTGATTGACGAATTCCCCCGGCGGCTCCAGATTGGGATACAAGGTGTGCCGCTGGGACGCACGATAGCGGCGTGGGCGGGATATATGAGCGAAGCGAGCGACGGCAAGCGGCCCCATCGTCCCTGGCATGGTCTTGCCGCCCGGGCGATGATAGGTCTTGTCGCTCTCGCTCTAATGGTCGGTGCGATCAGCGTCATCGCTGTCCAATCCTTCAACGAATTGCGGCAAAGCTTCGACTCGGTGGCCGACGTCCAAGTCGAGGCCATCCAGACCGCCGCCGAGCTGCGGCAGCGCGCCCAAGCAATCACACGCCTGGCGCCATCGCTGTACGCAAAAGGGCTGGAGCAGGATGCCTTGCTCAACTTCTCGCTCCTCAGTTTCAAGGAGCAGTCAAAACTTCAGGAGCTGACCGGCAAACTCAAGTCGCAGACAAGCAAGGACCTCTCGGAGATTGAAGAGACGACGGCGGAACTGTTCCGGAATCTCGATACGCTTGCCACCACACTCTACGACCGTGCTGCAACCGAAGATGCGTTGGAGGGGTTGCTCCAGCGTATCTTTCGCATCGCCGTATCTGGAAAGGCCGACGGCGTCCTAGCCCTGCATGGTGCCCTCACGAATGAGGTGACTGCGACGGCCCTTGGGCTTGCTACGGCGGGCAAACCTGAAGAGCTGCAGACTATGGCGAATGAACTGCGGCCAAGGATTTCCTTGCTGGCTACGGCAGACCCCAATTTGGCAAGGCAGTTTGAAGAGGCCTTGCTGGGCCCCCGGGGCGTCGTGGAACTGAAGGGCAGACTATTCCGCTTGTTCGATGATATTCGCGGCCAGTTGGCTGACAACGAGCTTTTCTCCGGCAAGCTGGTTGCGGCCGCCGACGTCATTTCTCAAGAGATTGCTCAAGATGTTGACCATCAACGCAGCGCACTTGACGGCCGGCTGACGGCGCGTGCCCGGGTCCTCTCGTTGATTGCCGTCCTGGCGGTGGTTGGAGCCATACTCATTGCTGGTTACTTGCAGGCGTCGGTCGTCGGCCGCATTCGCAAGTTGAGCCTCGCCATGCTGGAAACGAGCCCTCCTGCGAAATTGGAGACGCTAACAAAAGGCAACGACGAGATATCGGATCTAGCTCGGGCCTTTGTCTATTATGCGCAGGAAATCAATCGGCGCGTGAAGGAGCTCGCTATTCTCAATTCCGTCGGCGAGGCGATGGCGAAGACGCTCAATGTGAAGACAGTAACCCGCATTGTGGGAGACAAGCTGCGCGAAATATTCAGCGTTGAAGTCGCAGAAATCCTTTTACACGATGACAAGTCCGATCTGATCACCGTCCCCTATGCTTATTACAATGGGTATCGACAGCCTGAGCCATTTGCGATGGGCGAGGGTCTGACCTCGAAAATCATCCTGTCCGGCGAACCGCTCGTTATCGGCTCAAACGATCGCGCCGATGAGTTGGGCGCTCTTGCGCCGACGGAAGAGGACGAAACGGAATCCTATCTGGGCGTTCCGATCATCGCAGCCGACAAGACTCTGGGCGTCGTCAGCGTGCAAAGTTACGAGAAGAACGCCTTCAATGAAGCTCAAATGCATTTGTTGCAGGGGCTCTCAACCAGCATGGGCGTTGCGATTGCCAACGCGCGCCTTTTCGATGAGACCCAACGCCTTCTCAAGGAGACAGAGGATCGGGCCGCGGAACTGGCTATTCTAAATAGCGTAAGTGAATCGATGGCGAAATCGTTGAATCTTGAGACTATCGTTCGCCTCGTGGGAGACAAGGTTCGTGAAATCTTCGGAACTGAGGTGGCAGAAATACTATTGCATGATGATGCGTCGAACCTAATACGTGTTCCATTCGCATACTATAGAGATAAATATGTGTCTATTGAGCCATTTCCGATGGGCATAGGAGTAACTTCTAAGGTAATAATAACAGGCAAACCCTTGGTTTTTCGTACCTCAGCGGAGGGAAGGGAGTTAGGCGCATATTTCCCAAAAGAAGAAGACAGAACTGCCTCTTATATTGGCGTGCCAATCAGCGCCGGTAACAAGACTATAGGCGTCCTCAGCGTACAGAGTTATCAGGCCAGCGCCTTCAATAATGGTCATTTGCGCCTGTTGCAGACGCTGGCGTCCAATATGGGCGTAGCCATCGCCAATGCCCGCCTGTTCGACGAAACTCAGCGCTTGCTCAAGGAAACCGAGGATCGGGCAGCCGAGCTGGGTGCGATCAGCAAGGTCAGCGAGGCGCTCATCGCGGAAGCCGAATTCGATAGCACCATCCGGCTGATCGGCAACCAGATGCGCGATATTTTTCAGGCCGACATCGTGTATGTGGCGCTGCTCGACCCGAAAACCAACCTCATTCATTTTCCTTACCAATTCGGCGAGTCTTTCACCACTCTCACCCTCGGCGAAGGTCTGACAAGCAAGATCATCGAGACCGGCGAGCCGCTGCTCATCAACCAGGACGTAAACGAGCGCAGCGTCGAAATCGGAGCGACTCCCGTCGGCAGGGATGCCCTTTCCTATCTGGGCGTTCCGATCAAGACAGGGCTTGGCACCATGGGTGTGATCAGCGTGCAAAGCACAGCGCGGGAGGGCATGTTCAACGACAACTCGCTTCGCTTGCTTTCGACTATCGCCGCCAATGCAGGTGCTGCGCTTCACAACGCACAGCTGTTCACCGAGCTCAAGCAGCTGTCGCTAGCGCTACAGCAGGCCAAGGAAGCCGCCGAGGCCGCCAATGAGGCCAAGAGCACCTTCCTAGCTACCATGAGCCACGAAATCCGCACGCCCATGAACGGCGTTATCGGCATGAGCAACTTGCTGCTCTCCACCAAGCTCGACCAGGAGCAACGGGAAATCGGCGAGACGATCAACAGCAGCGCAGAGGCACTTCTGACGATCATCAATGACATACTGGACTTCTCAAAGGTTGAAGCCGGCAAGCTGGAGCTTGATCCCAAGCCGTTTGAACTGCGCGAATGCCTTGAGAGTGCGATTGACCTGATCGCCCCAAAAACAGCGGAGAAGGGGCTGGACTTGGGGTATGTGGTGGAACCCGGAACCCCCGAAGGAATTGTCGCGGACAATACCAGGTTGCGGCAAGTTCTAATCAATCTCCTCAACAATGCCGTCAAGTTCACCGACCGGGGAGAAATTGTACTTTCAGCAATGAAGGTTTCACTCGGAGCCGCAGAGACGGGTGGGTCACAAAGCCAAGATCAGGCGGCCCCGTGCATGTTGCAGTTCGCGGTGCGGGACACGGGGATCGGCATACCCAAGGATCGAATGGACCGCTTGTTCAAGTCGTTCAGCCAGGTCGATGCATCGACGACCCGGCGCTACGGCGGGACCGGACTTGGCCTCGCGATCAGCAAGCACCTCGTAGAACTCATGGGAGGCGAGGTGTGGGTGGAAAGCGTCGAGGGCACGGGCACAACCTTCTTCTTCACGATCCGCGCTCCAACTGCCCCGGCTCCCAAACGGGCTCAGATGTCGCTGGCCAAGGTTGAACTGACCGGCCGGAGACTGCTGTTTGTCGACGATAATGCAACGAACCGCCGCATAATGTCCCTGCAGGCGCAGGCCTGGGGCATGATTCCGTATGCAACCGGGTCCCCTTCTGACGCCATTCGCATGATTGCAGACGGCGAAACCTTTGATGTCATCGTGCTCGATATGAACATGCCCGATATGGACGGCATTGAACTGGCGAGGGGAATACGCGCACTCGGTGACAAAGGCAGCATTCCGCTGGTGTTGCTGAGCTCAATGGTACCCATCTCCGAACAGAAGAAGATGGAGATGGAAGGAGTCAACTTCGCGGCGGTGCTTTCCAAGCCGATCAAGCCATCGCCTCTTCTTAATGCTTTCATGGCGGTCTTTGCCGGGGCTCCCACGCGCTTCGCCAAACCCGATCAGCCGAAGAGTCCTGTTCTTGATAGCGCGATGGCAGCCAAGTTTCCGCTTCGCATCCTGCTGGTTGATGACAACGCCACCAATCGAAAGCTGGGCTTCAAGGTGCTCGAGCGACTAGGTTACAGGGCGGAGCTGGCGGGAGACGGACAGTCGGCAATTTCCTCATATGCCGAAGGGCGGCATGACATCATTCTGATGGACATCGAGATGCCGGATATGGATGGCGTCAAGGCGACAAGGCTGATCCGTGCATCCGGTTCCCGCGAGCAACGCCAACCTTACATCGTAGCTCTCACTGCCAATGCGATGGCGGGCGACCGCGAGCGATATCTGGATGCAGGGATGGATGATTACCTCAGCAAGCCATTGCGCGTCGAGGAGCTCGTGGCATCACTCAAAAGAGCGGTATTGGTCAGCGGACAACGCTCCAACAACTTGTCTAATGGACCTGGCGAAACCGGGTGAATCCCCGGAAGACCAATCAAAAAGGAACGAGATCGTGTCGATGCTGTCGCGGATGTCAATTGCAACGGTTTCGTTGCTTCTCTTATGTGCATTGTCAATGCCCGGCTCTGCCGGCCCCGTCCTCGATCGAGTCAGGCAAAAAGCGGTTCTGGTGGTAGCGGTAGATCCGGCGTGGCCACCCTTCTCCTGGCGCAAGGACGACGGCAGCTTCGATGGATTTGATGTCGACGTCCTGACGGGAGTTGCACGGCGGCTTGGCGTCGAAGTCCGTTTTGAGGTGGCGGAATTTTCCGCCGTTATATCTGGAAGGTGGCAGGGCGCATGGGACGTCTCTCCGAGCGTAACCCCAACGAAACAGCGCGCGGAAAAACTGGACTTTCCTGCCGTTTATGCCTTCGGCCTTGGTTCGCTGGCGGTACATCGTGACAACACGACAATTCGAACGCCTGCCGACGCGAGCGGGAAGAGAATCGGAGCGGTGAGGTCCTCCGAATATGAAAAATATCTGACCCGCGAGCCATTCGATATTCTTGATATTCCGCCGATCAAATATCAGATTGACCGGCCTGTCGTCGTGCCGTTCGAGACAAGCGAAGGTGGCTACGAGTCGCTCGCAAAGGGCAATGGTGTAGAACTGGATGGCATTGTGGACTCGCTGTCCACACTCATGAGTGAGATCGGAAGGGGTCGTCCGATCAAGATTATCGGTCAGCCGCTGCTCTATACGCCGACCGCAATCGCCATTGAGAAGGGCGATCCAGAGTTCGCTGCCGAACTGAAGGGAGCCATCGATCGACTTCGGGAGGATGGAATGCTTAAGTTCATTTCTCTGAAGTGGTTCGGAATTGACACGACGGCGCGATGAGCCGCGCTCATCAGCGCCGCCGCCGGCGATTGCTCGTCAGACATTCTCGACATTTGCTCAAGAGGCCGAGGGCCGTGTTGGCCTGCCCCGTGGATGCTCGACATGCGTGCCGAGCGAATATGCGCTATCGCTAAATTACGGCCGATGCGATACGATTGCTAGAGGATTCCAAAAGGTGATTGCCTTGACCGGGGCGGTAGCCGAGGCCGACCTACCTCGCAGACCCGGTGCATAAATACTCCAGGGGGGTGAACCCAGTGACACGGTTTCTCGTTGCAGTCGCCATTGCTTGGGCGGTTTTGTCGGTTCCACTCGCAGGGTTCAGCGTGGCGGGTGAGGCACTCGACCGCATCCGAGCAACGGGGATTCTCCGCGCTCCGTTTCCAGACATCTGGCCTCCGGCCGTCATCCAGCAGCCAAATGGTGAAATCGACGGGTATGATGTGGAGGTATTGCGAGAGATCGGCCGCCGCATAGGTGCCAAAGTCGAATACGTCAAAAACTCTGACGGCTCCGTCATCACGTGGAAGGAGCAAACCTCTGGCCAGTGGCAGGGCAAGTACGACATAGTCGTAGGTGGCATGTCGCCTACTGCAGAGCGAGCCGAACATCTCTCGTTTCCTGCCATTTACCGGTATGGAATGGGTGTCCTTGCTGTCAATCAGAGCAACAGCCAAATCAAGACCCCGGCCGATGCCAGTGGAAAGCGGATTGGCGTGCTGAAGGCTTCGGTTCACGAAAAGTACTTGGAGAGAGAAGACTTCGGTATTCTTGGAATGCCGCCGATCACGTACCCAATAGGCGATCCTGTAATCGTCGAGTTTGATCACGAGGAAGGCGCGTATGACGCTGTCTCGGACGGGAAGATAGATGGTACGATAAACACCCTTCCAGTTATTCTGAGTTAATCAAGCAGGGAAGGCCCATAAAAATTGTCGGCCAACCGTTGTATAGAGCACCCTCATGTATCGCCATTGTGCCGGGCGACGAGGAATTTGGCACGCTGGTGAAGAAGACTATCGATGAAATGCGCTCCGACGGTACTCTGATGGAACTTTCACTGAAGTGGTATCAATACGATATGATAACTCCCTGAACGGCTAGGGTTTGCCGAATACTTCTACGATGGAGGTGAGAATGCATCCTGTGAAGCGCCTTCTTATTGCCATCGCAATTGCCTGGGCGGCCTTATCGGTTCCACTTGCGGACCACAGCCTGGCAGGTGAGGTGCTCGACCACATCCGGTCGACCGGAACCCTGCGTTCTCCAGCCCCGGACATCTGGCCGCCACAGGTCATCAAGAACGAGAAGGGCGAATATGACGGGTTCGACGTCGAGGTATTGCGTGAGGTCGCACGGCGGATGGGAGTCAAGGTCGAATACGTGACCAACCCGGATGGTTCCATCATAACGTGGGATGAACAGGTCTCGGGGAATTGGCAGGGGAAATACGACATTGTCGTTGGCGGGATGACACCGACCAAGAAACGCGCCGAGCACATCGCTTTCCCGGCAACATATCATTATGGCATCGGCGTGCTGGCCGTTCATCGGGATAATACGACGATCCGTACGCCGGCCGATGCAAGCCGCAAGCGGATAGGGGCGCTGGCCGGTTCGCAATACGAGAACTACCTGAAGAAGGTGCCGCCTGGGATCGTTGGAGTCCCTGATTTCATCTACAAAATCGACGATCCGGTGACCGTTTCATATGAACATGAAGAGGACGTGTACGCCGCCTTGGAGAAGGGCGACGGAGCCGAGATCGACGGGTTGGTCAATCTCCTCCCGGCAGTCATGGCGCTTATCAAGGAGGGCAAGCCGTTCAAGATAGTCGGCCAGCCGCTCTATCGCGTGCCCCATGGCGTGGCGATCTTGCCGGGCGACAATGAGTTCGCGGCACTCATCAAGAAGACCGTTGACGAAATGCATGCCGATGGAACCCTGAAAACAATCTCCATGAAGTGGTACGATTTCGATCTCACTTCCCACGAATAGTGGAGTTGGGGTGATTGCGAGGCAGTACGGGCCCGTTGACAATCGGGCGAGGGTCATACCAGACTCACCCCGCAAGCGCCCGCATGAACTTTACAAGTGGCGCTGCGCTTCGGGGATGTTTTGGCAATCGACAGGCGAGCACTGGACAAGCTGCGGGAACTCGTCGGTGGCGAAGAATCCGACGTGGTCGAACTCGTCAGTTCGTTCCTCGACGAGGGACCGTCGATCATGGAGACCCTGGCAAAATCCGGGTCGACCTCCGATTTGCCCGCGACGCGCCGGGCCGCGCACTCCATGAAATCCAATGCAAGAGACATGGGAGCAACCGAGCTAGCCGAAGTCTGCGCCGGTATCGAAGCCCGATGCGCGAAGGGTGAGCCGCCCGACGTGGTAGATATCGAGAACGCGAGACGCGCTTTCAACTCGGCGGTGGCGGAGCTTCAAGACATTTTTCACCTTGGGGATAGTTATGAGCAGCTTCGGTAGGATTCTCGTTGTCGACGACTCCGCGATGGTGAGGATCAAGCTGAAGAAAGCGGTCGAGACCCTCGGTCACGAAGCGGTGGCAGTGGAGAGCGGTGCGGCCGCTCTCGATCAGACCGCTGGCGCTCCGTTCGACCTCGTACTGCTTGATATCATGATGCCGGAAATGGACGGCTTCGAGGTGCTCAAAAGGCTGAAGTCGTCAGCCAAGACACGGGACCTGCCGGTCATCGTCATTTCCGCGCTCGACGAGGAGATGAACAGCGTCGTCCATGCCATCGAGCTCGGCGCCGAGGACTTCTTGCCCAAGGACTTCGAACTCGCCCTTCTCAAGGCGCGGGTTGCTACCTGCATCGAAAAGAAGAGGCTTCGCGACATCGAGAAGGAGTATCTGCGCCAAGTCACCAAGTTGACAAGGGCGGCTGCGACCCTGGAGTCAGGGCGGTTCAACCCCTCAAAGCTGGGCATCCAGGACGTGGCAAGCCGGACGGATGGTCTGGGCAAGCTCGCCACTGTGTTTTCGACGATGGCCCAGAAGGTTTACGAGCGCGAACGCAAGTTGCGACAGAACATCCGCACCTTCCGTGGGGGCCTGCTGCTGTTGGCGTGCGGCGGCCTGTGGGGCCTAGTCGTGCCGCTCTCGAAGATGGCCTCGATCATTGAGGCGCATCCAGTGGGATTGGCCTTGCTCATCGATACTATCGGCGCTGCCGTCTGCATCGGCATCAGCGTGAACCGCAAGACCATGCCGAATTTGAAGGGCCTCACACGCACTGACTGGATCTTCATCCTGCTCCTCGCGCTTATCAGCTCCGTGATAAATCAGGTGCTGGTTTACTGGATGGCCAGCAGGCTTCCCGCCTTCATTGTCTCTATCGTCATTGTCCTTGAGGGTTTCGTCGTTTTTCTGTTCGCGGCGGTTATGCGGACCGAGGCGCCAAATGTTAAGCGTTTCCTCGGATTGGGCCTTGGCCTCGCCGGTATCGTCATCATTCTGATTTATGGTCAGCCGGCGGACATGACCGCCAGCTGGCTCTGGATTGCGATTGCGATGGTCATCCCCGTCACCTACGCGACCGAAGATATATTTTTGGCTGAGCGGAGGCCTGCTGCGATCGACAGCGTCGCTTTGTTCGGGATCACCCTTGTCGTTTCCGTGGCGCTGCTCATCCCGATTGCGGCCTATTACGATGATTTCATCCCGCTTGATCTGTTAACGGGACGCCTCGGCGTCATCGTGGTTCTGATGGCCGTGGCTGCCAATCTGGCAATGCTGCTCTTTATGGTCCTTATCTCGACAACAGGTGCAGTTTTCGCCAGCCAGAGCGCTTATGCCGTAACAGCGGCGGGCATCGGCTGGAGCATGCTGTTGCTCGGTGAAGCAATACCAATACTGACCTGGGCGTCCTTGGCGCTGATCATTGTCGGACTGATCATGGTGGAGCCGAAGCAGGAAGCCGAAGAAGAACCGCCGCTACTGGACGATACAATAGAGGATCTGGTCCCGCGCCTTGACCCACTACCGGCAGCCACGGAACAATCGCGGCCGATGCCGGTATAGTCCAGCGAGCGGCGCAGGGTGGCACCACGCCACCGAGATGTGTTCTCGCCTTTTCTCGAGAGCGGCTAAGGCGGCTTGCGACCATCACTGGGGCCAGCGAAAAGTCGGGAAGTGGCGCGACCGCGACCTCCAGGGTGGTCGCCGGCAGTGTCCGCTATAAGGCGGTGGCAAGCGTGACTTCAACGTCCCACATGGGGCGCGTTTCAGACATTCAGTCTGATGAGATTGAGCGAATGGCAGCTTTGCGCCCCGATTTCCGACGTTTAGGCCTTCCTGGTCGTTTCCCGAAAGCAGACGGTTTATTCATGCCGGGATGAACTCCGTTTTGAGCTAATTCGTTACACCTGAGTACCACGAGGTCCCCTGAGTTCATTCTCACGAAACTCGAGGAACGCACCTTCTGCGGGGCGAGGTCCAGCCGGGAGCACCGCGAGCGCTTCTACCCGGATCCAGCGAATAGCCCCGCCAGAGCCGGACCAGTTAGAGGTGATCATAGCAATGCCAAGACCGTTGATTGCGCTTGGAAGCCTGCCGCGGCGCCGATCCCGTGGTCACACGACCGGAGACGTCGAAGGTTGCTTCTCCTTTCAGAACGTCGACCGGCGCGGTCGATTTGCGAGGAGCCGCAATGCAAGATGACTCGTTAGGTCGGCCGGTGTTTAGGTCCGGCGGCGGGTTACTTGCTGAACACCTTGGCTGGAGCGGCATCGACACTGAACTCATGGATTGTGCCGCTCTCGTCTGTTACGCGGAACCAGTGCTCCTGCAGCGCGCGCGGCGAGATGACTTTGCCGGTTACATCTTCCACTGCCTGTAGTGCGTTGTCAGCATCAGCCTCATTTGTAGAGACGACATCTTCGCCGAAGAGTTCGTCTACGCGGTAGCGAGCCATCATCGTACCCCAAGGCGCTTCGCCTCTGCCTCAAGGGTCTCGCGGTCGTTGCCATGCTTGGCGATCAACTCGCGCACTTGAGGGATCGAAAGCCCAAACTTGCTGGCGAAATAGCCAACTTCGTATTCTTCATCACCCGAGACACGGTCCCGGTCACGGAAATCCGTTTTGCTTTTGTCGTCTGCCATGTGTCTGTCCTCCGCTCGTGAAAAGAGAAAGCGGACATAGGCAAAATGTTCCACCTCGATGCTTCAGCGACTGCTAAGGAACGCAACCAGCTCCCGGCCATTTCCTCAGCTCAGAGAGTTCCGAGTGCATGAGTAGGCGGAAAGGCCAACTCACCTTCATCGAGTTCCAATCGCCGACGCTGGTCGAGAGAGCTCCCGCCGATTCCGACTGGCTGCACGAGATCAAGTATGACGGTTATCGAACAGAGATCGTCATCGAGCGCGGGGAGGCACGAGCATTCACCCGACGGGGCTACGACTGGTCTCACCGCTACAAGCGCATAATTCAGACGGCTGCCAACCTGCCGGTCAAGTCGGCAATCCTAGATGGCGAGGTGGTGGTCCTCGGCACCACTGGGCTGCCGGACTTTCAAGCCCTCGAACGGGAGCTGGGAAACCCGAACTCGCTAAAGCTCATGTTCTTTGCATTCGACCTTTTGCACCTCAACGGTCGAGATCTGCGACAGATGCCTCTCATAGAGCGCAAGGCTGCTCTGCATGGCTGGCTGAAAGAAACGGCTCCGACGCTGACCTATGCCGAGCATTTGGAGGCGGGCGGTAGCGACGTGTTCGACCATGCCTGCCGGATGGGCTTGGAGGGCATTGTATCGAAGCGAGCCGACTCTCCCTACCGTTCCGGCGTTCAAACAAGCTGGCTCAAGGTGAAGTGCATCAATAGCGACACGTTCTCGATTGTCGCCTTCGTTGAGAAGCTCGGGGCTCAGCCGCGCCGCATCGCCTCGCTTTACATAGGCAGGCGAGACGGCGACCGCCTGCTATATGCCGGGAAGGCGCAAAGCGGCTATACCTTGCAAGCAGCCCAACGGGTTCGGGAGCGGCTGGACCCGCTGATCATCGAGAAGTCGCCGTTGTCGGCACCCATCAAGAAACCCAAGGCAACGTGGGTCAGACCAGAGGTGCTGGCAGAGGTGCAATTCAGCGGTGTGACGGACCGCGGCATCTTGCGCGAGGCGGTGTTCAAGGGATTGCGCGAGGACCTTCAGCCAATTACGGCCAAGCCTCCGGCTCCTTCCAAGCGCCGGGTGGAAAGCAAGCACGGCGTCCCGCGAAAGAACATTCTTCAGTTGCTACCGGACGCGGTCGCGCCATCCAAGGACGAGCTGACGGGATACTGGCGGCGAGTAGCCGACCGGGCGCTGATTCATCTAGGCCGACGACCACTGAAGCTCGTCCGCCACGCCTACGGTGCCACGTTCTACCATAAAGGGCCGTTGCCCCCGATTCCACGGTCGGTGCACCAGCTAAAAGTCAAAAAGCGCGAAGGCGGCGAAGGTGTCCGGGTCTGGGTAGATGACCTCGATGGTTTGCTTGGCTTGGTCGAAATGGACGCCGTCGAGCTTCATCCATGGAACGCGACCATCGACGACATCGAACACGCTGACCAGCTCGTATTGGACCTTGATCCCGGCGAAGGCGTGCCGTGGGATGTGGTCATGGAGGCCGCGCTGTCGCTCCGTATGATTTTTGAAGCCGCTGGCTTGGAGAGCTGGCCGAAGGTGACCGGCGGCAAAGGCGTCCATCTTACGGCCCCGCTGCCGCCAAACATGACTCACGATAGCGCGCGGAAACTAGCCAGATCGCTGGCTCAGTGCCTTGTGGACGCCGACCCCGAGCGGTACCTTCTATCAGCTGGTCCATCAGCACGCGCAGGACGCATCTTCCTTGATTACCTCCGCAACGGCCGAGGCAACACTGCCGTAGGCGCATTTTCTCCGCGAGCCCGCCTCGGCTACCCGATCGCGCATCCCGTGACGTGGAAGCAGGTTGAGGCAGGTGTCCGGCCGGACACTTTCAGTGTCGCGAGGCCGTTTAGAGCCGGTTCTTGGATAGCAGCTTAGACTATGATGGGGTCGGTACACACGGCGCGTTTGGGGGAGTTCACTTTGTTGCCTCCGGTCAACGTTGAGAGACTCTTGCTCGTGTGAGGAGAGTGAGTTCTTCGTTGCATTCCTCAAAGCGAACACCTCGAACAATAAGATCTAGAGTTAGCTATCGCGTATTCCAGCGAGCGTTCGAGGAGATCCAAGTTGATCATCCCAAGACAGGAACGTCCCGCTTCGCGGAGCGTTGTTCCTCAGATCTTTAGAGCCGGAAGAGTGAGATGATCCGTCAGGTTGATAATGACCGGGATGAACGCGCAAGGCGGGCGGCTGACGAAATCATGCGGGTTGAGCGGCAGGAACGCGCAGAGAAAACAGCGCGATTGAGGGAAGCGCGTTTAGCCCGGGAGACTCAAAACAGGACCAAAACGGACGCAAAGAAGCGCGGGCACAAATAGGAAGAGAAGCGGTCGAAGACGGTCAATCGATCCGGTTCCCTTCTTGGCGACTGTCAGGAGCCTCCTTATCAGAAGGTGGGTGGGTGCGACCTTTGTGGAGATCGCCATGGGCAAAGAATATCCATTCACAGAAGCCACGCTCGGCGGCAAGTTGCGACGGCACAGGCCTATGCGTCCACTGCCTCACATGCAAAGCGCAGGGCGGTACTCGACGTCGCCGCATTGGCCAGGCGGAGCGGGCCAAACCAGCCCTGCCTTCAGTGGGATTTGCTCAAGATCATCTTCTGCAGCGAGTGCCGTGGCGTCCTCAGGCTTCGAAAAAGGCGCCGGTTATTTGATCACCGGCAGGCTATCCCACTGATGGAACGGAGGGGGTGAGGGCAGCATCCATTCCAACGTTGTGGCTCCTGGACCCCAAGGATTGCTGCCAACTTGGCGTCTCCTGGAGAAAGCTTCTATCACACAGGCCAGGAAGAAGAGCAAGCTCGCGCCAGAGATGTACGAGCCGTAAGAGGACACCATGTTCCAGCCGGCAAATGCGTCAGGGTAGTCGATGTAGCGCCGTGGCATCCCTGCTAGGCCGAGGAAGTGATGCGGGAAGAACACCAGATTGACGCCAACGAACGTTGTCCAAAAATGTACCCCGGCAAGAACGGAGTTGTACATATATCCGGTAATCTTGGGGAACCAGTAGTACCATCCTGCGAAGATACCGAAGAGCGCGCCGAGCGATAGGATGTAATGGAAATGGGCGACAACGAAGTAGGTGTCGTGCAGCTCGCGATCGAGCCCCGCATTGGCCAGCTGGACGCCGGTTACGCCACCAATCGTGAAAAGGAAGATGAAGCCGAGAGCCCAGAGCATCGGCGTCTGTAAGCGTATTGATCCGCCCCACATGGTGGCGATCCAGGAGAAGACCTTGATGCCCGTCGGAACGGCGATGACCATCGTGGCAAAGGTGAAGTAGCGCTGGGTATCGAGGCCGATCCCGCTCGTGTACATATGGTGCGCCCACACGACAAAGCCGATCGCACCTATGGCGACGATTGCATAAACCATCCCCAAATACCCGAAGATCGGCTTGCGGGAAAAAGTAGAGATGACCTGGCTGACGATGCCAAAGGCCGGAAGGATCATGATGTAGACTTCCGGGTGGCCGAAGAACCAGAAGAGATGTTGGTAGAGGATTAGGTCCCCGCCTTGGTCCGGCACGAAGAAGGCGGTGCCGAAATTGCGATCGGTCAGCAGCATTGTCAGCGCGCCGGCCAACACTGGTAGAGCGAGTAGCAGCAGGAAGCCGGTAATCAAAACCGACCAGGCAAACAGGGGCATCTTGTGCAGCGTCATGCCAGGAGCGCGCATATTGAAAATCGTGGTGATGAAGTTGATGGCGCCTAGAATCGAGGACGCGCCAGCGATGTGCAGGGCCAATATAACAAGGTCGACGGCAGGCCCCGGGTGCCCCGACGTTGACAGGGTCGGGTAGAGAAACCAGCCGGTTCCAGCGCCGAAGCCGCCAGGCACACTGGGCATGAAAATGGAGAGCAGGAGCAGGAGGAAGGCCGGTGGAAGAAGCCAGAACGAAACGTTGTTCATCCGCGGGAACGCCATATCGGGCGCGCCGATCATCAACGGGATCATCCAGTTTCCGAAGCCCCCGATCAGCCCTGGCATGACGGCGAAAAAGATCATGATCAGCGCATGGGCAGTGGTGAACACGTTGTAGAGTTGCTTGGCGCCGTCGATCGCCGAATCGCCCTGATAACCGTAGATGAATGAAGCCAAGCCTGGGAAAATCTGAATTCCGGGCTCCTGTAGCTCCATTCGCATCGCCACCGATAGGAGCATTCCAACGATGCCCGCGATGATCGCAAAGACAAGATACATCGTTCCGATGTCTTTGTGATTGGTCGAGAACAGCCAGCGCGCGGCTCCGGTGGGATGGCGGACTCCAGAATGAAGTTCTGCACTTGTCTCGGTGGGGGACATGGCAACTCTCGATCTTCAGCCGGATGACTGGCAGCGAGTTGTGCACGCGCCAAGCGCACCGAACCGGGCAATCGGAGCATTGTTCCCGGCTGACGGAGGGTAAATTTTTCGGCCGCTGGAACAACCGAACGAACGGTCTGTTCGGTTCCGACTGGAGCGACGCCTATGTTGGAGATGTTTGCAGCCCTACTGGTGCTTTTGGCGATCGCCGGGGGATTGATTTTCGTGTTCTGGCTGGAGGCCCGTCATGGCCTTCATGGCCCTGCTGAGAAGGGACCATATGTGCCGATCCGCGGCACGGACGTGCGGGGACCTGATGTCAGTCCATGATGCCGTTAATCGCTCGCGTCATGATGTGAATCGCCAAGCGCTTTGCGGTTGGCTGCTGGTCGGCTTCGCGCTGGCGGGTTTTTTCGATGGCATTGTGCTGCACCAGATCTTGCAGTGGCATCACTTGCTTTCAGCCTTCTCTCCCGGATCCGACCTGCGGTTCCAGGTAATGAGCGACGGCCTTTTTCATCTGGTGATGTACCTGTTGCTTGTATTGGCCAGCATCTTGCTGGTGGCGGCTCGAGCAACGAATTCACGCGTCGTCACGACGAGTGAGATTCTGCGGCTTTCGCTGGTCGGGTTTGGCATGTGGCACGTTGCCGACGCGGTTGTATTCCATTGGCTGCTCGGGCTGCATCGGATCAAGATCAATAGTGATGCTCCGCTTGCCTGGGACATCGGGTGGCTCGTTATCTTTGGCCTCTTGCCTTTGCTGCTCGCCTGGGCGTTCCCGAGCCGGAGCGGAGCAGCCAGTGGAGGCATGGGCGCCGCCCTGATGAGCATTGTCTTACTGTCAGGGCTGGCGGCAGCGGTGGGACCAAGCTTCACTCGGAACTCCGAAGTGATAGTAGTATTCCAGAAGGGGATGAACCCGGCTTCCATGATGCAGGCGATTCTCAGAGCGGGTACGAGCACAAGATGGAACAGCTCTGACGGATCTATATGGGTCGTTGGGCCGGTCTCATGGGGAGGACTCTTCAGTCTGCATGCCAACGGTGCCCTTGTCGTCAGCACATCGCCGTTGGTCGGCGGCTGCTTGGCCTGGTCAAGTTTCAAGGTCTGAACGGGGTGGAGGGCCAAGGTCCGCTACTTCAATTCGCAAGGAAAGCGAATGATCAGCGTCTAGGGTTCTTCATCTCGCTTGCCTTGAGCCGATCCATGATTGTACGCAAGTGGTCGGGTAGCCATCCCTCCGAGCGAAAAACCGGGAGCGCGCGCAAGTGGCGCCGCATTATTTCGTTTGTGAATTGCTGTCTCACAACGCTTGCAACCTGTTCCGAGCGCTTGCTACGCTGCATGGTATTCCGGCAAACCTGATCCCTGAGATGCGCAGAAACCGGCGGTCTCTGAAAGGTTCCTCGGCTGTGTTCGGGCTTTTGGAGGGCAACCCTGAGTATCAATGCTGGTTTTGTCAGCCAGTCCTGTGCGGCATCTGGTAGGCGCGGCCGTTTCTAACCGTCGCTGGCTTGCGGACATATTTCGAACCTGCGGGCACCGCGAACTGGTCGAACCGCTCCGCGAGCCGATCGAGACCCTGGCGCATTCCCGCGCCAGCCGCCGCGGCTCCATGGCCACTGATCACCAGTTCCGGTTTCAAAGCGGCCAGTTCGCGGACCGAGCCCTCGGCGGCTTCCCAGTCGGGCGTGAAATAGCGTGGCGGGCCGTGCATTTCGAGCTGCTGCACGGCGACTTCGTAGGCCGATTCCTGGCCTGTTGTTATGAAGGCGTCGCCGGCAATCAGTGCACGGTCGGCTTCGCGCCACAGTGAGATGTGACCTGGGGCGTGCCCGGGCGTGTGCAGCCACTGCCAACCCGGCATGCCTGGCACCGACGCATCCTCAGGCAAGGGTCTAAGCCGGGTATCGAGATCGATCGGGCCACACGGGAAAAGTGGCGAAAGCAACGCCATCAGGCCGCCACCAACCCAAGGATCGGGTGGAGGATAAGATGCGGTCCCGTCGAGGTACGGATGCTCATCCGGGTGGGCATAGACCGGCACGTCCCACATCTTGGCCAATTCCAGCACGGTGCCGACATGATCGAAATGGCCATGCGTCAGAATGATGGCAGACGGCCGGGCGTCTGGGCCGAAACGTGACTGCGCAACGCTGACGATGCTGCTCCTCGACGTTGGCAATCCCGTATTTCTCTGAAAAGGATGCCTGGGGATGGGGCTTCTCAGGCGTGATGGTGCGCGGCTCGGGCGCAGCGTGGGATTTGCGCAAAGCACAACCTTATGAATGCTACTCCGAAATGAACTTCGACATTCCGGTGGGCAAGAACGGCGACTGCTACGACCGGTATCTCGTGCGCATGGAAGAGATGCGCCAGTCGGCGAAAATAATGCGCCAGTGTATCGAACTGCTGGTGAAGGAGGGGCCTGGCCCCATCTCCAATCCGGACCGAAAGATCGTGCCGCCCAAGCGTGCTGCGATGAAGCGTTCGATGGAAGCGCTGATCCATCATTTCAAACTCTACACGGAAGGTTTTCGCGTGCCCGCGGGGGAGGTCTATGCAGCGGTCGAAGCACTCAAAGGCGAGTTCGGGGTCTATCTGGTGGCGGACGGCACCAACAAGCCTTACCGCTGCAAGCTGCGAGCGCCGAGCTTCGCGCACCTGCAGGCGATGGATCTGCTGTGCCGCGGTCACTTGCTTGCCGACGTTACGGCTGTCCTGGGATCTATCGATATCGTGCTGGGAGATGTCGATAGATAGTCTCCAGTCCGACAGGGCGAGGCCAATCGCGGCCTCTCCCTGAGCTGGTAAGATCACCAGCATGGCACCCTGTGAAATTCCCGCTTGAACGTTGTTCGTTTGCTTGGCTCCTTGCCCAAACAGGCTGCTCTATACCGAGGGGGTTCGGAAGCGGCCGTCGACGATCTAGTTGTCCTAACACTCCAGGCTGCGATTGCGGAGAAAGCAACCCGCCCCGCCAGAATTAGCGTTAGATGGCTGCACAGGATCCATGTTGCGACATCTCAATTGAGTGAAGCGCTCACGAGTGTTCTGGGCTTCATTAGGTAAGCCAGGCGATGCCAATTGGCGCCATGGCTTGGCAAGTTTCGGCGTATGCGTGCTTCCGAAGTGGACTGACCGGCTCTTAACAAGCTCGCGGGCCTGTTTCGGCAAGGCCGGGCAATCAAACAAGATCGTCGACTGGAACAATGTCTCTCGGCCGTTGTTCGGTCGCGTTGCAGTGGAGAGCTGCCAGCTATGAGCTTGCGGCAAACAAACAGAATTTCGCGGCCCAAGCCCAGATGGCGAACCGGGATCATGTTTGTTGTGTGTGCAGCCCGATTCTCTAGCAGCCCTGGACGCCAAGCCTATGCGAGGACGTCATGCGCCCCCGTATGAATATATTTAATTTCGGAAGTGACAGCGCTGACAACGATGTCCGACATGCAAATCGCATTTCGACAAGCGATGTAGACCAACTCGCCTATTTCGCCGCAGTGAACGGCATCACAGAGCAACAGGCGCGGGACCTGATTCAAAGGCATGGGGACAACCTTGCCGTGCTCGTCAATGAAGCTCGGAAGCTCCGAGAGCTAGGATGATAAAGCGCATTACCGCCGATCGCCAATTACAGCACCGGAACAAGCGATGAGCGGCGTCGGGGGAAGCTCTCGCGTGGCCGCTTGGCAGATAAACTTGTATCGAACGAGAAGAGGGATGATGGCAGGACATGATTGCGGAGCATGCGCAGGGTGTCGACGCCGCTGCTGCGGCGGCCACCGATTCGGTGATGGGCAGCGCTCGTCTCTCCTCGGTCTGCAATGAGCGATCCTCTTGTGCCGCTCGCAAAATCCGTTCGAGAACGGGACGCCGTCCTGTTCGTCGGGGCGGGCGTCTCCATGAGTGTCGGACTGCCTTCCTGGGAGGAACTGATCCAGCGAATGGCGGATGAGCTTGGCCTTGAGGTGGACCTTGGCAGGCAGCGTGATCGCTTTCAGACCCTTGCCGAGTATTACCGCATCAAGCATGGCAGCATCGGACCGCTTCGCAGTTGGATGGACCGGCACTGGACCGTTAGCCGCGACAAGATCGAAAAATCCGAATTGCACCGTCTCATCGTCGCGCTGAACTTCCCGGTGATCTATACCACGAACTACGATCGGAACCTCGAAGTTGCCTTTGAGATACATGGCGTCGAATACGTCAAAGTGGCCAATGCGCGGGACGTGTCGAAGGCGCGCAGGGATGTCCCCTACATTGTGAAATTCCACGGCGACTTCGATGACGATTCCTCCCTGGTTCTCACAGAGACTGACTACCTCGACCGGCTGTCATTCGACTCGCCGCTCGACGTGAGGTTCCGTTCGGACCCCTTGGGCAGCACGGTCTTGTTCTTTGGCTACAGCCTTTCCGACCTGAACATCCGGTTGCTCCTGCACCGGCTCTGGCAAACTTGGAGCCGATCGGGCTACGAGGCGGATCGGCCTCCCTCCTTCATTTTCATGGCGCACCGTGATCCGGTCGAGGAGGCGGTGCTGGCGCGTTGGGGCATCACAGTGGTCACGGGCGACGACGATGATCCTGAAAAAGGGCTACTCGGTTTCCTCTCTCGCCTTGCTGCCCTCGTCGAGGCGAACCCAAGCGACCCACCGACGCTGGAGTCAGGAGGCGAACTACCCTGACCGGTTCGCAGTGGCCACCCGCCGAGTGGAACAGCTTGTCGCGTTCGCAAGTTCGGGTGCGCTGGTTCAGCGTACGAAACCCTACGTTCTGATTGCTTTTGCGTACGGACAGGCCCCAGGTTGGAAAGGCGAAGTTGAAGGATTGAGAAAGTGCGGTTCGCGAAGTGGCGATCGCCGCGCCGCCTGAGATCCGGGAGAATGCGACGTGGTCGAGACGGGAGAGAGCGCGATGGATCAAGCAAGGATGATCGTTCTGATCACTGGCGCTTCAGGTCTGATTGGCTCGACATTGTGCGCGCGCCTTGCGGCGGAGGGGCACGAAGTCGTCCGGGCTGTCCGTGGCCGCACACCAAATGGCCTTTTTCAGGGGCGGAGCGTCGTCATCGATATGGCGAGGGCATTGGAGGCGGAAGACTGGCTCCCCCACCTTCGTGGGGTCGACGCTGTCGTGAACTGCGCGGGCGTGCTTCAGGACAGTGCTCGGGAGAATACGCGCAACGTTCATGCTACCGGCGCCTCGGCTCTCTTTGCTGCCTGCGAACGCGCAGGCGTACGAAGGGTTATCCATTTCTCTGCAGTCGGTGTCGACCGGGAACAGCCTTCAGCTTTCTCGGCCAGCAAGCTGGCTGGGGACCATGCGTTGATGGAGCGTGATCTCAACTGGTTGATCCTGCGGCCCTCGGTGGTGCTCGGTCGGCCCGCCTTCGGCGCAAGCGCCCTTTTTCGAGGCCTCGCGGCCCTGCCGCTGGCTCCAGCAATGCCCGGCACGGGGCTTCTGCAGGTGGTCCAACTTGACGATGTGGTCTCCACTGTTTCGATCCTGCTCGGTAGGCAAGGCCCGTTCCGCCTGACGCTCGAACTGGCAGGACCCGAGGCACTGACGATGAGCGAAGTCGTCGCCCGGTACCGCCAATGGTTTGGGTGGGGCAGAGCGAAGGAGTTTGTCCTGCCCGGATGGATGGCCGCAACGCTTTACCGGCTCGGCGACGTGGCGGGCCTCCTCGGCTGGCGGCCTCCAATACGCACCAACGCCGCCAAGGAAATCGCGCGCGGTGCGACCGGCGCTTTGGAGCCGTGGAAGCTTGCAACCGGGCTCCAGCCGTCCAGTCTCGCGTCCGCCTTGGCCGCCAGCCCTCCCACCGTGCAAGAGCGCTGGTTTGCCAGGCTCTACTTCGTGAAGCCGGCAATCTTCGTGGTTCTGCCGTTCTTCTGGATCGCGACCGGTATCATCTCCCTCACCACCGGTTGGCGCAGCGGAGTGGAGCTTCTGCTCAACACCGCCTTCGAGCCCTTGGCCGGCCCGGCTGTTGTCGCAGGCGCGTTGGCCGATATGGTCGTCGGCGCGATGATCGCATGGCGTCCGGCCAGCCGGGTAGGGCTCTGGGGGGCGATCTCGATTTCATCCTTCTATGCGATTGCTGGAACAATTCTTCGCCCGGACCTGTGGAACGAGCCCCTCGGCCCCCTGATGAAAATCCTGCCGATACTCGTCTTGCACTTCTGCGCGCTGGCGATCCTGGAGGAACGCTGATGCTCTACTTTGCGCTGAAATATTTGCACCTCATCGGCGCTGCCGTGCTGCTCGGCACCGGTGCCGGCATTGCGTTCTTCATGCTCCTCGCCCACCGGACCGGCAGCGCCGCCACGATCGCCGCCGTGGCCCGGATCGTCGTCATTGCCGATTTCCTGTTCACCGCCACTGCCGTCATCGCGCAACCGATAACCGGCGCCGCATTGGCCTGGCAGTCTGGCTACTCGCTCCGCGAGGGCTGGATCGTGCTGTCGATCCTGCTCTACGTCGTCACCGGGCTGTTCTGGTTACCGGTGGTGTGGATGCAGATGCGCATGCGGGATCTCGCTGCGCAAGCCGCATCCGCTGGCATCCCGCCGCCCGAGCGCTACAAACAGCTCTTTCGGCTTTGGTTCGCTTTCGGGTTTCCAGCATTCGCATGCGTGGCCGCGATCTATTGGCTCATGATCACACGGCCCGCAATCGAGCTGTTCTGACGAGCTCCCGAACTCTGCGCGATACGGACGCGCAACGACAGTGTCTTGCGGCCAGCGAGGGCTGTCTCTCCCGCCTTTGGCATCTCGTGTACCCCGTAAGGACGCACCGGGCCTCGTCAAATTGGCAGGGCCCAATCAGCCCACTTCATCTTTTCTTGCGAGGGGTGGCCTCTGCCCGCGCAGGCGCCTCTTTGATGCTCGCCGCGCCGCCCATGTCGCCATTCTTGGTTCGTCCGGCCCCCGGTCCGGCACCTAGATCCGCGCCCGTGGTCGGAGCGGAGGAGGGGTCAGAAAGCGTGCGCTCGCCCATCTTGGCTACGATCTTCATGTCCTTGGCCGCCAGCTTGACTGTTGCCGTCCCATCGCCATCGTCCGCCGGCATGACTTCCTCAAGGTCGTCCACGCGGTCCCATTCATCGCCCGAGTTCCACGGCCCGTTTATGTCCCCTTCGCCCTGCGACGTGTTGACGTACATGCTGGCAAATCTCTCGATGCCGGGGAGCTTGCCGGTGGGGAAGTTGTTCTCGATCGCGTACAGCGCTTTCTCGAACGATTTCTGATGCGCGATTTCGCGCGTCATGAGGAACCCTAGCGCGTCCTTGACGCCGGGATCATCGGTGATGTTGATCAGCCGCTCATAGACGATCTTGGCCCTTGCCTCCGCCGCAATGTTGGACCGCAGGTCGACGGTGGGCTCGCCGCGGGAATCGATATAGGCGGCAGTCCACGGCACCCCAGCGGAGTCGCACAGCGCAGGTGCGCCGCCGAACAGGATGGACTCCTTGGCCGTCGTGCCGCTGGCGCCAACCATCAAGTAGAGCTCTGCCTCCTTCATCTGCCCTTCGGCAAGCTGTGCTTTCAGGCCTTTGTTGAGCATGGTGACAATCGAGCCGACGACCTCCAGGTGGCTCAATTCCTCGGTTGCGATGTCGAGCAACATGTCTTTGCGGCCGACATCGTCTTCGCCCAGCCCTTGGGTGAAGTAGCGCATGGCGGCGGCAAGCTCGCCATCGGCGCCTCCGAACTGTTCCATGATCATACAGGCGAGACGCGGATTGGGTTCCGAGACACGGACGGTGTACTGCAGTCGCTTGTTGTGCATGAACATGGGGGGCCTCCAGGGTTGAGGCTCCCTAACATCGCGGCGCGGTGATTGTTCCTCGCGGAAATAGAATGGCGGATGGTCACCCGCTCTTGGCTCAGGGCGAAAGAACCTTCTGGTGGAATTTTTGCTTTGATGAGCCTTGAGGGCGATCACGCCGCGCCCGCGGCACGCTCGACTAGCGCGACAATATCGTGCCGGCGATCGGGAGCGCGTCTGACCGGTCAATCGACGCACCTCGGGACGACGGGTCAGTGATCTATCGGCGCGGGCTGAACAAGCACAAAGGTCCAGGCCGGAAGGGGGGGCAAGCGCGGCGGTTTCATCGGTCGACGTCGATCCAGGCGGGAGCGTGATCGCTGGGCTTTTCCCACCCACGGGTCTCGACATCGACACCTGCAGCTTGGATCGTCTGCGCAAGCGATGGGCTTACAAGCAAGTGATCCATGCGCAGGCCGGAGCTGCGATCGTAGCCGCCGCGATAGGAGAAGTTCCAATAGGTGTATATGCCCTTGCCTGGGTGGATCCGGAGAATCGCATCCACCCAGCCCAGGTCCAGCATGCGAGCGTAGGCGCTCCGGCTTTCCAGGAAGAAGACGGCATCGCCCAACCAGCGCGCAGGCACTACAGCGTCCATCTCGGTGGGGACGACATTGTAGTCGCCACAGAGAACGGCGTGCTCGTCTAGTAGGGATTTGATGTAGGTCAGGAGACGTTCGAACCAGCGGAGCTTGTAATCGAACTTGGGGCCTGGCGCCGGATTGCCATTGGGGAGATAGATGCAGCCGACGACAAGGTCGTCGATCTCCGCCTCTAAATAGCGGCTATGCGTATCATCGGGATCGCCCGGCAAGCCGCGGCGGCGCTCGACCGGGTCCGTTCACGCGCGAGGATTGCCACGCCATTGTAGGATTTCTGGCCGTGCCAGATCGCGCCGAAGCCGGCATCTCGAATTGCCTCGATCGGAAATTTGTCGTCCGACGTTTTCAGTTCCTGGAGGCAGACCACGTCATAGGCAGTCTCGCCAAGCCACTTCAGCAGCACCGGCAAGCGGCCATTGACGCCATTGACGTTGAACGTCGCGATCCGCGTCATCGCTATATCCCAGGGGTATTTCGAACACCCTCGGCCCCCATTCTCCACAGCCCATCCGCAGGAGCCTGGAGGAAAGCGGTAACGCCGTCGAAACGGCCAGCCAGCTCTTCCTTTACCCTCTCGAATTCTTCCTGCCCGAAAGGCTGCCCTTGGTTGTCCATGCATGGGAGCAGAATTTGAACAAGGTGCATGGCATCAACGGTGGCAGGTACGGTTTCCGCGTTCAAGGCCATTGTGAAACGTCGGTGGCCGCGATGAGGGCGTGACCGAAGGCTGATAGGCATCAAAGCCGGTAATTGACCTGTGGATTATTATCATCCGCCAGGTCGTGGATTTGGGGACTGATGATGCGCTTCTGGCTCTTTCTCGCATCGTGAGCCGGCTCGCTCCGCTAGCATGGCATTGTGGATATGAGTGGATGCCAAAGCCGCCTGACCAAATCCCACCGCTATCTGGTTCAGTGCTTTGGCCACGTCTCCGACGGCGTAGACCCCCTCGATCGAGGTTTGCGCGTGTGGTCCAATGAGAATGTAGCCGTCCTCATCACAGTGCGCGCCAACTTCCATGGCGAGTTCCGATCGAACGTCGCACCCCATGGCGGCATAAAGCACGTCGATCCGCTCCGTCGATCCATCCGCCATGACGAGATCGAGGCCGGAGTTCCGTGGAACAAGATCGTCCACGAAGTCCCGGACCGCAATGCCGGCGGCGCCAGCCTTCGCACGGGTAGACCCTGAAACGTCTTCGGGATAGTTGCATATGATGCAAATGTCCCGACTGTAGTGCCGCAGGTACAGAGCCTCTTTAAGAGCCGAGCGTTCGGGGCCAACAACCGCGATGCGCTGTCCCTGAACCTCATAGGCATCGCAAACAGGACACAGCCGAACAATCCCTGCCGCAATCGCCTTGCGCAGGCCATGCATAGCGGGGGCCCGATCGACGACGCCCGTCGCGAGCACAACGCGGGACGCATGAACGTGACCGGTAGTCGTTGCGAGAACGAAAGCACCGGGTCTTGCTGTCAGAGACTTTACGCCCGCCGCGACTATTTCGGTTCCGTATGCCATCGCTTGCGCTCTCAAGCGGGCCAGCAGATCCTTGCCTGAAACGCCATCGGGAAAGCCTGGGCAATTGTGGGTCTTGGGAATGAGTTCCGCCCGTCCGTCGCCGGCGTCGAAGAGCAGCACGGATCGCAAGAAGCGAGACAGATAGACGGCCGCGGCAAGACCGGCAGGACCGCCCCCCACAACAGCGACATCGCAAAAGCGATTGATGCCCGGATTGATCATCGCCGCCGAACAAGCACAGGCCCTTGTTGTTCCGCTAGCGTGCTTGTGCAGCATCCAGTCAAGTTGCTGCTGGCGGGAGGTCAAAAAATGGAGCAGTTCGGCGGCGCGGTTGGCGAGCTTGCTGCATGCGCTATTTCACCCAATGCCGGGGCGAAGACGATCTCGGCCGCAAGAACATGTTGCTCGACGTAACGACCGAAGAGACTCAGCCATCTCGAGGATCCAGGCTCGATTGTCACAATGCTCGACAAGGGCCTGAAACCGGAGCTTCGAGGGCAGATGAAGAAGGCCGAAGTGAACTGGATGGTTGTCGCCAGTGGCACGATGGCGGTAACTCGAGGTGGTTAGTCTGAGCATGACGTCTGGTCGGCGAAACTATCTGGTTCGGTGTGTGGCTTGTCGAATGATCTTAGCGGCTTCGTGGATGGTGATACCGCACCTGCGGGCGTAGTAGGCTGCTTCCGCGATGAGCGCGCTTTCTAAAGGCTTTTCAGCTCTATGTTTGGCCCTAAGCTTTTCCTTCTTCCCCATATCAATCATGTCGCGTTTAGCCGGAGTGGCCGCTGCTAGTGATGCCTCAGCCAAGAGAAGTAGCAGCGGGCCGCTTGGGCAGATTGGAGCCTGCTGCCCACTACCGAACTCCGTCAACGGTCATCTGTTCCAGAAGCAAGCTCGGCGCCAATCGGGACCAGTGAACTGTTGAAAGGTGAAGGGACCTTCTGGTCATGCCTATGGCGGAAGGGAACCCCCTCATTCTGGCGTGAAGTCCAGCTCAGGCGTCAATCGTCGACAGTAGGCGCAAACCAGATCGACGGTAGCTTGCACGTCGTCGAGGCAAAGAACTTCCGACGGCGTGTGCATGTAGCGCACTGGCACTGAAAGCACGCCGCTCGCGACGCCACCACGAGTCTCTTGAATTGCACGCGCGTCCGTCGGACTGGAACTACCCAAGCTCTGGATTTGGAAAGGTATGTTCTCTTCCTCGGCAGCCGGACCGAAACACCTCGAAGACTGCGGGATTGGTTTTCGCTCTCTGCCGAGGGCGTCACCGGTCGCTAGCTTGTTCACCCCTCTGAAGCCGGCGCTCTAATTCGAACCTTCACGAGAGGGCTTCAGTCGCGGTTCTTCTTTTGATGAAGGAACAAGCGGTAATTCAGCTTGTTGAAAAGAGGTCTGCGATCGTCCCCTCAAGCGACCGCAGATTGGTGGAGACACCGGCCCGCGTCCTTGCCGAGGGGCGCGGGTTCCACTCGAGGACGATTGCCGGAACCAACAGGAGTTGCTCCGGCTGCTCTGCCCTGAACGGAGAACAATCATGCTCAGATTTCTGATAACTCTCGGCGCAGTCTATGCCGCTTTCAAGCTTGGACGCGAGGTCGGGCGTGGAGAGGCTCGAATATTGGCAATGCCCCAGTAGACTACGAGCGCCGGCCGTCAGCACGGAGGTACGAGGATTAGCGTTTAGCCGGTGGGATCGGCAATCCCAGTTTACTGCAGCGCGCCCGCGTCCGGCATTCAAGGCTGGAGCAAGGCGCCACCGTATTGCGACCACAGGCGGTCGCAGCCCCATTTCCTGAGGCTTGGCGTGCCCGGTAACCCGTATGGACCATGGCACCGCGAACATCGTAACCGAGCACCGACGCGTTGGCGACGAACTGGATGGCGTGCCCCAAGCTTAAAGCGCTGATCCGCGTTTCAATTTTGCTGGTGAGGTCGACCACGCCGAAGATTTCCACATCTGCCCCTCGGCCGGCCAAAACAGCCGACGAGATCGCATCGTCCAAGGCAAGGAGCATAGCGAAGTCCCCGATAAGCTCTTCCTAACTTGGGCGCGCGCGATTGGTTCCAGGTCCGGCACGGATCGTGGCACGCCACGGAAACCCGGCAGACGGGGCGGAAGGCGCTACTTTCCGACCGGCGTGATGCACAACGAGTGGGTGCGGCGGAATCGGGCGACCGGCGGACTTCAAATTGCCGCATTGACGAACTGTCAGGACTTCGGCGCGCGTCGTGACGTCATCCAGGACCTGAAGCGGGAGATCGACGAGCTGCGCCTGAAGCAAGCCCTTCCCTAAAAATTTGTAGGCGCGGCCCGTGCACATGATTGGTCGCTCGGTCCTGGTGGGTCCGAGACCAACCACCTCTCACCCGCTGGCTTCGGCCAGCGGGTTTTTTGCTTCGCCCTCTCGCGGAATGTAAAGGGCCTGTCCAGATGGCACCTTTGCAGCGAACTGGAGAGTGAACAGAAGCCGATTTTGGTCATCCGTTACGTTCATGATCCAGGGGGTCATATGCTCCCAAAAAGACTGCTTGCTGTCGTTGATCATCTCGCCGGCCGCGCGCACTGCTTCCAGGCGCGCGGCATCCAGATCGGGAAGATCGACGCCTTCATCATCGGGGTTGAATTCGCCGTTGTCGACGTGGAAAAATGAAAAGTGGGCATGCCGCTAGCCTTGTTGAACAGCAGAACAACGCTCGCTCCATCGCTTTGTTTCGCAGCGATCGCCTGTGCTCGTTGCAAGGCGAAGCTCACAGCCATTGTTGCTGGACCATCGGGGCCGCCGGTCCTTGTCCGACTGACAGCCCACCCACGGAGATTGCACAGCCCGCTAGCTCCCAGCCAGCGGGCTTTTTGTTGCTGGAACATTCCAGCCAGGCGGCGGTTCGGATAACGGCGACGCATCTTTTGGTTAGGCTGTGCTGGCGTCGCGGTCGGGCTTGCATCACCCGACATAGAGCCCGCATCGTTCCCCTCGATGCGGGCTCATCGCTAAAGCGGAACCTGATAGGCTTATTTCGCTTATAGCCGGATGAGCACGCGAGGGGCTCGATTCATATATCGATGGATGGCTGAACACCTACCGATTTCGGATGATCCGGTGGCATTGAGCGATCTGGCTTGATTGATGAAGGGGGCCGAACGCGGAGGCATTTCACCCAGGGAAATTTAACGAAGAAGTCGATAGCGTTGCCGAGCTGATCTTTGAGGCGATGGAGCACGCCGAGGGCGCATGGCGTAGCAAAATGGAACAACATGCGATCACACCGAGTTCTACAGGCAGTGGTCGGTCCCTCGGGGGTGTTAGCCACGAATTCAGAAAGCCCGTCGCTCACGCTTATTAGCTGCGACGGGCTTTTCGTGAGCGATACCTAAAATTGTTAATGTCGAGGGATCAACGCTGGCGCATAATGCGAGTCTGCCCCGCACTTCATCGGGGTAAGGGCCCGGCCTGTCCGCCCGAAGTCCCCCCGACTCCCCGAAGGCCGGGCATCGTGTGTCTGGGGTGCCAGCTAGTCTAGTTGAGCGTCTTGTCGGCAACGAAGGGTGCCAGGGCTTCGGCAACGCGCTGTAGAAACGGCTCCAGATTGAGCACTACGCCGTTCGGCTCGACAAAGGTATCTTCCTCGTCCTGCTGCTGCGGATGCTCAAGCGTCACGGTAAACGTAGAGTCGGGCATCGCGGCCGATAGAGCAGCCGCCATCTGAGCCCGATAGGCTGCGCTTTCGTAGCGGGCTTCCCGGGGCGGCACTACCAGAAATTCTCTGGCGGACATGGCCGCCTTCATTCGCTCCAGCCATTGCATGATCTCGCCCCCGCGAAATCCCAGGCCTAAAAATCTGGCGGCCGACGCATACTTTGGTTGGGGTCCCGGATTGAAAGCGTCGGGCCGCCGTTTGGGTGGGGCGCGTCTCAATTGACGCAGGTCCAGATTAGGCGCGCTGTTTGCGCCTTTAATTTGGATGCCCTGATATGGTGAACGAGGGCTTACTATCCACAGCCATGCGCAGCAGCCGCGATAAATGCAGGCGGTGCAGAGCTTGCATGTCCTCTAATTGGTGGAGCAATTCGATGGCTAGACGTGTCGGCAGGTTGTCCCGCTCCAGTTGGGCAATGAGTTCGTGTTGACGAAGCAGATGCTGCTCACCCAGCCTCACATGGCCTTTCACCATTTCGATCTCGTCGGCGAGAACCATGAAGAGGAACGCACCTGTCCTTTGCTCGTTCCGCCGGTCCGGCGAGGGCAGCTATTTGAACGCGTATTTGTATACCGCGCGGCCGCTTTCTTCGGTAACGCGAACCCATAGCCGTTCTTCTCTGCGCGCCTGGACCTCTTTCTTGGTACTGAGGGTCGCAGCCTCCCACGGCGACTTGGCGGTGACTGTGTTACGGGAAACCGGCGTCTCGCCGGCCATCTCCTCGACTTGGTAGGTTTTCATGCATAGCGCCCCGTTTCGGTCACCGCTCCAACGATGATCGCCAGGCCTTGTTGCGGCTCAGAGGTGCGAGCGCGCGAGCCGACCTAGGCGAACGGCGCTCCACAGGCGACTAAGTTGCCTAGTTAGCGGAGGGTGCCTTCCTCATAGGTGGAACGTGGCTCGTCACCAGCCGCACAGTGTTCGTCTTGACCGTTATCCCGAGATCCTTGCCGCCGATCGTCACCGTGTCCTCGTCGACGCGTGTGACCTCTCCCACAATCTCGATCTGCTGCCCGCTGCTGATGTGAGGCGTGGTGTCCACGATCGAATGTGGTTGATGGTACGACGGGATCAAAACGCTGATCCTGTCCTCTGTCACGCGCTTGCGCACGGTTGCCGTTATGGCGACCTCGTCGCCGACCTTTATGCTGCCCTTGGCCATGCCATTACAATGCCGGAGCGGCAGATAGGTTCGCAAGCGCCAGCTAATGGAACAATCCGCCAGCCGCCTTGTTGTGTTTCGCTGCGCAGCTCGTGCCGAGGTCCCAGCGCAGCCGGGGGCCCAGACCCCGGAGCCCGTTCGACCCTCCCCAGGCGAACGGGCTCTTGTGATGGAACGTGCGACTACTGCCATATCAAATGTGGTTGGTGGCGATGCGGCACGGGCGCATAAGTGACCTATCGCCGGTAACGACCTTGTGGACATCGGCGGCTGAGAGACACACCGACCGCGCTCTTGTCTGAACCCAGACCGGGAGCAATTCGTTGGCCGATCCAGTCTCCACTTGCCCAAACCAAACAGCGCTCGACGTCGTACTCATCGCAAGCTCGAAGGAAGCGATCGAGCGGTCGCGCGAATTACTGATTGAGACGAGACCGTTGCTCAATCCCTATAGCGCAGAGCATTGCACCGTGAATTCCGTCTCGATAACCGAGGTTTGTGGGGAATGGCACGTCCTCGTCCAGGAGGACGGGAAAGAAAGCGCCCGCACCTTTGTGAGCGAGCAATATGCTCTGAACTATGCTGAAGGCCAAAGGCTGCGACTGCATCTCGACAAGGTGACGCGGATCTAGTCGCCGGCCGGTTTCTCTTCCACTGACTTGCCGCCGAAGCTCACGGGTGGCAACACCGAAGCGTCGTTCACAGTGGCGTCACAACGTGCCGAGCGACCTTGCATCGGCGAAGAGGCTGCGCCACGAAGCGTGTTGATGCGGTCTCGGGGAACATCGAGGACGCGAAAAACAAAGCCAAGGCCGTCGCCGACAAGGCAGCGCAACATCAGCCTTGATTGGCGCATTGGCGCTGGTGATTGGGCGTCGCCAAGGCCCACGCCAAAAAGCCATGTGCGGTATCGCGGAAATAGACCTCGTCCGTGTGAGTGTTGACCCATTTCGTTCGCAAACGTCCGGCGAGGTAGCCGCCGGCGGCGGCCGAGAGCCACTGAAGATGACTAGCCAGACCGCGGCACTCACCGCGAAGGCGGTGGCAGACGGCATCAACAGCAACGAAATCGAGGAAGATACCCGCAGCGTTTATCAGGCCGTGCTTGAAGCAATTCGCTCCGATTGATGGAGTTTGGGTCAACCTGCCCGGGGATTTGGACCGGCGGAGCGATGACGTGAAGGTTTCCGCCCGGTCCGCATCTTCAAAGCATTCCGGAAAGCCTCCGCTCCCACTTCGCAGCCATGTCTCGATGGGCCGTTGGAACTGATGACGATCTTAGCCTGCCCGATTGTTAGACCGTATTTCTGGGCAAGCTCAACTGGTTTGTACGTATCGTTCCAGCTCTCGATCGGTTTGGTCGTTTGCACTCCCTGGCGATAGGTCTTGGTCGCGCTCAACGGTCGTGGGACGTGGAGGTTCAACGGCAGGAGCGAAGTCCTTGCATTCGGGGAGGAGACGGACGCTGCGCCTCCAGAGAAGCGGCACGAACGACTTTGTGTCGGGAGGCCTCCGGCTTACGGATACCTGAAGAGATTGCAGGGATGCGGTACCTCTCTGCAACCCAGATTGAGGGAACAGGCCCGGCTAGTCAGCCGTCTTAGGCGGGATTTGAAATCGATAGATTATACCGCGCTCGCTATCTGTCACTCTGACCCATTTCTCGTCGGCGCCGGCTTCCCAATTTTCCGTTACAACAGCGTCGCTAATCACGCGGGCGACGGCCTCTTCAGGCGTCTCCGCAGTAATTTCGCCGCTTGCGGTCGACAAATCGCCGGCCATCTCTTCGACGAAAAAGCTTTTGGACACGTGGTCCCTTCCTTGTTGGAGCTCGGTGGCTTGTCCCGTCTCCTTGGCATTGGCAACGGGCTTTTTCGCTCATGAAGTAATCCGCAACTTAGAGCTATCTACGCAGCTGCCGTTTCCGACCTCTGGCCGTCTCCGCTAAGAACGGCCGGCGCCTTCGTAGGGTGAATTCCTGAAAGCAGGCGCCGGGCCGAGATCCTGGGGAGTTAACCGGCGTCGGGCGGTTCTGTAAAAGAAACCCCGCTTTCGCGGGGTTCTTTCGTCAGTGGACTGCATTCTTTTTGGCGGCCGCCTTGCGCTGCCCTGACTTACCCTTTGAGGCAGAGTCTTTCGAGTGGGCTGACATCGCCGGTGCGGCACCGGCTTCCTTGGCAGCGGACGCTTTAACAGCGGCTTTCTTCGGAGCTGCATTCTTCGGCGCAGCAGCCTTTCTTGCACGCCCCTTTTTCGGCTCTTCCTTCGATGAGAAGATGCCGGTGATGCTTTCAATGATGGACATTGGCTGGCCCTCCGTTGAATTCGACAAACAATGCCGAGCGCCCAGAAATTGTTCCATGGGGCGGTACTCAACGTCGCCTCATTGGCTAGGCGGTTCGGGCCGGGCCAGCCCTGCCTTCATTGGGATCTGCTCAAGATCAACTATTGCAACGAATGCCGCGCCGCTGGCCGCGATGATCGGAACTTGCAGTTCACAACCATGCTCTGACGCCGGAGCGGCGGAAGGGCTGGGCGCCTTACCCAAATAGGCGAGTTTCCGCTCTTACAGAAGCGGGCGGCTTGGCTTCCTCGGTTCCGGCAAGCTGTTACAGGGATTTGCGGCCAACGCGGCTAAGCGCCAGTCTTTTTGGCACATCTCCCTTGCGAGTGACTCATTGCGATCATCATCAGCGGTCGCTCGACCTTTCTTCGCGGCAAGCAGATAGTCAGCTCTGTTCGTGCGGTAGTCTTCTTTTTTTGCAGTCATCGTTTCCTCCCGGATTCCGCAGGCATGCCCTCCTTCTGGCCTGACGGCGGAACACACTAGCTGCCGATATATCGCGGGAGTCCACCAATTGAGGATTGTGTAGAACGATATATCCGGGGCAGCGGCTCAATCATAGGCAATTGGCTGCGTAGCCTTCTGTCTAATGAAGCTGATATGCCGCCGATCTTGCTCCAACACGCTGCCGGCTACTTTTCGTCCGCTACGGAACCTTTCCGCCCACAACTGCTTCCCTGTGATTGCTGGGAGGATGATCAATGGCAAATCTGGGCAGATTGGCTGTGGCCATATTAGGCGTGCTCGCCTACCAAAATCGCGACAAGATCGGGGAATTGCTGCGCGGGAGTCGCGATCCGAACAATCCGCAGGGCGGCATACTGGACCAACTATCCAAAGGCGTTTCCGGGACAGCGCTAGGCGATATCGTCGAGCGATTCAGGAATGCGGGAGCCGGGTCTAAGGTGGATTCCTGGGTCAGCCCCGGCCCGAACCAACCCATCGAGCCGAAAGAGGTCGAGACGGCGATCGACGATGAAACGCTGACTTCGCTTTCAATGCAGACGGGCTTGTCCCGGGATGAACTGATCGCCAGGATAACGCGTGATTTGCCTGAGGCGATCAACAAGTTGACTCCGAATGGCGAAATGCCCGCTGCAGGCTCGGAGGACATTACTCTTCTTGATCGGGTGCCGCCACGTACCGGGGCCTAGCCGGCCATTAGTCGAGCTGTGTCGTCCGAACTGCCTCCGCCTCAGCGCACAGCCGTCCGCCAGGCGCCAAGCAGTGCTCACCAGAAGGGCGATTGCCATGTACTAGGGTCGCCCGGTATTCAAACCAGAACAACGTGTCGAGAAGGAAATCGACAGCACCGTAGCAGCCCGAGGGCGATTAGGCTGGAACACGAGGCGCATCTCGTAGTTCGGTGTCGGGCGGCCGATCCAACGTCCCTCAGATCGGCTCTCCATTCCTAGTGCCATGTCAGGCCCACCACTGTGCTCCGGTGGTGGGCTTTTCATTACAAAAAGGGCCACTTTTGTCCGCATTCGACGGGCGACGCCATAAGCTGACCATCCGCTTTCGGCCCCTTTGCAGACATCGATCGCTCGACGGGCCGGCTAGCACTTCCCGATGTAGAACCCACCCGTCGGCTTGTCGTCTTTCATCCAGATCAAGGCCTGGGACATGGAGTCGACCTGGTCGTCGTGCCTGCCGTTCGGAAAGGCAAGCACCTCAAGGATAAAGTTGTCCTTCCAGTGCGCGTCTTTCGGCAGGTAGACGCTGCCATTTTCAATCATCGCTGCTGCGCGGATCAAACGGGCCTCTTTGTCGATCCGAGCTTTTACCGGGGTGGTGGCGATGGCTTGGCTATCCAGATCCGCGATCAGGCTCGAACCTGAGCCTGCATCTTCGATCAGGACGATGTCCGGGTTGTGCTCATCGATGGATTGGCGGACGACCTTGACGAGGTCGGGGTAAGACGCTCGAATACGGACGAGGTCAAGGAGGTAGTACTTGGTATCGTCTTTCGCCCAGGTCGAGCCGACCGAATAGTCGCAACTCGGGTCGCCCTTCAGAGCGGTATCCCAGCTCTGCACGATCGTCATTGAACGACGATCGAACTGAGCCAGGTCGTAGTAGCGAAACCAAGCGCGTTTGACGAGGTTGCCATCCGCCGGGGCAGGGGACTGCTGGTATTGGGCGGAAAAGGTGAGCGACCCGAGATCGCGCTTAAGCCTGTCAAGCTCAGGCATTCCGAGCCGAGCGGGATGGAGCAGGTCACCGATCTTGCGCTCCTGCCAGCGACTTGCGCTCATTGGAATTCGGGCGTCCTCGTCGGCAATTGCGGAGAGATTGAGGTGATCCCAGCCGCCCGCCTCCAAAAGGACACCCGCCAGATCGTCGACATGGAGACGCTGCATGACAAGGATAACGGCGCCGGTGGCCGGGTTGTCGAAGCGCGACATCAAAGTCGTTCGGACCCATTCAGCGCACTTGTTGCGCGCCGTTTCGGAATGTGCATCCTCCGCCTTCAGGGGATCGTCGATGATGATGTCGCCGCCGCGGCCAGTCAGCTGACCGCCGTTGCGTCGAGGCGCGCAACTCGGCACAGCTCGCTTTCCAGCGTTGGAGATATTGGCTGGCTGGAACAGCTGTGCGCTCTGGCCAGCAGTTGAATGCGCCAAGCGCCTCGACACTGTCCGGAGCCTGATGGTACTGGGCAAGAATGGTCAGGGACTGGCTTGGGCGAACGGCGCTGCGGTTGTCGGAGAACCATGCTGCAGAATCGCGGGCGAGCCCCTGGCTGTCGGCGAGCCTGCTATAGCGTATGATGATATCCTCGCGATATCCGGCAATGGCGTCGCCGAAAGCGTTGTCGCCGGCAAAGGGCAGGTCCGTCTTCCAGCTTTTTGCAAAAAGTCCCAGACCACGCGGCGAGAAGGCCTCCACCATCGCCTCCTTGAGCCACTGGCAAGGAGGTGCCGGCTTGGCGTCCGCCTGCCAGTTGTTGGCTGTCACATGGCTGAGTTCATGGCCGAACTGGTAGGCAAGCTTCGACCAGTCCCGCTCGCCGATGTCGACGATGATCCATGCCATGCTGTTCCCATCAGGATGTAGCCATATGGAGGGCGGACCGGCGGTATGCTCCTCGACGCGGAGCTTTGTCGGTTGACGATCGGAGACGAGGCGGACACCGTCAAGACATGCATGGCGCATGCGCTCAAGGATCTAATCGGCGGAACGAGGGATCATGCGGCCCCAGTCGCCGGCGAGTTCGATAGGGGCGGAGAGGAGGGTACCAATGGTCGGCGATGAAATTCGCTGCAGCATCGGAGCGTCATTCCTGTCTGACCCAACGCGCAGGCGAGCCAGTGCGCCGGTTCGGGCCAGACCAGCCATGCCTTCATGGGACTTGCTCAAGATCATCCTTTGCAGCGAATGTCAGACCGACCGGCTGTGACGATCGGAATCTTCAGCTTACAAACCGCGCTATGACGCCGGAGCAGCGCAAGCGTTGGATGACTTGTCCGTAAGCGGCCCGACAATCTTGCCGTTTGGGTGTGCGGGTATGACTGCCGGGCCTTGAGCCTGCCGTTGTGAGCCAGCCGGCTCCGTCACCCATGTATCAGCATTTGCTAATGTTTACAACGCATGGCGTCGGGGTGACGCCGGAAAATGAGCGCCCGAAGGATCTCAGCAGGGGCGACCAGGCACGAAAAGCTTGAGCGCTGGAGGCAGAAGCCTACGCCTGCCAATCTGTCTAATACATACATGAGCCGCTGGTCGAAGGCTCGACTTCGACGAAGATAGGCGCCAAAC
Organism: Mesorhizobium sp. M2A.F.Ca.ET.046.03.2.1; assembly: GCF_003952425.1. Classification (NCBI taxonomy): domain Bacteria; kingdom Pseudomonadati; phylum Pseudomonadota; class Alphaproteobacteria; order Hyphomicrobiales; family Phyllobacteriaceae; genus Mesorhizobium; species Mesorhizobium sp. M2A.F.Ca.ET.046.03.2.1. The sequence continues at coordinate 2,041,303 of NZ_CP034449.1, read as the reverse complement.
GACCTTTTCAGTCCGAGCAGCGTGAAGCCCTTCGGCAGCCCAGCGAGCTTGCACTGCATTCCGCCTGACGAGGGACCGTCAAGTCAGGCGTAGACCTGCCTAAGAGAGGACTTACCGGTTTCCGAAACTGGCAGCGGGAAAGCCTCGACCTGTCCCCCGGTCTTGTCCAGGTACTGCATCAAAGCTGTGACCAGATGGTAGAAGATGCTCGCGGGGACCTCCGTCGCTACTGACCTTCCGCGCTCATCAATCCTGTCGATCCATAAGCCAAGTGGTGCGGGATCGATATGCCATCTGAAGAGCCGGGCAACGCGCGCTTCGATCTCGGGTTTCAAGTCAGGCCCGCCAATACCATCAAGCGCAACTGCCGCCTTGATCGCCTCGCACTGCGGCCAGCTTCGCGAAAGACGGTCGAGGGGCAGTCCGTGGCGCGAGACGGCTGCATAGGCCAGACCCGTGGCCCGGTTCAAACCGCTGGCAACCGCCGACGAATAGAGCTTTCTCGCAAACGCAACTAAGTCCTTCTGGCCGCTCGCCCGCGCGAAATCGACGAGGAGGAAGGCCCATTCGAAATGGTGGCCTGGTTCGGTCCACTGTCCCTCGTCTCCCGGCAACGGCAGCCAATCGACGTCGAAGCGTTCTCCAAGTGTCCAGCTCTCCTGGTCGAAGAAATGGCATCGAAAGAGATCGATGACGCGTGCCGCGCGACGCAGGTATGCGCGGTCGCCCGTGACGCCATGCCAGGCAAGGAAGGATTCCAGCATGTGCATGTGAGGGTTCGAGAGCCGCACCCCGCTCCAGACGGGGCTCTCGAGGAAGCCGTTCAGGCTGGCATCCTCGAGATGCGTGTCGATGAAATGAAATGTCTCTTGTGCAAGCCGTAGGGCATCCTGGTGGCCGCATCGATGAGCATGGGCAAGCGCCAGCAGCACACAGGCTTGGTCGTAGGCATCCTCCGCCGGATCAGCCACGCCGCCGTCGCATTTTAGGGTGCGTACCCAGCCGCCACGGTCGGTACGACCGCATTTCGCGATGAAGTCGATCCCGTGGTTGAGAAGTTTGTCGGCGGGCCCAGGCCAACCGCGTTCCTTGGCCACCGCGAAAGCGTAGATCTGACGTGCCATTGTCCGCATGCGTTTGGGCTTGCGTAGCGGCCTCGCATCAAAACCGAGCGACTCATGAAATCCGCCATACACATCGTCGACCCCTGCAGTGGACCATACCGGCAGTGTTTCGTCGAAAAGCCAGTGCTCGACGCGCTTGCGCCATGACCCACTGACGATGACCCGGTCTTCCGACGCCGTGAACTTGGTTTCGAGTCGTCCGCTCTTCTCCAACTGCTCGACAACCTTCTTGACGTTCTGGCTGTGGCTGACGGGGGCAACAAATACCGCGTCCGGTGTTGCCACCACCGCCACATCCTTCATTCCGACGACGGTCAGCAGCCTGCCCTGGCTTCGAAGGTAGGACCTGCTGCAGTCCATCGCGACGACATCTCCCATCACAACGTTGCCGTCGCTGTCGACAGGGCTGGCTTCGAGCAGCGATTGCCACGATCCAAGATCATTCCAGCGGAAGGAGGCCGTAACCATCGCGATGTCGTGGGCACGCTCCATGACGGCGTAGTCGATCGAACTCGACGGGACAGCTGAGTAGAAGCTCCGTGGTAGGTAGATGCCTGAAACGTCGTCCCGTGCGGTCTTATAGGCCCGTTCGGCGCTGTCCCAGATATCTGGCCGGAACTCAAGAAATGCCTGCGCATCGTGTCCGCTCGAAACAGGAACAGGCCGGCGTTCCAATAGAACCTCCCCGAAGACGCATATTGGCGAGCTGTCTCGGCATCGGGCTTCTCGACAAAGCGCGCAACGGCGGCCACGCCGTCAGCATTTGCCGCAACCTCGATGTAGCCGTACCCGGTTTCCGGATGTGTCGGCTTGATGCCGAATATGACAAGGCGTCCTGACTCGGCCACAGGCCGGCCCATCTCGACGGTTTCCCAGAATTGCGCCTCGGTTGATATCTCATGATCGGAGGGGACCACGAGCACAAGCGCGTCGGAGCCATGCTCGAAGATCGTCTGCAGGGTTGCTATGGCGACTGCCGCGGCGGTGTTGCGGCCAACTGGCTCGAAAATCGGTCTGCCGCCGTCCTATCCGAGTGGACTGATGTCGGAGATGACGCGATCGGCATGTCGCTCGGACGCTATCAGGTAGATTGGGGTCTCACCTTCGGACCGGGCCTTGAGGCCGAACGGTCTTCGCAAGCATGGATCCGTCGCCGGAAATGTCGTGGAATTGCTTGGGATTGTCTTCGCGCGAGAGCGGCCATAGCCGTGAACCAACGCCCCCGCTCATGACAAAACATACGATCCGGCCCGGCATGGTCCAGTTCCTCTCAGAATGTTTGGCTGTAGGCGCCGACTTCTGGATTGCGGCGCAGGGCCATGGCATGGAGCTCGGCAGCACGCCTTTTGATGCAGGAGTGCCCGGTCCTCCAGTAGTCGCTCATGGAATTATTTTGCGCGAGAGCCGGGTCCGTCATGAAAAGCCCCGTCGGCGTCACGTCCATGACGAACGTAGATTTCGGATCCAGCGCGGAGATGTTCCGCGCCAGCATGACGCCAAACTTGTCTGCGAAAATCTCGCGGCCTCCATCGACGTCGCAATCGCGGTCGCCGTCGTCATCGAAGCCGAGCCCCATGCCGAGCGCCTGTACCACCATCAAATTGAACTCGGGCTCTTTCTCGGAGCCTGGATGCCCCAACCACCAACACGTGTCGCATTCCCGGAAGCCAGTGGCTTTGACGAGAGCGCTGGTTTCGAAGGCGAATATGTTCGACTTGGCTTGACCGACTAGGTTGAGCGTCACGTTTCCATCCGCAATTGCGCACGGAACGATCCTAGCACGCTGTGTAGCCTAAGCTCTCTTCATGAATTGGGGTAGTCCGAATGCCCCGGTTTGCCCCCATCCTATTGAAGCACCCCTGCGACGGCCGCAAGGATGTCTCGTGCGCTTTCTTAACGGTCTCGCAGCGCTTCGTGTTTGTATTTCGCCAGCGGCGAGAGAAAGTAGCCAATGATACTGCGCGCGCCAGTCTTGATCTCGATCGTCACCGCCATGCCCGGACTGAGCTTGACGAGCTTGTCGTCCACCTGCATGTACGCACGGTCAAGCGAAACGCGCGCGGCATATTCCAGTTCCTGACCCCTCGGCTCACTGTCGCTCTGCTCTGCGCCCGATGCGCGGTCGTTCGAACCGCTCTGCCTCTCGCGAGGTATGGCGTCCGGTGACACGCTGAGCACTTCTCCATGAAGAAGCCCGTAGCGGGTGAAGTTGAATGTGTCGACCTTGATTTCTGTCTTCTGTCCCGGGTGGACGAATCCGATATCTCGGTTGGAGAGCATGGCCTCGATTTCGAGATGGCTCTCGCTCGGAACCACCACGGCCAGCGGCTGAGCAGGCGTGACCACGCCTCCTATCGTGTGAACGGCGAGTTGTTGTACGACGCCGTCGACCGGCGCGGTCAATCGTTGGAACTTCGTGCGCTGCTCTGCCTTGGTCTCCTCCTGCTCGGCACTCTCAACCCTTTGGTCGGCTTTCGCGAGTGCGTCATAGGTCGCGCGCCGATACTCCGCGACGGTCTTTTCTCTCGTTTCCCTTAGCACCGCGATGGCTGCATCGGCTTCGCGCAGCCGGCTCTGCTGCAGGTTGAGATCCTGCTGAAGGCCGACCAACTCCTGATACTCGGAGAGATAGTCGACCTTCGAAGCAAGCGCGTTGTCGACGAGCTTTTTGCGAATATCGACTCGCTCCTGCAGCACCGGTGTTGTAGCCTGGAGCTTCGCGACGCTTGCCAAGGTCGTTGATCGTTCCGCTTCTCTCTGATTCTGCTGGCGCTCGATCTCCGCGAGCTTGGCGTTCTGTTCGGCGACCTGACTGATCAGAAACTGACGATGCATCTCGATGTCCACTGCGCTCGCGCCCTGCGGCGGCCGGAAGGCCGCAAGTGGATCCTCGGCGAGCGCGGCGCGCAGCCGGGCGACGTCGAGTTCGGCCGAAAGGAGATCACTTCTCTGGCGCTGCTGGTCGGCTTCCGTCATGGTCGGGTCGAGCTCGATCAGCACGTCACCGGCCTTCACGTTCTGTCCATCGCGTATATTGATGGCGCGGACAATGCCCGTCTCGAACGGCTGAATCAGCTTGGTGCGCCCGTCTGGCACGATCTTGCCCGTCGCCGTTGCGACGATATCGATGCTGCCTAACGACGCCCAAATCAGCGTGACGCAGAAGACTGCGACGATACTCGCCGCGATCGCGCGACCGATCGGCGACGGTGGCGTTTCGGTGATTTCGAGCGCTGCCGGCAGGAACGCTACTTCGTGCTCGTGGCGGCGAACTTGGGCTCTCGGAAATGGGACGATGTTTCGGCTAGCGGACTTCATGGATGCCAGCCTGCAGATAGTGGAGGTTTGCGTAACGCCCGTTCGAGCGGATCAGGTCATCATGGGTACCATCCTCGACGATACGGCCATGCTCTATCGTGATGATCCGGTTCGCGTGGCGCACGGTCGAGAGCCGATGAGCGATGACGAAGACGGTTCGGCCTGCAGAGATTCGTTTCATGTTCTGCTGAATGGCGCGCTCGCTTTCGTAGTCCAGGGCGCTGGTCGCCTCATCGAGGATAAGGATGCGCGGATCGGCAATGAGTGCCCGAGCGATTGCGACACGCTGGCGCTGCCCGCCGGAAAGACTGCTGCCGCGTTCGCCCACGATGGTGTCATATCCCTCCGGCAGCTCGAGGATGAAGTCGTGAGCGCCGGCCAGCGATGCCGCTGCAATGACGCGGTCCATCGGCATAGCCGGATCAGCGAGCGCGATGTTCTCGCGAATGGATCGGTTGAAGAGCACGTTCTCTTGCAAGACGACACCTATCTGGCGTCGAAGCCAGGTTAGGTCGACCATCGCCAGATCGACGCCATCGACCAGCACGCGTCCGCTCTCCGGCACATAGAGCCGCTGTATCAGCTTGGCGACGGTGCTCTTGCCTGACCCCGAGGAGCCCACGATGCCGATAACCTGACCGGGCTCGACGCTGAACGAGACATCGTGCAGCACCTCGGGGCCGTCGACCCGGTAGCGGAAAGTCGCATGCTCGAATGTCACCTGCCCGCGGATTGCCGGCAATGCGGCGCGGCCAGGATTGAAGCTTGGCTCGGGAATGGTGTTGAGGATATCGCCAAGGCGATCGATCGACAGGCGGGCCTGATGGAAATCCTGCCAGATCTGCGCGAGCCGCAGCACCGGCATGCTCACGCGCCCGGCCAGCATATTGAATGCGACGAGCTCGCCGACGGTCAGGTCGCCGCCGATCACGAGCTTGGCGCCGAAGTAAAGGGTTGCGGCGACGACCAGCTTGTTGATCATCTGCACCGCCTGGCTCGCAGTATTGTTCAGGCTGAGCACGCGGAAGCTTGCGGTCACATAGGCGGCGAGCTGCTCCTCCCAGCGGCGCTGCATCTGCGGCTCGACCGCCATGGCCTTCAGCGTCTCGACGCCCGTCACGGTCTCGACCAGAAAAGCTTGATTCTCCGAGCCGCGATCGAACTTCTCATCGAGGCGCCGGCGAAACAGCGGCGCAGCTCCCGCAGAAATGCCGATGTAGAATGGGAACGACGACAGGACGATCAGAGTCAACGGAGTTGTGTAATAGAACATCACCGCAAGGAAAACGACGGTGAAGACGAGATCAATGACAAGCGTGAGCGCCGAGCTCGTCAGGAACTGCCGGATATTCTCGAGCTCGCGGACGCGTGCGACTGAATCCCCGACGCGGCGTGTCTGGAAATATGCGATCGGCAACGCCATCAGGTGACGAAACAGCCGGGCGCCGAGCTCGACGTCGATGCGGTTCGTCGTGTGCGCGAACAGATAGACGCGCAGCGTGCCGAGAACAGTTTCGAAAACGGTCAGCGCGATAAGGCCCGCGACCAGGACGTCGAGCGTGCTCATGCTTCGATGCACGAGCACCTTGTCGATGACCACCTGGAAGAACAGGGGCGAGATGAGGGCAAAGACCTGAAGGAAGAATGACGCGATCAGCACTTCGCCGAGAAGATGGCGGTATTTGTGGACCGCGCCGAGAAACCAGCCGATGTCAAACCGCCGGGACAGGTCCGTAAGGGCAGCGCGCCGGGTCATCAGGATGATATCGCCGTCCCAGATGGACTCAAGTTCGGCCTGGCTCATTGTAATGGGTTGCGGCGACGATGGGCGCTGAACGAGGAGCTTGTCGTCGACGACTTTGCCGAGGATCAGGAATCCACCGTCCCGAAGCACGGCGATTCCCGGCAGCGGAGTAACCGCAAGCCGATTCCAGCTCGTCCTCTGTGCCCGAGCCTTGAGTCCGAAATCTTTTGCACAGCGCAGCACTTCGGTAACGCCCACTCGCGCCGCGCCCATGCGATGCCGAATTTGGTCCGGCTCGGCCGCGATGCCATGGCAACGCAGCAATATCGCCAAGGCGACGAGCCTTGGGTCATCGCCGCACTCAGACGCAGTGCCCGCCGTCTGGGCGGCCTCATCGCGTCGATCGGCGAAACGAACACGCATCAAGGTACTGCTGGCGCGCCGTACCAGATCACGCCCACGGCCAATAAGGGCATGGAGCGCCCGCTGCGCGACGTTCTGTGATCCAGCCAAGATCAAACGGCCGTCCCACATTGCTTCGAATTCCGCTCGCGTGATCAGCTTCGCATTTGAAGAGGGTGGATGCAGCACAACCGCGCCTTTGTCGCTGACCTTTCCGAGAAGCAGAAATCCACCATCATGCAGTGAAGCGATGCCGGGCAACCGGATATCCGCAAGTTGTTTCCACTGTGTCTTGCGCGAACCGACCTTGAGCCCGAACTCGCGGGCGCAACGAAGCATCGCGCGGATGCCGATTGCACCGCCGCCGCCACAGCGATCGCGGATCTGGTCGGGCTTAACGTTCACGCCATGAAAGCGAAGGAACAGAGCCAGGGCTCGAAGTCCAAAGTCTGCGGCGTGGGCATTCTCGTTCTGCATCGCCATTCTGGCTTAACCCTTCGCGGATACGCGTCCGCGTTCGATGTTCCTTCTCAGATTCACAAACTTGACGGTGCCGCACCCAGGCGCTGGAGCCCCTGGGTGCGGAGGCGATCAATGTTGCGGTCTGGTCAGGTACGAGTCGTGATTCCAGTTGGTTCCATTCGACAAGGACGCCACGATCTGACCGTGATCGACGTGGCCAGAGTTGCCGGCCAGGTACTGGTTCAGCAGCGCAAAACTCTGGCTTGCGAGGGACGCTCTACTCGTGCCGGACGCAAGCGGATGATCCGCCATAGTAATGTTTTGCGACGCCAAGGTCTTAGCGGTGCCGGCGACCAAGTCCCTGTGCTCGTTCAGCCAAGCAAAGCGCCGGGTTGACAAGGACGCTAGCGACCTAGCGGGAGCATGCTCATGATCCGTCTGGGCGATCACCCGCGGCGAAGTCGTGGTGGCGGCAGGCCGAGGATCCGTTACGGCGATGGTCTGCGGCGAGGCTGTCGAGACGGCGCCTGTGGCCGGATCCTTCGCCGTTGCCGTCAGCGTGAGTGTCGCAACCGGATGAGCCGCGCCCCTGTAGTTCGATTGCAGCGTCAATCCGCTGTCGACCTGCGCGGCCGTCAAGGTGATACTCTTGCCACTGAACGTCTTGCCGTCGAGTTTGTCGGTGATCGTCTCGTACTTAGGCAAGCCCGTCACCATCACGGTCACGAGATCGTTGGGGTCGGTCGTTGTCACCTTGACCCCGAGGTCGACCGTACCGCCCAGCCCGTTCACGTCGAGCGTTGGGTCGGCGATGGTGAGGACCGGCGCGATCACTGACGGGGTGGTTGGTCTCGTTGGGGTGGTTGGAGTCGTCGAGGTCGTTGGGGTGGTTGGTGCTGTCGTAGGGGTCTGGATCGATGACGTCGTCGAGGGAGCGACGTTGGCACCCGTGACGGTGTCGCCGCTGCCCGCCTTCTGATAAAGCTGAACCCCGTCGATCTGCATTTGCATCGACGATGGGGTCGAACCATCCAGAGCCGTATGCCATCCGCTCGCGTTCGAATTCGCGACCCCCATGTTCATCATCAATTGCATCGGTTCATCCGGGATCGCGACCTGTGCGCTGGTCACTTGCGCCATTTGTTGCCCGTCCAGATACCAGGTGATCGATTCACCAGGCACCCAGTTGATGCCGTAGGTGTGGAAGCCGCCCGTGAGGTTGATGCCGCTGTCGATGGTGTCGCCGACCCACCCTGACGGTCCGTGGAGGTGCCAGGAGAAATTGTTGTCCGCCGGCCCAGAACCGGTAAATCCACCCTCCTGTATATCGAGCTCGAAATTGTCGCCGCTGCTGCCCGCGCCGTCGCCGGGCATCAGCCAGAGGCCTGGCCATGCGCCTCCGCCGCTCGGCGCCTTCATGCTGATCTGAAGGTAGCCGCCGTTGAATTCGAAGTTGCCGTAGCTGCTGACGGCGCCGGACGTGATCGGGAATGTCTGTGCCACCCCACCCTGATTTATGCCGCTGATGGGCTGTTTGATCGCCGTGAGATCCAAGGTCCCGTTGCTCACCGACACCTGGCTCGGCATATCATAGTCGGCATTATATGGGCCGCCCGGCGTGCTTCCTCCCGACCCATTGCTATTCCAGGCCCAGCCGTTGGCGGCATTGCTGGTGATATAGGTATGCCAATCGCTGTCGAGCGCCGTGCCGGAGAAGTTTTCCTCATAGACGAGGTCGCTCGAGGCAAAGCCTGTTGGTGCGGAAAGAGTCATTCCGTGATCCTTCTTGGGCGTTGAAAAAAATTCACTGCCGCGCATCGCCAAAGTGCGTGAGACGTCGCACGCGCAGCTAGGCAACGCGAACTGATTTCAAACTCGTAGCTGGGCTACGAGAACTGATTTCAAACTCGCATAGGCAACGCGACTGATTACAAAGTAGCGGAGATTTGGGTGTCTTCGCCCCAGACACTGATGTCGAGCGGGCTCAACGTTGATTTCACCATCGAAGACGAGTCTTGTCGACGGGAATGCTTGTCAGGTTCTCGCCCCTGAACCCGTGTACGGTGTCGCTGCCAACGCGCACAAGGCTTTCAACGATTTGAGCCGCAGCCGAATTGAAGTCGACCGCATGTCTCCCGGCGGGCGCGCCGCCGAGCTTGCTATTAAGTATAAGCACAGTAGTCCCTTAGTTCATTGCGTCTTTTTTGTTCTCATTCCGCCCGCACCCCTAAGTAAACACAGGCATTTCCGCATTTAAACTTGCTCAGACACCGTCTTGTACCTGCGTAAATTATTCGAAGACGATGTATATGACACAGGCGACCATACTACGATTTGCGGCGAGAATGAGGCTCGGCGGGTGATTGTTAACACATTCCTAATGTAACTTATTAACACGTTCTAATATGGAAAGTGATCAACGGACCGCGCCGGGGCACCCTCCCAGATGGCCTGCCACGATCGTATCTGTCGGTTTAAATGTTGCGGTCGCTTTGGGTGCCCGTTGGCTCGCGCGGGTCGTTCGCATTTGAGGTAGTCGAAAGGGATGGGTGGGATGTCTTGCGATGGCGCATCGCTGACGAGCCTTCGAGCCTGTTGTCGCACCCGGCCGGATGTTCGACCACCATTTGCGCGCCGATGTGCTTGGCCGAGCTCAGCCGTTAAGGCGTTGACCACGTTCCAGTCTCTATAAATGTCACTGCGTCACGTCGCTAGCCACGCAGCCGCAATGCCCGCGTCATCCGCTGGCTGGTATCGTGATCGAGCGCGGTCTCTACAGCGCCGCGCAGCCGTTCAATCGCAATGCCAAAGTGCCTGAATCGGGATCATATTATCAAGATCTGAGCAGCGCCAAGACGCGCAACCGCATCCAAGGGGAGAGTGCGAATGCTTGGGTACCTTGTTGAAATGGCTGGAGCGTGGCGCCACGGCGCGCATGCGCTTCGTCGCCGCGGGACGGCTCCGCGGATTGTCAGATTTGAACCGCGCAACGAGTCGCCAAAGCTCCACTTCGTGGCCATCTGCTAACAGCCTGGCCTGCTCTTTCGCCGCAACGTCGTCTATGCAGGTAAGGTTGATGCCGCCCTTGAACTGGCCGCGGTCGTCCAGAACGTAGAGCCGATAATGCTGCATCGCTTGTTCTCGATCAGGATTGCCAGCTCGTCTCGGCGCCAGCTGGATTTGCATTGAAGCCGCCAGCAGCGCTGCGCCGCTCTCGCCGATCGCTCCACTTTTGTGTACCCGCAAGACAAAGACGCTGCATGACGACATGCCCGAACATGGAATGTATGTCCTCCGCAATTTGCATGTCATTCACATTGACCCAAACCACATGTTGGGCGATCTGCCTGAGCGTTCCTCCGCCATATCCGCAAAGCCCTAGCGTAACTGCGGCATGATCATTGGCGTATCGAACGGCACGCAGAACGTTTTCCGAATTTCCGCTTCCCGAAATCGCGATGACCAAGTCGCCCTCGTTCAGGATGTTCTTTAGCTGCTCGACGAACACATCCTGGAAAGAAACATCGTTCGCGTATGCAAACGTAAGGCCCACATTGTCGATCAGCGTCCGGCCACGAAACGGGCGCTTCGTGGAAAGATAGATGCTCTTGTTCCAGTCCGTGATGAAATGCAGCGCCGTGAGCGAACTGCCACCATTTCCAAGCGTGATTATCTGCTTGCCATCCTCCTGTGCCTGCGCGACCAAGGCCACTGCATTATCGATGCTTTCGTGGTCCAATGAAGCCAGGACGATCTCGAGTTTCTTGAAATAGGCTTGAGCACTGCCGCCAAGATTTTTTATTGGGCGGGCTCCGATGTCGGTTGATTGAGTACTGCCGCCAAAATGCTTCATTGGATGGACTCCGATGTCGGTTGATAGTGAACGATGCGGCTCCCGGCGAAGTCGAACTTGACAGGGAAGTGCTTCAGGTCCCTAAGGGCCGCTTTGATTGCGTCGTGGCGATCGAGAGGTGCGAAGAACATGAGAAAACCTCCTGCACCTGCTCCCAGCAGCTTGCCGCCCGTGGCACCCGCCCGCATCGCGGTCTGGTACCAGTGATCGATTGCATCGTTCGTGATTTCCTCAGAGAGGCTCTTTTTTAAGAGCCAGTTCTCGTGGAGGATTTCGCCGAAGGCGTCGAGGTTGCATCGATGCAGCTCATCACGAAGCTGATAGGTGAGCCCGACCATCCGCCTGAGCGCTTTGCGCTTGTCCGGAGCTCTTGCGATGCACTCCGACTGTCGCACGAGAATGTCCGAAGCACTGCGCGTAATGCCGGTGTAGAACATGAGAACTTGCTTCTCGATCGAAGCGATGAAATCACGCGGGCATATGAGCGGTGACACCGAAACGCTGTCATCGCGGTGAAACTCGATGAGATTCAATCCGCCGAAGGCGGCGGCGTATTGATCCTGCCTTCCAATGGGCGCGCCACAAAGTTCGATCTCGATGCAACAACTATCGGCGCCGAGCTTTGCCTTCGAGACATATTGCCCCCGAAACGCGTTCAGCGCGTGCAGAAGGCCAACCGTAAAAGCGCTCGATGATCCAAGTCCGGTGCCCTTGGATGGAATATCGGCAATAGTCGTTATCTCAATGCCCCCGCATATCCCAAGGTATCCCATCGTCGCCTTGACAATCGGATGCTGGATATCCTCGACGCTGTCGACTTCTTCCGTTCTTGAATAAGCGATTCGAGTGCCGTTATCGAACTTGCGGTTCACATTCACGTAGACGTACTTGTCGATAGCAACGCTTAGGACGGCGCCGCCTTCCTCCCGATAGAAGGCAGGCAGATCGCTGCCACCTCCCACGAAGCTCACTCGAAGCGGCGTCTGACTGATGATCATCCGACGGCCTCAATCAGCTCGATCGCCCGCAATCGGACGCACTGGTTGGCGCTCGACCGCGATGCCAAAACGATTGGTGTCTCGTCCTCCTGGCGGGAACTATAGATACGCGCTGCAGCCTCCCGATCCACGCCTCGACGCGAGTATTCCCGCGTCACTCGGTGCCTCCTCAGCTCCTCATCGATATCAACGAAGAATGTGTGTGCACGACCCGGCAAAACCACATCGGACAGCGAAAGAGCGACGGCTCCTTCCACGACCAGGACGGTTTCCGGAGAAATGCTTACCTTTTCCGATCTTGGATGCGATACGCGGCTCAGCTTTTCGTAATAGGGCAGATCGAGCGTCTCGCGAGAACGAACGCCCACCAGGCGGCTTACAACCTTCCTAATCTCGTTCATGTCGTAGCGACCCATCACCGTTGCTTCGCGATCGGCGGCGGACCGTATCCAGCGATCAAGGGCAACGACTTGCGCATCAAAGCCGCGGCCGCGAAGTACCTCGGCGATAGCGCTGGAAAGGACGCTCTTTCCGCTTCGGGAGAGCCCTGCCACGAAACACACGTCACCCGGCTTAACATGCGCGATCAGATCGGATGCCGTGTCCACCAAGGTCGGATGAACGGTGAGAATGAACTTGGCAGCCTCGAACAAATCCGGGACGGTATAGTCGGGCATGACATGATACTTGCTGTCCAGCCCGCCCGCGCCCGTCTCGACCAGGATCGATCTGATGCCGGACCGTTTTGCGAGCGCGACGTCGGTAGAGGAATCGCCGATGACCCAGGATTGTCTGCGATCGATATTGAACGCCTCGACCGCCTCGTCGACCAACCCGGTGGCGGGCTTGCGGCATTCACAGTGGACCTTTAGCGCTTCCACCTCACCGGCAAAGCCGCGATCTGGATGGTGCGGGCAGTAATAGATGGCATCGACAAAAGCCCCCTGGCGGCCAAGCTCGGTCTCCATCTTGTTATGGATCATCCGCAAGTCTCGTACAGAGCAATCTCCTCTCGCCACAACGGGTTGGTTTGTGACGATGATTGTCCGGTATTCGGCCTGGTTGAAACAGGCGATCGCGGCCGCGGCCCCCTCGATCAGTTTGAAGCGTTCGGGACGATCGATATGCCCATCGTCGATATTGATGCACCCGTCCCTGTCCAAAAATACTGCTTTCTGCGGAGAAGCGAGTGAAGCTCGGGCTATGCGGCCGGAGGCAAGGTCGGCGCAGACCTTGTCAAGTCTCGCCGGGGTTCCCGCGTCCTTAATGTACTCAGGGCTGCTATAGCTTCTGATCTCCGCGCCGGCCCGAAGCATTTCAGGAAAGAGATCCTTGCCAAAATCGAGCGGAGTTGCCGCGGCGCGCCACGGGAACAAGGCTTGTCTTCGAATGTAGTAAAGAGCTGCGCTGACTTTGTTGGGATAAAAGCAACCGGGATCGTGTGGATATGGATGGAACGCGGTAACCACGCCATCTTCCGACGTCTCGATCAGATCGGAATCATGCGGGTGATCATTCGGATGGGTGAAAATAGTCGCGGCTGCTGCCTCGTGTCTTTCATGGAAGCACTTGAAGCGGGTGAGATCGACGTCGAGCATCGTGTCGCCGTAGATCGTGAGGAAGTCCTCGTCGAGCAGATGCAGAACGGACAGAACCGCCCCGGCAGTCCCGCGAGGCGCACCGTCATCTACGCAACGAACTTCAATCCCCCAATTCCCGCGCTGATTGCAAAAATCCACGATTTGCTCGGCTGCGTGGTTCACCAGGATCAAGATCCTCTCGATCCCGTGTTGCTTGGCTAGGAGGATTTGATGCTCGAGAAGTGGCTTGCCACCAATGTTGGCCAGCGACTTGGGCAGATCACCGATCCGGCCCCTGAGCCGTGTCCCCAGACCACCGGCAAGTACAACGGCCTGCATCACGGGTGTCCTTCCTGCCGTACGATTTCCACGACGGCTTTTCGGACAGCGTCGGCCGATCCAAGCTGGGGCCGCCAACCGAGTGCACGGAGCTTTGCTACGTCATAGGAAAACCGGGGAACATCCCCCGTCCAACCGCGATCTTCAAATCCGTATTCGATCCCCGCGCCCGGTGCGACAGCCTCGACAGTGGTTTCCGCTATGAAGCTGACGGTTACCCCTTTGTCCTCGGGGCCGATATTGTAGCAGCCAAGCCGTTCGGATGCGTTTGCACGCAGGTAGACGATCGCATCGATCAGATCATTGACGTGAAGATAGGCCTTCCGTTGCCGGCCCGATCCCAAAACGTTCAGCTTGTTTGGTGTGATCTTTAGCTTTCTGACGAAATCCAGAATGACGCCATGTGTTGCCGGAATGCCGATCACGTTCGGAAAGCGAAAGATCAAGGCCCGCCCCAACCAGTTCTCGACGGCCGCGCTGATTAGCGCTTCCGATGCTAGCTTCATGGCGCCGTAGTTGGAAATCGGCAGCAGCGGCCCGACATCCTCTCTGATCGGAGCCTCCCCCAAATCGCCGTACACGGCTGAGCTGGATGCAAAAGCAAGGAACGGAACTCCCGCCTCCCTCATTGAGTCCAACACGTTGAACGTCGTTAGAAAGGTATCGCGCAGATCGACAGAGGCATCGGTGATTCCTGCAGGAATGTCCGAATTGGCAGCCATGTGCCAGACTTCGGAAATCGGAATGCGACTGTGACAGTTCATAAAGCGGCTTCTCACCGCAGCCGCGTCTGAGAGATCCACTTTCTCAAAAATGAACCTCTCATGCGTAAGAAGCTCGTTCAGGTTTTCCCGAGAACCTCGCGACAGGTTGTCAAAGCCAAAGACCGAATATCCACGATCAATAAAGATCCGTGCAAGCCTGCTTCCTACAAAGCCGGCCACTCCCGATATGAAGATGGCGCGCGGTTCAACCAATCGGATTGCCCCTTAGCCTCTTGTGCGCAAGCTTTCGCGCCAAAGTCTTCCGGATTCTGCAATGACTTCCGTTTGCGAGCCTTCACCGCTGGACAGCCGCGAGTTCGACCGGGGCTCGGCATTAAGCTCTGCGCCCGTCTTTGAGGTCATGCGTCTCTTGCGTCTCTGTGAATCATTGCATGGTTTTCTTCGATCCGCGATTATTCCTCGGGGGTAGCCCCATTTTGCTGATCCGGACTGAATCGCATCGCGCCCGCTGTGGGGCGACGCTGCTGCGGATTCTGGCGGTCGTGCCGGCCGCACAATCTCGCCGTTTGCGTCTCTGTCGGATCGAACTGGCCCTCGACTAAGCATACCGACGCAATGTCCCGGATGAGGGGCGGTCGCCATCCATCGAGAAGCTCCGAAACTCGATACCGAGCTGCTTGAGCCGCTCTACGCCGGGAACCTCTCGCGCCGGGCGCACGAGCCCGAGGATGGAGTCGGATCGGAAGGGCAGGGGGACATGCACCGCCTCAGCTGCCTTGAGGGCGCCACTGACAAGCTGCCAGGGCACGGCGACGGCACGCAGTGTTCTGCCTTGCGATGCGGCGATCTCGTTCATGAGCCGTCGGAACGGCACCGGTTCGGGGTTGGCCAGCCCTACCGGTTCCGGCAGGGGCATGTCCGACTCGGCAATACGCACCATAGCGGCTGCCATGTCCGCCTCATGCACCATGAACTGATGGGATTGCGCCCCGATGAGAGGTGTAACCGGCAGCGTGGTGAGCTTGCGGAGCGCGCCTGCCATCCCGCCCCAACCGGGGCCGTACACTAGGCCGAGCCGGGTGGAGACAGCTCCCAGACTGCCCGCCGTGCGCTCGCAGGCCAGTTTCGCCTGACCGTACAACTGTTGGGTTCCCTTATAGGCGGACATCGAGGAGATAAAAATAACCCGGCGAACCCCTGCGGCGGCGACATTGCGGAGGAGGTGCTGCGAGCCTGACACATTGGTGCCCCACACATCGCCGGCGCTGACGAGGGTCAGGTCCCATGCACCGTGGATGAGCACATCCAGGTCGCTGAATGCGGCCCCTGACGGCGGGCGCTTGATCTCATATGGGCGCCACTCGGCGACGCTGGCGGCAGATTCGGAGGCCACCCGGTTCGGACGGGCGAAGGCGATGACCTTATGCCCTTGTTCGGCGAAGGCGGCGCGCAGGATGGTCCCGACATATCCGTTCGCTCCGGTGATACCGACCCGCATCGAACGCTCAAGCCGTCAGCTGCATCGCTTCGCGGGCGATGCGATGCGAATTGGCCATCACCGTCAGCGTAAAGGTGGTAGCCGGAACATTTGGGAAAACCGACCCGTCGATGAGATGGATCCGGTCCCAGCGCGCCAGCCGCCCAAGGCGGTCTGTCGTCGCACTCCCGGAATCCGGCTCATTGGCGTGAGGAAAGCTGCCGCCAAAGTGGTAGCTTTTGGCTCCGCCCGACCACAGCATCCGCGGCGTGACTGGCCACAAGTCAAGGTAAGGTGCCGCCCTGCGGATCCGGCTTATCACGTCAGGCAGCATTGGAGGCACGCATTTGCCCCTGACCTTGGCCTCGCTGAAGCCCTCCGAAGTGAGAGTGATCTGGGGGAGCTCGTCAGGAGCTGCTGCGGACAGCTGGGCGCTCACTCGGATCTTGGGTGACGCCCAGGACGGCAAGTAGCCCAGGCCTACCGTCAACCGGCTGAGCAGCCGATCGGTCGCGAAGGCGGCGGCGCGGTGTTTGAGGAAACCGGGAAGCGCATCGTAATATGCCTGATTGAACGGATAGAAGTGAATCTGTGAAACATCCAAGCCTTCGTCGTCCCGGGCGATGACCATGGTGAACTGGTTGAGTGTGAACTCGCGCCTTGCACGTGGGTCGGGAGTTGGCTTCATGGAAATCATTGGAAGAACGAACTGAGCAGATTCCGAAAGATGCACCGGCTGGTTCGATCCGAGCGAGCCCAGCATCAGCCTTGTGGTCCCGATTGCTCCGCAGCCCACGAAGACCCGGTCGGCCGTGAATCGCTGGATCCGGCCGCTCGACAGCTCCCGTGCGTGCACGACGGCCGTGTCGCCCTCCTGTTCGACTCGCACCGCGAGCAACCCGCTGCGGTAGTCGATCCTCCCGTTGCGCCGGAAGCGATCGAAGCTGTGCGAGGCCGAGAAGATCAGCGACCGTGGGCACCCGGTCATGCACAGGCTGCAGGGCTGGCATTGAGGGGCAGCGAAGGCGAGCCGGGCGCGGCCTATCGTTATTCCGGTGGAGCGCACTCGCTCGCGGTGCCGGTCGTAGTTGGCCAGGACCATTTGTGTCCGCGGCGCCAGCGGCGGAAGCGCGTCCGGGGATCCGATGAGGGGAAACCACTCCTCGAGATCGTCGGACTCTCCCGCGAAAGGTATGTGACCCAGAATCGTCCGATAGTGCTCTTCCATATCCGAGAAGCCGAACGGCCATCCCTTGAACGTGGCGGCGCTGAAGGGCATGATCTGGGCCCCCCAGACATTGCTGAACCCCCCGTAGGCGCTCGATATGACCGCCGGGTTCACTCTGCTCACGGAATGGACGCCGTCGAGCTGGCCCTTGTTGGCAAACGGGAAATCGGATCCGTAGCTTCTCTTTTCAGGCAGCGAGTCGGACTGGACCGGCTTGGGCTGCTGGCTGATCCGGCGGACATCCTCTTCATCCCAGTCGTCGACACGCAGCCTAGACAGCCTGGCTATGACCTCCTGGGTCTCCGCGTTCAGCACGGTGCCCGGGTCGAACACGGTTATCTTCTCGTCCGGTTTTTCGGACAGCGCCAACACGGCGGCGGCTGCAGCCGGACCCGACCCGATGATTAGCGAAGACGGCATCTACTTCCCACGCCTAACGCCTTGCGCGGCTGCGTCCAGGATCTGCTTGTTTGCCTGTTGGCGCAGCTGGCGCCGGCGGCGCAGCAGCGCGATCCGGCCGGTGACATGGCCTGCCGCGGCAAGGCCCACGCCAACGATTATTGCCGCGCACCGCGCCAGCCCGTGGGCGTCGCCCTTGGCCGCCTGCAAAATCTCGCGCGGCACGCCCCTGGTCAGCGCGTGCCAGACGAAGCGGGTCTCGGCACCCAGTGTGGCGGCTTCGCCCATCTGGGCAAAGGCCTCGACTTTCCCCTTGTTGACGAAGAAGCAGCGGCGCCAGAAGTACTTCCAGGTCGGCCGTGAGGCGGGCACAAAGTGGCGGACGGTCGCCGCCGGTTCATAGATGACCGCCTCGCTGCCCTTGATGTGCGCCACGCGGTGGCACATGTCCATGTCGTCGTGATGGTCGGAATGGAATCCTCCTACCTGCTCGAGGAGGGTCCGCCGCACCGACATGTTGGCTCCGATGAGGTGAGCCAAAGGGCCTCGGCTGGTCGGAAGGCCATCGTAAGCACATCCGAACACCCAGTCGAACTGTAGAGGGAACCAGTCCGGGCGGCCAACCTCGAACACCGGAATGGGACGCCCGCCGACGGCGCCGATGCGCTCGTCCTGGTACGGGGCGGTGAGAACCTCGAGCCAGTCCTTGTCGGCCGCCGCATCGTCATCCAGGAACGCCAGGATCTCTCCGGCAGCCGTCTCGGCTGCCGTGTTTCGGGCCGACCCGAGATGCCCATCCCATTTGTTCTGGATCACTCGTATTGGGGGGGTGGATGCAGCGAAGTCAGCCCATTGGGCGGCACAACGGCGGAATAGGGGCTGGTCGACGCATACGATGATCTCGCAGGGCTGCAATGTCTGCTCCTGAGCCGAGGCCACCGACCTCAGCAGCAGTGCCCATCTGTCCGCAGTGTAGGCACAGATAATTACTGAGATCGTAGGGGGGCGGCGTTCGCTGCTGACGCCATCCTCGGACTGCCCGGTTTTCGACCGCGGCTGACCGGTTTTGGCAACGTCATTAACGCCGCGGGCGAGATCGATACTTGGGTTCCGGACGTGGCCCTCCTGGCCAACGCCAGTCGACGGATAGGATTGCGCAAGCTTCAGAATACGCATCTAGGAATTCTCCCGACTTGAGCTGCCCGTGTCTGTCCAAACTCTTCGATAAGGGTGCGATGGTCCAGGTTTTAAACGCCAGGCTTCCGCGCACCGGATTCGGCCTGCCCGGAGGGCGGTTCTCACCACGGAAGATCACCAGGGCTCGCGGGCGCGGCGGGCCTGGCGGCGCACCGCCCTGACGGCCGCGTTCAAATCGTCCCAGCGATCGAGTGTGGAGGCGCAGATCACAATGCAAGCTTCAGTCATGGCAGCTAGTGAGTGGCTTCTGAGGCCGAGCTGGCATCGCGTGTCTGCGTCGCCCGAGCCGTGGCGGCTTTGAGGATGTTCCAGAGCGCACCACCGTCACGGTGGATATCGAACTGGTGTATTCGTCGACAGGATAGCGTCCGCTGTCCTGCAGCGAGGAAATCAACCTTCTGCATGCCGTAGGCGCCGTCATTGATAGCCATCCTGTTTTGACTCGGATCCCAGTACAGCGGATACGTACCGTTGACTGCGAGATTGCTGGTTTCGCCTTCAAGCCGCCAATTCCAGATCGTTGGGGACGCTTCCGTCGAGCGACCCGATCACAGGTTTATGGAAGACGCGGACCACATTGGCGCCCATCGCCACCGCGTCGTCGAGAACGCGAGTGACCTCATAGTGCGAACCGTAGGTCAGATAGTGGTTGTTTACGCCGGTCACGAAGAACAGGCGGCCGTTCAGCGTGAAGTTCGTTCCGGAAGTCTTGATGAAGGATGTTGCCGACGGATCGTTCGGGGTGCTCGCGAGTGCCGGAACGGATATGAACGCGAGCAAGAGCGCAAACCACCACGCGTTACGCAGTCCATATCTTGTCCGTTGCCAGTCGACATTCATTCCTCCACGTGACTCCTGCCGGAGGCACAGCGCAAGCGCCCCGAAGGACTACCCCTTCTGACCTCGCACAGGCGAGCGTCGATCGGGCATAGTAGTGCCTGGCCGCTTCCAGCCGCTCGAGTGGGGACCCGTGCTGTCAGCCATCTCCCAAATCAGATATTCGGTGAGCCTCCGGAATGCACTGGGCGGAAACCATCCTCGCGCTGCGGGGCGCGCTGCTGCTTTGTCATCGTGGAGTTGTGAGCTGGCGTCCTTTTGAAATCGGTTGCGAGAACAACAATGCGCATCTGCCTCAATCTCGATCCGTCCCGGCTACTGCGATGGCACCTCTGGCTGGCAGAAGCGCTTACTGAAGTGCCCGGCAACGATGTCTCTTGCGCATTCTCGGCCGGTTGCCGCCCGCTGCCGTTGATCTTCCGGCTGCTGCTCGAACTCGAACGACTGCTCTATGGCTACCGCGCCAACGGTGTCACCGACTCCGTAGAGGCGGAGCTGCGATCCCTGCCGCCACCCCCGGCCGACCAAGTGGATGTGGTGATCAACTTGAGCGGCGAGGAGCCGCTCCCGTCGGGACGGCGCGTGCTCACTCCGCTCTTCAACGGGCTACCGGGCGAGATTGGAGTCATGACGGCCTTGGCGAATGATCAGGACCTTCTCGTCGAACTGCACGACACGGCGCGCCCGTCGCAGCCGTGGATGGCACGTCCGGCCAGTGTGGACCGTAAAGTATTCACGGCGGGCCTCGACAGCGTTCTCTCCTGCGCTGTGGCGCTGATCCTAAAAGCCTTGCGCGGGGAAACCAGTTCAGCTTCGTCCGGTGTCCCCGGTCCACCGACGGCGGCGCCTTCCCTTGGCGCGGTTTCGGCCATTGCATGGGAGACCGCAACGGCGGTATCGAAGGCAATCGAGTTCTTGGACAGATTGTCGAGAGGCGGCAGGTCATGGGGGATTGGCTGGCGCTTCGACCAGGTAGCGAGCCTGCTCGATAAAGGCCAAGCAGCTTTCAGCGTGCTTACCGGGGACACCGGCAGCTTCCTTGCCGACCCGTTCCCGTTCCGGCATCAGGGGCAAGATTTCATCTTCGTCGAACAGTACCTCTACTCAAAGAACCGGGGGTGCATTGCGGTCGTGACAGCGGACCGGAGCGGGGCCGCCGGCGCACCTCAGATCGTCCTGGAGGAGCCGCACCACCTCTCGTACCCGTTCGTGTTCGAGCAGGACGGGCAGGTCTGGATGATCCCCGAATCGGGTGCGGCAAGGAATGTCAGTCTCTACAGGGCGGTCGAATTCCCGTACCGGTGGAAGCGGGAGGCCTGCCTCCTGGAAGGCATTGAGGGGTACGACACCACGCCGCTGCGCCATGAGGGCGGCTTTTGGTTTTTCGTCAGCCCAAGGCTGTGGAGGTCCACGTCCTGGGATGTTCTTAGCCTCTACCATGCCGCGAGCCTGACGAAACCTTGGACGCCCCATGCCGCAAACCCCATTCTGCTCGATGCTGCGCTCAGCCGCCCCGCAGGCGCCGTTATCCGACACGGCGGACGCATGCTACGCCCAGTCCAGAACTGCGCTCGCAGCTACGGCGGCGCGGTGACGTTCTGCCGGATCGATGCGCTCGGCGAGTCGGAGTTTGCCCAGACCCCGATTGGTGGCATTTCGTCCGGAGCGTTCGGGTGTCACACCTATAACCGCCGGTCTGGCCTGGAGGTGATCGACCTATTCGGTCATGTCCGTGGCTTGCGCCAGGTCACAACTTCGTATCGGCTGTTTGCGCCCGATGTGCCGCCCTCAGCGTCGCATGGGCGGCCCCTTTCTCGTCCAGAACAGTTAGCGTGGCCAGGCGGTCGGGCCCTCGACCCTTCTGGCGCGCAAGATTAAGGGGTAGCTCGGGAAATTACGGCCGGATGAAGAAGCGAGCCCACATGCGGGGCCCCGCGGCTTCTGGCCAGTGGCAATGTCGACGTTTCGCGCGAGGTTCATCGCGCCGGCGATCTTCGCTGCCTTCTACCCTGCTTGCTCCGAGAGCCTGTCGTCCGGGGATTTGGATCCCAGCCGCAGCTCGATGATTGTCCTCGCGGGCGTGAACGCATCGCGCTGCTGGCGGCTCCTCAGGTCTACCGGCGGCAGCGCTGCTGCCGCAGCCGCTGAAGGTGATCGTGCCACTGCCGTGCCATCTGTCATGGCGGTTGGCGCGAACTAACCTGAAGGGATAACCACAAAGAGCTAATCACCTTTGGTGCCTTCTAACCATCTATTGAAGCTTCCATTGCGGCGTCGCATCAGCAATCCTTGCTTAACTCAGGCCAAGGAAGGTTCAATCATTTCAATCTCTCAGTCTTGTTTCATCTCATCTTTCGTCACGTCCGGGAGTCTCCATATGATCAACATAGCTGAACCCGGGGATATGGCCGCCATTCTGGGGCAGGTTCTTTCCGGGACCTATCATTCCTCTCATCATCGCGCCGGACGCCTATCGGCAGTCTTGGTGCGTTTCCAACCCGCCCCTTGGGTCCCATCGCTCGATCGTGCAGCGCTACCATGAATGCCGGTCTCTCCAGTGCTAGTGTTCTCGCCCCTGTCAGTGCCGTGTCGCCGCCTGACCCAATCAAGTTCGGGCTGCGGCAATCGTTGGCCCTACCCCGAGTCAGCTTCATCGTGCCGACGCTCAACGAAGCCGAGAACCTCCCTTGGCTTCTGCCGCGCATCCCCAACTGGGCGCACGAGATCATCATCGTGGATGGCCGTTCGACCGACGACACGGTCGCGGTCGCGCGCCGCCTACGCGGGGACGTAAAGGTTGTCTTGGAGCCCCGCCGGGGCAAGGGTGCCGCACTGCAAGCGGGATTCCGGGCCGCCACAGGCGACATCATCGTCATGCTGGACGCTGATGGCTCCATGGTCCCTGAGGAGGCGATCGTCTTTGTCAGCGCGCTGATGGCCGGCGCGGATCTCGTCAAAGGTTCACGCTTTATCCAGGGCGCCGGCACCGACGACATGTCGCTTTTCCGGATGGTCGGCAACAGAGGGCTGACCCTATTCGTGCGACTCCTCTATGGCGGTTGGTTCTCCGACCTATGTTACGGATACATTGCCTTCTGGACCAGGCATGTCAGCACGCTCAATTGCGACTGCGATGGGTTCGAGATCGAGACCCTCATCAACGTGCGGGCCTTGAAGAACCACCTCAATATCGTCGAGGTGCCGAGTTTCGAAGCTTCGCGCATCAGTGGTGTGAGCCATCTGCGTGCCATCCCGGACGGTTGGCGCGTCCTCAAGACCATCTTGCGTGAGTGGGTGTACCAACAACACGGGCGGGGCGCGACAGCCTTTGATGACGGCGGGTAGGCCTGATGCGAATCCTGATGGTTGCCGCTCGCTGTTACCCCTTCATGGGCGGCATTGAAACTCACATCCAGGAAGTCGGACCCCGCTTGGTGGCGCGTGGCCATGCGGTCGACGTGCTCACTACCGATCCCTCAGGGGAGTTGCCGGTTGAGGAGGAGGTGGGCGGCATGCGTGTGCGGCGTGTCCCAGCCTGGCCAAGGGAACTGGACCTCTATGTGGCACCCGGCATTTATACCGCGATCCGGCGCGGGGCTTGGGATCTGATCCACTTCCAGGGTTACAGCACTTTCGTGGTGCCGATCGGACTGCTCGCAGCTGTGCGCGGGCAACTGCCGTTCGTCCTGACCTTCCACAGCGGCGGGCATTCCTCCCGGCTTCGCAACGCCATTCGCAGCACCCAGCATATGCTGCTCCAGCCGATGGTAGCCCGGGCCGAGCGGCTGATCGGCGTCTCCGAATTCGAAGCCGATTTCTTCAGCAGGAGGATGGGCGTGCCGCGGGAGCGGTTTGCCGTTATCCCGAATGGCGCCTCGATGCC
This sequence comes from Mesorhizobium sp. M2A.F.Ca.ET.046.03.2.1, assembly GCF_003952425.1. Classification (NCBI taxonomy): domain Bacteria; kingdom Pseudomonadati; phylum Pseudomonadota; class Alphaproteobacteria; order Hyphomicrobiales; family Phyllobacteriaceae; genus Mesorhizobium; species Mesorhizobium sp. M2A.F.Ca.ET.046.03.2.1. The sequence continues at coordinate 2,017,737 of NZ_CP034449.1, read as the reverse complement.
GGCTCCGAGCCCCGGCGTCAAGGTCGATCCTCACCTGATCGTCTCGGGCGGTAGGCTGGAGCGCTACAAGGGCCATCACCGGGCGATCGCGGCCTTGCCCGCCCTGATCCGCCGGGTACCGGACGTGCGACTGCACATCGTCGGTACTGGCCCGTACGAGGGAGAATTGCGGCGCCTAGCCGCGACGCTCGGCCTTGAGAGGCGGGTCACAATTGCTGGTATCCGCGCCTCAGAGCGGCAGAAAATGGCAGATCTATTGGCGAGTGCCGCGCTGTTCGTGCTGTTCAGCGAATACGAAGCCCATCCGGTCGCCGTGATGGAAGCCCTGTCGCTGCGCCGTCCGGTCCTCGTCAGCGACACGTCCGGTCTGCGGGAGCTGGCTGCCAATGGTCTGTGTCGGGCGATTTCGTGCAACGCCGATGCGGGAGAGCTGGCCGCCGCCATGGCCGAGGAACTGGAGGCCCATCGGGAGGTCCCGGATTTGGCGCTGCCCGACTGGGATGCCTGCGCGCAAGCACTGAGTGACGTCTATTGTAACGTCCTGGGCAGCCGATCCGCGGTCCGCTCAGCCTCCGGCGGCGTGACATCCTGGCCTCCCGCGACGAGGGTATGATGCTGATGACGCAGGCTCATTTCACCGCGAGAACCAGGATCAAACCACTCCAGGCCGGGATACGGCTCTTATCGGCCGTTATCGGTCCGGATCTTCACGGCGGCAGCGCCGATGCCCCGCCGCAACGGGCCAAATACGGTTGGATCGCGATACTGTGCCTGACCGTCGCAACGGCTCTGCTCCTGGTCGTGGCCGGGCACGCAACCGGGCGCCGGGGCTATGACGTGCCGCCCGCGCTCTTCTGGTCCGGTATGGTCCTACTGATCGTTCCGACCAGCCTCCGCATCGCCTGGCCAACGACAGCCCGAGGTGAGCGCCTGTTCCTCCTGTTCCTGCTTGTCGAAGCTCTGTTCTATTGCAAGAAGGTCTATTCCCCGACGAGCTTCAGCGGTTACGACGAGTTCTTGCACTGGATCGCAGCCGACGATCTCATCACGGCCCGCCGGCTGTTCCTGCCCAACCCGCTTTTCCCGATCGGGCCAACGTATCCCGCCCTGGAAATCTTGACGACGGCGATCGTCGATCTGACGGGACTGCCCTTGTTAGTGGCGGGAACGCTCTTATTGGCCATCCTCAAGGGCACGTTCATCGGTGCCCTGTTTCTGTTCCTCGAAAGCATCGTCGGATCGCCGCGTATCGCAGCTATCGCCTGTCTGGCCTACATGGGCTGCTCAACCTTCTTCCTGTTCGACTCAAGTTTCTCCTACCAGAGCCTCGGCATCGTGCTGTGTGTGCTGGCTTTCGCGGTCGAAGCGGCGTCCAAGGATCTTGTCGGGCGACCGAGGCTGAAGTCGCTCGGGCTGATAGCCTTGCTGTTGGCAAGCCTCGCGGTCACACATCACGTCTCGGCCGCCTTCGCCGCCATCTATTTCGGAGCGTTGGCGGGTCTCGAAGCTTTGCGCCGTCACGATCCCATGCGGATTGAGACCAGGATCGGCGTGGGTTTCACGGCGATCTTGGCCATAGCCCTGCCGTTCCTGTGGATGCAGTTCCGTGGCATCCCACTCGCAGGCTATCTCGGCCCGGTGATCGGGGCCGGCTTCCACTCATTGATTGGCATGATCCTTGGCACCGCCACCCCGGCGACGGAGCATCTTCAAGCGCCGGCCAAGGCCCTCTACCTGCAACTGACCACCTTGCTGGCGCTCCTGCTGCTGGCACTCGGACTGGCAACAGGATTCTTTCGGTCACTTGCCATCGCAGCGCTCGGTGGTGCGCGGCCGCCGGGTTGGCTTCCGATCCGGGACATTCTCAAATGCCGCTGGCGTGACAGCCGCGTCCTGCTCCTCACCTTGCTGGCCTTCGGGCTCCCGGTCTCCGTGGCCTTCCGACTGACCAGCGCCGGATGGGAAATCGGCAACCGCATGGGAACGTTCGTGTTCATCGGCGTTGGGCTGGTCGTCGCAGTGAGCATCGTCCACTTCTGGCAGGGCCGCGCGCCGCACGGGTGGCGCCGCATCGCGCCGACCCTCGCTCTGGCGGTCATCGTCCTGGGCGGCGTCGCGAGCGCCTCGATTAATCCGATCGATGGGCGCTATAGGGTGGCGGCCGATCAGGAATCAATCGAGCCCATGGGGATCGAAACGGCACGCTGGGCCAAGCAATGGCTCGGCGCGGGCAACCGCTTCATCTCCGACCGCATCAACAGCATTCTGCTTGCGAGCTACGGCCGGCAGGACGTCAGGGTCAAGATCAGAGAAGGCATCGATTCCGCGAGCATATTCGAGGTCGACACATTGGGGCCAGGGGAGTTCTGGGCCTTGGCGGGAAGCAACATCGATTTCCTGCTGGTTGACCGGCGCCTGAGCACGGCTCCACCAGTGCTCGGCTTTTACTTTCAGCCGTGGCAACGGCGGCAGGGAACGCCGATCTCGGGTGCAGCGCTCCTCAAGTTCAATGACGTCAAGGGCGTCACCCGCGTCTATGACAATGGCTGGATCGTCATCTACGACGTGAGGGAATTGCATGAGAACCATTAGCAAGCGGGGCCTTCTGGCCGCCTGCCTGTGGGCGGGGGCCGCGGTGGCGGCCGTTGCTTTCAGCGACAGCGCGCTCCTCCGGGTTGCCCTCGGCGCACCCGTGGTGTTCCTCGTCCCAGGCCATACGGTGTTGCGGGCCATTGGCGTCAGCACGACCTCCGCGTTGCAACACATCGTCTACGCGGTCGGAGCAAGCCTCGCCGTCGGCATCGCCGGGGGCTTTGCACTGAACGCCGCAGGCTCCCTCACGCCGCTCGGCTGGGCGCTGTGGTTTTGGACCGTGACGGCCGCCGCGGCGCTGGTGGCCGCCGTCCGCCGCGACACTCCCGATCTGCCAGCTTGGCCGGCTCTGGCGCGGGTCCGGGTTTGGCAGGGGGCCGTGCTCATGCTAGCGGTGCTTGTGGCGACCGGGGCCTATGCGTTTGCCGTCAGAGACGAAGCGGTCCACCGGGAATTCAAATATACCGAGTTCTGGTTGTTGCCATCAGCCAGTGGCGAGCACGGCCGGATCACGGTCGGCATCAGGAGCGCCGAGACCCAAACTCAGCGGTTCGACGTGGAAATCACCCTTGATGGGCAACCGTTCGCCGTTTTCCGATCGGTCCCCGTCGCGCCGGGCGCCACCTGGGCGCAAGAAATCCCGGTGCCCGTCGTAGCAATCCGCCAGAGGGCCGAAGCAAGGCTCTATCGACCGCAAGACAACCGGCTGTATCGCAGCGTTTCGACGCTGGTGCCGCGCTTCTGAAATGAAGGCTCGACCATGCGCATCCTGCTGCTATCGCAGTTCTATCCTCCGGTAATCGGGGGAGAGGAGCGTCACGTCCGCAATCTGGGCGCGGCGCTGGCGCGGCGAGGCCATCATGTCAGCGTCGGGACATTGTGGCATCCCGGATCGCCCGAAACCGAGCTGGACGGCGCGGTCCGCGTGCATCGCCTGCGCGGCACGCTCCAGCGTCTGTCGGGCCTTCACGCCGATCCCGAGCGCCGCCATGCGCCGCCCTTCCCGGATCCCGAACTGATGCTCGCCCTGAAGCGGCTGGTAGCCCAGGAGGAGCCGGACATCGTTCACGCCCACAACTGGATTTACGCGTCCTTCCTGCCGCTCAAAGGTCTGAGTGGGGCACGCCTCGTGGTTACGTTCCATGATTACGGCCTTGTCTGCGCGAAGAAGAACTTCATGCACTTGGGCGCCCAGCTCTGCAGTGGCCCCGCGGCGGCCAAGTGCCTGCCTTGCGCCACTGGGCATTACGGGGCGGTGAAGGCAGCTGTGACCACCTTGGGCAATTGGGCGTCGAGCTTCGCCGCTCGGCGCGTGGTGGACCGCTTTATCGCGGTGAGCCACGCGGTGGCCCGTCACAACGGACTCACCCAAGGCCACGCCCCTTACGACGTTATCCCCAACTTCGTGCCCGACGATGTCGGAGTGCTTGGCCCAGAAGACGCCTGCCTGCGGGAGCTCCCCGGGGATGGATTCATCCTGTTCGTCGGTGACTTGACGCGCCTCAAGGGCATTGACGTTCTCCTGCAAGCCTATGCCAGCCTGGAGCGGGCGCCACAACTGGTCCTGATCGGGCGCCGGGTCCCCGATACGCCAACCAAATTTCCGCCGAACGTTCAAGTCTTCAGCATGTGGCCGCATTCTGCCATCATGCATGCATGGCGGCGCTCACTGTTCGGCGTGCTGCCGTCGGTGGGGCCAGAAGCCTGCGCGACAGTGATCATGGAAGCGATGGCGTCCGGAAAGGCAGTTGTTGCAACCGACATCGGCGGCATGCCGGATATCGTCGATCATGGCGAAACAGGCCTTCTCGTGCCGAGCGGCGACGCGCACGCCCTCGCCAGCGCAATGCAGAGACTTCTCGAGGACCGCGCCTTGCTCGCCCGGCTGGAGGCGACAGGCCTCGCCAGGATCGAGCGCCTCAAGGCCGGAGCGGTCGTGACCCGGATCGAGCAGGTGTATCGGGACGTCCTTCGCCCAGCCCCTGGAAGGTCCGTGGTGCCGGCACAGCAAAGTTCGGGATAGTAATGATGTCGGTAGACCACTCCTGGACGGCATTTGCTCGCGTGCGCCGAGAGCTTCGAAAGAGCGCCGCGTTCGTGATGAATTCCGGCGCCATGGCAACCGGAACGGTTGCGGCGGCCGGTCTCGGGTTCGTCTATTGGTGGCTCGCGGCGCGGCTGTTTCCGCCGGAGGTGATCGGCAACACCTCTGCCTTGCTGTCCGTGATGGGACTTATCGGCACGCTGGGGGAGGCGGGACTCGGGACTATGCTGGTGGGTGAGATCGTCCGGAATCCCGGCAGGGAGCGCGGCCTGGTGGCCGCAGCACTGTGCTTCGGGGTGGCGCTGGGGGTCGGGCTGGCCTTGTTGTTCGTCTTCGGGCATGCGTATTTCGGCAGCTCTACCGAGCTGATCGGCGGCTGGTTCGTGGGAGTTGCATTCGTCCTCGGCTGCGGTCTGACCGTTCTCGCCATCTTGGCCGACCAGGCGTTCCTGGGCACCCTGCGCGCCACCGGCAGGATGATCCGGCAAGTGCTGTTCTGCACGTTGAAGCTGATGCTGATCGCCACCGCCGCGGTTGGCGGCTACACCTCCCATACCGCGCTTATTCTGAGCTGGGTGGCCGGTCTTCTGGCGTCCATCATCGGCGTGGACCTGTTGACCCGGGGCGGTGCGCGTCGTCTCGTTGGGCCTCCCGATTTCCAGCTGCTCCGTACGCTGCGGGGCAAGGTCTTCGACCACTACGTGCTCGACGTGGCCTTGCAGGCTCCCGGCATCATCATGCCCTACGTTGTCCTGGTTCTCCTGTCTCCGGCCATCAATGCCGCTTTCGTATCCCTATGGATGCTGGTCACCATCGCCTCATTGATTCCCGCGGCCATGGCCACGGTCCTGTTCCCCGTGGTGAGAGCGAGCCCGAAACAATCCAGACACGACATCCTTGTATCGGTTATGGCGTCATTGCTCTTTTCGCTGGTCTGCGCCGTTTTCATCTTCACCTATTCGCAGAAGATCCTTGCGGTCTTCAATCCGGCCTATGCTGAGATCGCCGGTTCGAGCCTGCGCTTCCTTGGCTTCAGCCTGCTGGGAACAACGCTTAAATTTCATGCCTGCACGCTGGCGCGGTTGGGCGACAGGATGCGCAAGGCATCTCGCTGGTTCGCGCTTGGCGGATTGCTGGAGCTGGGCTTGGTGATAGCTGGAGCGAGGCTTGGTGGACTTGAAGGCCTGGTCCTGGGCTGGACGCTCGCCACCAGCATCGAGGGCGTGTGCGCGGCCCTGACTTTGACCTTCGCAATAAAATCTGATTCTGCCGCCGGCGTCGTGAACGAAGAATCGCCCCCGTCGCCGCTCCTGACTTGAAAGACGGATCGCCTTGTGCGGATCCGCTTGTGATGCTCGAACGCGCAAGCCTGAGCGACGTGGTCGAAGCTTCAATTGCCCAAAGTGGTGTGATGACGTCGCCGGCGCGAAGGGCTGCGGTCCGCAAGCCGCTCGATGTGATGCTGGATAGCGTCAAATCGGTGACGGGCCGTGCTTGAGGATTTCTATGACACGCTGAATGACCAGCGGAGGGCGCAATTCGAGGCGATCCTGCGCGAGCATGTGAGCGAGCAAGCGCGACCGGGAAACCAACATCCAGCGCTAGCTACCAAGGCACTGCCAAGGCCGCTATGGAAGTCGCGATGAAATTCTAGGACGCTGATGCGCGATTCCTCCGTCACTCAGAAGTACGACGAAGAAGCCGGTTTCCGAAAAAGGCTAACGAACGGCGTTCAGTTCAAGGAGCTGTGCGAAGCGCTGTTCGCCGGCCTGTCAGGAAGAAACAGCACATCGGCAGATTCGGTTCCGGTTGTTCTGGCCTCAATCTCGGCTTGGCTTGCCTTTCGACGCCCGGTCCGGGACAGCAAGTATCCCTCGTATCCGTTATCCGACAAGAGGCGCAGGACTGCCAAAACGGACGCCCCGAACTTGTTCAATCCCTGGTCGGAAAGTTCGACGAACAGGGCCGGCCGGGCGAACCTCAGGATCTCCATCATGCCCTGAAGCGTCAGCAGTTCGGCGCCCTGCACATCGATTTTCACGAGCGCCGGGCGCCGGGCTCCTTTGTCCGCGAGCAGCCCGTCAAGCGTGACGGCGGTGACCGGCACGCCGGTGCCGTTCCGGGAAAGCTTGTGGTCGGACGGGTAAAGCGGGTTGATTTCGAGAAAGGTCGTGCCGGGCTCGGCGGCGGCGACCACCCTCAGCGCCTCAACGCGGCCAAGGAAACCTGCGTGCTCGAGCGCGGAAATCAGGCCGCTGTAATTCTGGTCCTCAGGCTCGATGGCGATCACCTTTCCGCCGTCGCCGACCCATTCAGCGAAGCGGAGCGTGAAGAAGCCGACATTGGCGCCGACATCGATGACCAGCGATCCGCCTGGCACGAATTCCCTGAGCTGATCGATCGGGCCTGCTTCAAAATACCTTTTGTAGAGGGGATAAAGCGCAAGATAGGCGCGGTGGAAGATCGCAAGACGCTGCAGGCCGAGCTTGGCGGTCAGCACATACAGCTTGATAGCCGAATCTCTGAGCAAGACTGCGAGCATTCAGGAACCATCCAGCAGATTTATTGCCAGTGGCTTGTCGAGGGGCCCGCTCGGAGGGGAGTCGCTCGGGCGACGGCACCGCAACGATCTTCGTTCAGTTGTGCAGACTTTATCACTCGATCAAGGTCTGATCGCGAGAACTAAAGAGGTACCACCCGAAGATCAGCATCGACACGCCGCCCCAAGGCCAATGGGCTGGATAATTCAACGGCGACCGATCGACGAAGGTCAAGCCTTGCCCGGGCCGCGGAGTACCTCACGACGGCGCCGAACGAGCCGATTCATCCCAAGGTCATGTCGAGTTCACACGGGATGAGGAGCGCGACGTTTGCCGTGCGACATGGAATGAGGCGAAGGCGTTGCGGCGGTCGGATAATGCGCGGCGAGGACAAAGAGGGTAAGGCAGCAGCGCTAAACCGACTGATACCTCTATAATCTCGTGCCCCTATGATCGCGTCGAGGCCCACCTGCCGCGCAATATAGTCGAGCTAACCTGTCATAGTTCACGATCGACTATCTGCTCCTCGTCGTTTCGCTTTAAGATTGGCCGTGCCATCGGTGAGCGGCGGCGACCATCGCAATTGCATCTTGGTCAAGCCCTCGTTACGAGTAGGGCAATATGAAAAGTATATCGAAGTACATTTCTTTCACAACGCTTATGATCGTCTCGTGCGACACGGGTGGTGGGGGCGGTGGGTCGTCGCTGCCGCCGCCAGCTGGGTACACTACCAGTCAGCTGATATTCGAGGACACCTTCACCGAGCACTCGCTCGACTCCACGAAGTGGATACCGGCGATCGCGGACCAGAACGGTATCTGGCAGCAGAGCGTGCCGTCGCCGTACTCCGCGATGAACGCTGGCGGGTTCGACGCCGAGTACTTCGACCCGGCCCAGATCAGCACTGGCCCATCAGGCTTGAAGATCGTTGCGACGAGAAGCAACCGGTTCGCCGGGTACACGTGGAAGTCGGGCGCTATCTGCACGCACGGCAAGTTCACGTTTGCCGGTGGCTACGCTCAGATACGCATGAAGCAACCGGACGTCAGCACTGGCGGATGGCCAGGCTTCTGGCATCTCGAGGGCGGGGCCGAGATCGACACGCAGGAGGGCGGGTTCCTCAGCGGCTCCGTGTCGGCCAACGCGGTGCTGGCAAACGCTTTGTTGGCTGCCACCAACGAGCAGCGGTTCTTCGATGCTGGTGTGGACCTGTCGGTCGGCTATCACGTCTGGGGCATGGAGTACATACCGGGGGTGTCAATCGAGTTCTATTTCGATGGTGTGCTCAAGCGAACCGTCACTACGAACGTGCCGACCGGTGCCATGACCCTGCTCATTAGTCTGAGTGTCGCCAACAGCAGCGCGTCTGGCTGGCACACGGCCTACGACAGTTCGACCCCGGCAACGCTCGAACTGGAGGTGACCGACGTTCAGGTCTACCACCTGAACATGGACCGACAGCATTGAGGAGTGACGACACGAAAGTGAGCGTATGTACCGCTCGACAGAACGGAGCAGGAACTAAGCTGCGAGCAGCGAGACGGCCAGCGCAACGGATGCAAGCCGTCGGTGGGCGCCGGATCGGCGACCACCGACGTGACGCAGTCCGCCCCTGCCGGGGCCTGCATCGACGGGCGCCCATGACAATGACCGCTTATGCTTTCCTTCAGCGCCGCCTGAGAGCGGGTGGGGAAAAACAGCCGAAAGACCCCATCAGCTACCCTACCCACCGTCCGAAGGGCCCTTAACGCAGCCCTCCTATAATCAACGCCAGAGAGCGATGTCCTCAGTGCCGCGCATTGGGCTCACGCCATCGAGGCGACTACCTCCAGCATCACCTCCGTCGCGCCGCCGGCGATGGATAAGACGCGGGCGTCACGCGCTATGCGCTCGATCGGACTCTCTCGCATAACGCCCATGGCGCCGTGGAACTGCACGCACGCATACAACACTTCGTTGACAAGTTCGCCGCAGATGGCCTTCAACATCGAGATCTCGCGCAGGCAATCATCGTCCGCCGCCATGCGCCAGGCGGTGGCATAGAGAAACTCACGGCTTGCCGCCACTTTCGCAGAGAGCATCGCAAGGCGTTGTCGGATCGCCTGCATGTCCCATAGGACGCCCCCGAATGCGCGGCGAGTTTTCACCCAGGAGAGGGTCATGTCGATCGCGGCCTCGGCCATCCCTATCGCCATACCTGCGAGAACAAGGCGCTCATTCTGGAAGTTGCGCATGATGGAGTAGAAGCCCTGTCCCTCCGTGCCGAGCACGTTCTCGGCAGGGATGCGGCAACCATCAAAGACGAGCTCCGCCGTATCGGAGGAACGCCAGCCGAGCTTGTCCAACTCGCGCGCGACACTGAAGCCTGGCGTCCCCTTCTCGACGAGGAACATAGTGATCCCGTGGCTTCCTGCCGAGGGATCAGTCTTGGCTGCGACACAGTAGAGATCCGCGTGGACGCCATTCGTGATGTAGAGCTTCGTGCCGTCGAGCACGTAGGAGTCGCCATCTCGCAGCGCGCGTGTGCGGATGGCCTTCACGTCCGAGCCCGCATCAGGCTCCGTGATGGCGACCGCGGTGATCACCTCGCCGCTGATTATGCCCGGCATCCAGCGCGCCCGCTGGGCTTTGGTGCCGTCATGAAAGACGTATAAGGAAGCCATGTCGGCATGGACCAGCATTGCATCGGCGACGCCGCCGTAGGTCGAGCGCCCGAGCTCCTCGGCGAAGACCGTTGATGCGACCGCGTCCATCTCGGCGCCACCATACTCGGCAGGGTAGCGGATGCCGAAGAAGCCGAGTTCGCCCATGCGGCGCAGGATCGGACGAGGAATGAATCCGTTCTCTTCCCAGGGATCCGCACAGGGCTTGATTTCCTCATCGACGAACCGGCGCACTTGGTCGCGCAAGAGCTCATATTCCGCCGCCACCCAAGGCAGTCCGGGTTCTCGTGCCGATACCCAAGCTTTGTCCATCATCTTCGTCCGCTCTGCATGCATCCAATGCAAAGGCACCGCCTGGATCGGTGCCGAAGGCCGGGGCATTCCGGCAAGCTAGAGTTCGATCTCCTCTCTCGGTCCCTCCGAGAGTGGGGAGCCTTTGGAATTTGCCACCCAACGCATTCCGTCGATCGCTTCCGCCAGTTCGGCGAGCGTCGGGCGCTCAAAGAGATTGCGAAGCTGCACGTCCACGCCGAAGATCTTGCGCATGCGCGCCACCGCCCGCATCACCAGGAGCGACTCCCCGCCCAAGTCGAAGAAGTTGTCGCGACGGCCGATTGCCTCGACCTTGAGGAGATCGCACCACAGCGCGGCCAGCGTCTTCTCGGTCTCCGTCAACGGGGCGGCGAATTCTTGCGCAGGCTGGAAGTTCTCCGCCGTCGGCTCGGGAAGCGACCAGCGGTCGATCTTGCCGTTGGACGTGAGCGGCATCCGTTCGAGGCAGACGTAGTGCGTCGGAATCATGGATCCCAGGAGTTCTTCGGCGAGGTGCGCGCGCAGCTCCGCGACGGTCAGGGGTTTCGACGAGACATAGTAAGCCACAAGTCGCGCGATGCCGTCTTCTGCCGCTGGCGGTTTGAGATCGCCCGTTTCGACCGTCCTTGGTGTCGTCGCCGGGTTGGCGATGGCGGTGACAGCGCATTCCTGAACGTGCGGATGCTTGAGAAGCCGGGCTTCGATCTCGCCCAGCTCGACACGTGCGCCACCGATCTTCACCTGATGATCGGCGCGGCCGAGAAAGTCCAGGCGCCCTTCCGAGTTCCAGCGGGCGAGATCCCCGGTCTTGTACAGCCGCAGTTTCGAAAACCCATCGCGAGGATCGGTGACCGTAAGGAAACGCTCGTCTGTCAGGTCAAGGCGATTGAAATAGCCCCTCGCGAGACCGTCGCCGGCAATGAACATCTCACCGATGGTGCCGGGGGCGGCCGGTCGATGTGCTTTGTCGAGGACGTAGATGCCCGCATTGGCGGCCGGAACGCCGATCGGCACCGATGCGGATTGATCCCGGTCGATGTCGAAACGGTGAATCATGCAGCCCACCGTGGCTTCGGTTGGTCCGTACTCGTTGTAGATCTCGATGGGATGGGGGATGGCGTTGGTGATATCGCGAGCCAATTCGGTTTTGAAGTCCTCGCCGCCCACGATGAACTTGCGCAGCCTTGTGGTCTCGAGATTGCGGTCGCGGATCATCGCGAGATGCGCCGGCGTCAGCTTCATGATATTGACGGCATTGTCGTCGATGACCTTGAGCACGACCATGCTCTGGACTCCGGGATCACCGCGATAGACCACGATGCGGCCGCCGGTGACGAGTGGCGTATAGAGCGTGGTAACGGTCAGGTCGAAGGCCAGGGATGAGAAAAGGGGCCATGCGTCACCTTCGCTGGAACCGTACACCCGAGCGGCCCACCAGATGTAGTTCACCAGGTTCCGGTGCTCGATCACAACGCCCTTGGGCGTGCCGGTCGAGCCGGAAGTGAAAATGATATAGGCGGCGCTGTCCGGAGTGGCAGCGGACGGCCGGGCCGAATCCGGCTGATTCAAAATCGGCCCGAAATCGGCGTCGAGCAGGAAAATGTCGGCAAGGTTCGGGGAAATGACGGATTGAAGGCGCGCCTGTGTGATCGCCACCGGCGCCCGCCCGTCGGTCCCGTTGGCAATGTCCTTCAGGATCGTTGCGAGACGCCCCTTCGGCGTCGCCGCATCCACCGGCACGTAGGCCGCGCCCGACTTCAGGACGCCCAAGATCGCGACGACGACCTCAATGGAATGCTCCATGAACACAACGACAATCCGACCTGGCCCAGCGCCGGTCGAGCTCAGATGCATGGCCATCTGGTTGGAGCGTTCGTCGAGCTGCCGGTACGTCAGCGTTGCGTCGCCGAAACGGATCGCTTCGGCGTTAGGACTGCGCCTCGCCTGGTCCCGGAAGAGATCGATGATCGTCCTGTCCGACGGGTAGGGTGCTGCCGTAGCGTTGTACTCGACAACCAGCGTCTTATGATCGGCATCTTTCAGCGGGGAGAGCGCTACGCCCTTCACCGCGATAGGCAGGACCTCGTTCATCAGATACGCTCCCCAGTGCAGAAATCAAAGATCAATCACGTCAATCGCCCAGCCCTTCGGGTTGCCTGGCGATAGAGTTCTGCGATGGCAGGCGCATCCGGCTCCTCCAGCATACGGCTATCGTTGCAGTCCTCGGGCCCGAAATAAAATTCGGCTTGGGGCATCACTCGAAGCCATTGGCGCGGTGCCGCACCCGATCGCATCCAAGCCTTGTTCGGAAGGAATATGAATACTCGACCCGAATACGGAGTGGGGATGTACCGCCGCAAAGCCGTGATCGCCGTGGATTTGAGTCGAGCTCTGCTCGCCAGCACCGGATCGGTCGTGACAGGCTCTTTGGGGGTCACGAGGGCGCCGACGTGCCCGCCAAGGTTCTGGAGACGCCTGCCGAAATACCGGAGACGAGCTCCGAAGGTCGGCAGCTTTGCTATCTCTCGCAGGAATGAATCGGCGGTGCGATTGGCAAAGAAATATAGTTGACGCGGCAATTCCTTAAAGATGATGGGGTGCAGAGGGCCAAAGAGCGCCATGCACGGGACCTCCGCTCCGCGTTGACGCAGGATTTTCGCCAGCTCGAGAGCGGTTGCAGCGCCGGAGCAGTAACCGGCGATGATGTAGGGACCGGTGGGCTGATATGCGACGATCTGGCGGGCGAAATACTCGGCAATATCTTCGACGCGTTCCATCGGTTCGCTCTGCCCATCGAAGCCGGACGGTTGGAGTGCGTAGAACGGCTGATCGCCACCCAGGTGCTTCGACAGGTCCGAGAATGAGAAGGGCGCCCCGATATGCCCGGGCACGGCATAAATGGGCGTGCGTGTTCCGCGAGACTGCAGGGGAATGATTGCTGGCTGTTGCTGAGCTGCCGCCGTGGCCATGTTCAGAAACGCGATGATTTCGCCCTTCCGCTCACGCAACTGGTTGGAAGACTCGGCAGTCAGTGCGCCAGCCGGGGCGTTGCAGCGCAGCCGGTCACCCTCTACCCAAACCTTGATGTCCTTGACCGCGAGGTCTGCGAGAAACTCCGGGATCTGCATCACGTCCGCCAACATAGGGCCTCTCGAGTTGGTTGCCCTCCTCGCTTATCTGTGGTGCATCGTAAGTGAATGACGGCATCGCCGACATTTCGATTCCGGACTACCACTCAATTCCGGACTGCCACGGTCCCGATGTACCCGGGTTTCGGTACGAAGCTATGGAAAGTCCAGTCCTCTTCCTCCCAAGAAAGGGGCTGTCCTAAACCGCACCCAAGGGCCTTTGAGACAGCCTCCAGCCGGGTCCAGCGCCGGAGGAAGCCTTCCGGCCGGTCTTGCGGGCCAAGGGCGGTGTAAGACTGGTACTCGGAGGCGGAAAAGCAGAGCGCTGCGATCTCGTCCGCTTCGGGCACAGGGAGAACGGCCTCGATGTCCACCCCAACCTCCTCCCGGGTCGAGAGGGCGACGACCGCGACATCTCCGGATCGTGAGACGCTGAAGTGCAAATCGCGAGCAGGCATGCGTCGCGAGAGGTAGGGTTTGCCTAGGCTTCCATATTCTATCTCGAGGTCGGACGGCGAGATTCCCAGTTTGGAAGCGAGGACCCGGCGCAGCAGCCCACGGGTAGTTTCAAAGCGGCGGCGATCCCGCTCCAGTCTCAAACCATCGGCGCGCCGACGTTCCTCTTCGTTGAGGCAAACGCCTATCTCGCGGATGACGTTCTGCTCCGTGTCGAGCATGAATGCCAAGACCTCTAAACCATCTTTCTCGAAAATCGGCATTATGATCCCGGGTCTCAGCCCGACTTTATCCAAAGAGTATGAAGGGGGCGGTTCCGGCTCCACGGGAGCGCCAGAAAATTGGATGAACTCGAGCACGGGGCAGACAGAAGTCATACGTGGCTCCCGATCGCTGGGAACGCTCATGCGCATAAGAACGGCAGCGCCGTTCATGCGATTCCCGATGAAACAATCACGTAAGGGCGAAAGCAAGGAGCGGCGGGTGGGTATTTTGATGTATGGATGGGGGGCTATAAAGCCACCTAGAAATGCTGCTGCTGCGAGGGGCTGTCGGAGGCGAAACGGCCAAATTTATCTTGACACCAATCTTGGCAATGAACTCGCGCCCAGTGATCTCCCTGTTCTGACGAGTAGGCTGCTGGCCGAAGTTACTTGGATGCGGAATCGCGTCAGATCAAAGCAGTCTCCGCGCGTCGCTTGCGATGCCATCGTCAGTTAAGATCCAATTCGGATTACCTCTTCTGACTATCGATCGGTTATGGTCGCTACGTTGCGTTTTAGAATCTATGGCTCCAGCGGTAGGAGTCGAACCTACAAGCCTTGCGGCGTCGCATCAACAGTGCGGTGCGTCTACCAATTCCGCCACGCTGAAACATAGATTAGACAAATTCAACCTCTCCTTGCCTCCCTTGCCAAACAGCCGACCTGCCGCTTCAAGGTCCAAGAGCCGGCCTCAAAGACTCGATCAGAATGGCAGCTCCCTTTTTGGTCGACATCTCAAGCCGCGGCCTGTCTCACATGAGCAGCAATGGTCCCCAGCACCCCCTTGGCCCCGCGCAGCTTTGCCTCAATGCGGCGCTCTGGACTGTCTCTGCCTATCGCGATCCACCGCAAAGGCTGCTCCGCATTGGCCAGGTGTGACTTGTGCCCGGCGGAGCCTGCCAGAAAATCGTAGCCGCACTCCCCGCGTCCGATGCTATCCTCAATCGCCAGCACATGGCTGATAAGCCCGGGTTTGAGCCGGCCGTCGCGCTCAAACACAAAGCCGCTTTGATAGTTGAGAACACGCCCGTCATGGACGAAGTTGTACAAAACACCAATTGTCTGCTCCCCAACCAAAGTCCGTGAGATGCGGACGGTCCCCGTGGGAACTCCCCGCGCAATAAGGTCCTCGTGAAAGCGACGGAAGCTCGGGTTGGCAAAGGATCCCTTATGTCTCCACCGCGCCTGATGGAGCTCGGCGAGCAAATCAAACGCGACGAGCGCGTCAGCTGTCGCTTCCTGCGTCCGGAACTCAATGGGGCCGCGTTCCGCATATAACCGCATGGCACGGCTTACCGCTTGACGAGTATTTCGGCCCAACGTGGCGCGGTAATTTCCGCCTTTCTGGCGGACTTTGGTGAAATCGATCCATCGTGCCGTATCTACCGCTTTGACCTCGGCAAGGAACCCAGCTCGCCCCGCGGTGCGACAAGCGGCTGAGTCAAAGTCCTGATCAATTCCAGAGAGCACCAGCTGGTCGGAGTAGCGCAAGTGACGTGCCAAGGCCTCGAGGCATGCCGCTCTAACGGCATCGGCCAGGGATCGCTCCGCTAGAATATTGTTGTACTCGATGAACAGTCGATCGAAACGAACGTCTCCGGTTTCATTGAGCAGCCAACGCGCTCGCGCATGCGGCCCGAAACTCCACGTCCTCCGACGGCAAATAATCGCCAAGCCGACAATCTTGCCTGACGTCCGAGCGACTAAGACGTGTGGTTGCGCACCCGCCGGGAGATGCCGTAGCCACGTTCCGATCCACAACCAGGATAGATAGAATGAGTGGGTGGCTCGCGCTTCGAGCTCCTTCCAATCGGTCTCAAGTTTCTCGATGTTCTGCAAGGTCTCCACACTAACGTCGATCACCGTATCCTGAGGCATGGCATGCTCGTCTGAAGCCACACGATAGCGCTTCGCATTGAAATCTGAGATGTAGCGATTGATAACTGAGAGACGTAGCGAGATCCTGACATGCTCCCCTCTTTCAAATACTTTTCCGACCGAGTAGCTTCCATTGCGCTATTGCGTTGAATCAAGGCAAAATAACAGGCAAATGAGGCTCCTCGAAAGAGGCAGCTTCAGTCTTCAGCACGATGCCGTCAGTACTTTGCCAACGCTATAGCTCGGGCTGCCGTTGGGAATTGCCACCCCGACGGCAAACCCGTTTGTTAGGCGTCAATTCGGATTGATCATCTGATCAGCCAGCACGCGCCCAGGCCCTGCTTCGTTGAGAGTGCTCGCGGCCGGCAGGTTGTCGCCGGTCGGCAACGAGGTTGGAACCGGCGAGCCGGCTGGCTCTCTTGGCTGGCTTTCGTCCATGCTTATGTTGACGAGGTCGCCTGGCCGCAAAAGGGTCATCCCGTCGGACTCGATGCTGACCGGCCCGGCTGGCGATTGCCGCACGATTTGATAGGTCACCCTGTTCGCGTTCGCTGTGAACTGGGCCGCAAACTGGGCGCGGGTCACCGGCAACGTGTACAGGACGCCTTCGCTGGCGTTCAAGTCGTGCACATTGGTCGCGATCTGATTCTCCGTCGTCTCAAGCTCGACCTCAAGATCGTTCGTGTGGTCGGCGCGGGCTTGCATCACCTCAGCCTCCAGCGAAGCGACGCGCTGCTTGGCGCTCGAGAACCGGTTAAGGGCGTCCTGCCGACGTTGTTCCGCGTCAGACAGCTCGGCCTGGGCCTGGTCCATCATGGTCACGTTGAGAACTTTGCGGTTCACAAGCGTTTGCATGGTGTTGACGCGCTCCTGGCGCAGCTTGACGAGCTCGTCCAGCGATTCCATGTGTCCATACGCGACGACATCCTGCTTGGCTGCCTCCAGCGCCGCCAGGCTCGCGCGTTCGCGATACTTGCGGGCCATGGCGAGGGCATTACGGCGGTCGCTCTGCTCATTGACGAGATTGGCGGCTTCGGTCGGGCCGGCCAATTCCAGCAACTGGGACGGGATCTTGGGCGCCGTCCCGTCGCGCTCGGCTTCCAGGACGGCCGCGCGCGCGAGCAGTTTCACCATGGCATCGATCGCCCCGCTCCGCTTCTGGGTTTCACGCACGGCTTCGATCTGCTGCCACGGCTCGCTCGAGCTCTGGTTCAGTCCGCCGGCCAGCGCGACGGCATGTAGGATCGTCATGCCGGGCGCGTACTTGAACGAGCCTGGATTCTTGACCGGCCCCAGCACGTAAATAGGCGAGCGCTCCAGCGACAGGATGTTGACCAGCCCCTTGCGGCCAAGAAGTTGGTTGAAGGTTTCCACCAGGTCGTCCTGTACTTGCTGCGCCGACCGGTTGGCGACCGGAACGGAGCCAAGCAAGGGCAAGGAAATCGTGCCGTCCTCCTGAACAGTATATTCGCCGCTCAGTTCCGGACGCTGCAGGATGCCGCCCAGGGCCGAGGCCGAGGACGTGCCTCCCCACTTGTCTTCCTCGACGTCGACTCGCTCGTAGAACGCGAGCTTGAGGCGGTCGCCGACGCCGAACGGGCTGCCGGTTGGCGCGTTTGGTTCAATGCCGCGTGTTCCGGAGCGCTCGGAATTGGTGGCGACGGCAGGGGCTGCGTTCCTTTCGATCGACGCAGCAGGAGACGAATCCGGTCCCGTTCCGGGAGTTTTGGAACCCTCAGCGCTAAGGATGACAGGCGCGGCACTCGGTGCGGTGAAAGCGGCGGCCAACGTACCCGATCCAGGCATGACCGCGCGGGACGGTTCGGCTATGGTTTGAGCTGGTTGATCTTGCCAGCTGTCAATAGCAGAAGAGACTTTCTGCGCCAGGGCTCCGAAACCCTCCTCGACCCGCTGCGCCAGGGTTCCGGAGACCTCCTCGACCCGCTGCGCCGTGGTTCCGGAAACCTGCTGGACCCTCTGCGCCAGGGTTCCGGAAACCTCCTCGACCCTCTGCGTCAGGGCTCCGGAGACGTCCTCGACCTTCTGCATCGCGGGTCCGGAGGCATCCCTGAGGGCCTCCCAGTTTCTGATCGCGCCCGCTCCCAGAGCGGCGACGCTGGAGAGCCCCATGACAAGCAGGACGCCCTTCATGCCACTCCGGGCCGAATTTGACGAGGAAGCGACGGGTTCGGAGGCGGGTTCGGAATTGTATTTTGTCTCTATTGCCATGGCACGTGACCTTCACTTTTTCAGTGGTGACCATCCCGTCTCGAACTGGTCGAGCCGAGCAAAGGCTGCGCCTTATCGTGACCCTTCACCTCCAACGGCACAACTATCCTTTGTGGGCACTCCTTCCGGATAAACACCGCCTGCGCGGGCTCGTTCAATGATGAGATTGCTGCGCCGCAGACGAACCTCTTTGACGGCAAACGAGACAAGGCGATCGAACGCGGCGAACAGCCGGGATTGGTCGGCCGACAAAGCGTCTCGAACCGCCTGCGGCCCAACATACATCTGCAGGACGGCTGGGACATCCTCCCGATTTCATCGTCCAAGCTTTGGAGAACGAGGAGATCACCATATACGCCTCCTAGCCGCAAACCCGATCGAGGCTTTGGGTTTGAGAATCCGGATAGTCCTCGACGATGCTGCCCTACGCCTAAAGAGGGTATTTGGGCGCCTAAAGAGGGTATCTTGGCATGGGATATCGTGGCGTAAGGTAATTTAGGCCAAGGAATTAGGGCGGTTGGCGCGTTGCGTGCCGGGCACTACACCGGGTCTTAGGGACGTCGAGCGCCACAGGTTAGAGGAAGTTGTGATGACAAGGCAATCGTTTGTAACAGTGCTTGTCGGGGCGAACGAATTACTTCGAGAGGGTCTTATTCGAATCCTGGATGCAGAAAAATTTCGTATTCTCTCCTCTGCGGCTTGTGTTCACGATCTTCTGCAGAAATCGCTACCCCAGCACCGGTCCATCTTGCTCATCGTGGATGTAGACGGCACTGGGGGGGATGCCGGATTTGGGCAAATTGCAGACTTTAAAGCAATGTATCCGACCAGCCATGTCGTGGCGCTAGCCGATCAGTGTCGATCGAACGATATAGTTTCAGCCTTTCGCGCGGGGGCTGACGCGTATTTGACCAAAGCCGCTGCTCGTGAAACCTTCATCAAGGCCATCGAATTGGTTATGCTTGGCCAGACCGTGTTACCTGCGGAAACATCGACTTTTATTCAAGAAATTTGGCCCATTATGAAGTATGATGCGGTGCGTGATTTGGCAAGCGTGGCTGTTGAAATCGAGGACGAGGATAGAGAGCTGTCAGTTTTGTCGAATCGAGAAAAATGTATCCTTCGTTGCTTGATCGAAGGAGAGTCTAACAAAATCATCGCGCGCAAAATTGACATCGCCGAAGCTACGGTGAAAGTACACGTCAAGGCAATCCTTCGAAAAATTCGGGTCCGCAACCGTACTCAGGCTGCAGTTTGGGCGATGAATCACGGCGTGCTCACTCCCTCGTCCGGCAATGGCCTGTCAGGGAACGAAAAGATCGCCATTCAGCCCTCCCACGATCAGCAAGAGCTGATTGGAGCACAAAAGGGATACCGCTTCCTCAAGCACTCATCCGATGTGACCGCCGCCTCTTCTTGATATAGTCCCGCCGGGCTGCTCGTGGTCGCAGGCCGAGCTTCGTGCGAAATCACAATGTGCCTGCAGCTAACTCAACGCTCGAAGGACTGGGTTCGACCGGGAGACATTCGCTGGGCTCGCCGGGTTGCGCGGAGTCGACTATTTTGCCACGGCTTTCAGCTCAGGCAGGCCAAATTCTTTGGCAGTTACATCTCGCGAAAAACGAGCGGTGGATCATCGGTGAAAAGGCTTGAACTCGCCCGACGGTGTGCTAACAAAAATTTGCCTGTGTCGTCGGGCGAGGGACAGAAGCAGCCCATTTAAAGCTAACAGATTTTCAACATCCTTTTTTGAAGTTGAGAGGATGCATCAAGGTGGATAACGCACAAATTGCTCCTGGATTTTCGCTCAACGAAGCCCGAATTGGAACGGTCGTGGGCGGAGAGTCGGGGCTCCTGGTCTGGAAGTTCGATCAACTGGTTGCAGTCCTTACTCGCATCGACGAGGAAGCCTACTCGACAAAGGGCAAATGGTTCCTCGAGACAGGCTTCGGGTTGCTAAGCGGGCAGCACAAGAATTTCGATACGATCGAGGAAGCCCTGAGCTGGGTGGGCAGACATACCTTCTCTAGTTCAGCGACTGAGCGGTTGAAGCGGATGGACGAGACCGGGGGCGGCGCTGCGCCAGGCCAGCGGCTACCAGCCGAAGATTATATCGGGAGCTTGGCGTGACCGGCTGGTCGGGCGCTCCCGAAGAAAGACGTCACCTTGCGCGGGTTTATGACCGAATTTGACGAGCGGCCTGAAGGTCGCGCGCTCGGTCTGCGAATTCGTGCACACCCACAAAAAAGGCGCTGACCAGAACTGAGCAGGATCGTGTGGACGCGCCGCGCCGGCGGGCGCGGTGGGTCCAGCATCGACACCAGGTTGAACTCGCCCTCTTGGTGACCGGAGGCAATTTCATTCCGCTCTAGTCACTGCAATGAGGATCCTCGACCTTCACTTTCGCAGAGCTCCTTCCGCGAAGAGATCGTTGACCTTGTAGGCGACTTCCGTGCGGTTGGTCGCCTTCAGTTTCTTCATGATGTTTCGGATATGCACCTTCACGGTGCTTTCACGCAGGTTCAGCTCATAGGCGATGACCTTGTTGGCTTTCCCGCGGCAGAGCGCTTGGGCGACCTCGGCTTGCCTTAGAGTGAACATTCTCGACAAAGGCTGCGTGTCGCGGCTTTCTGACTCGATCAGATGCCGCATGGAGAGAACGCTGCTTGCCGGAACAAAGATACCTCCTGCTGCAGCAAGGTTGATTGCTTCGACACACACATCGATACCGACTGAGGTCGGAATGTAGCCTCGTGCGCCACATTCGAGTGCTGCCAATATCTGTGCAAGGTCCTCATTGTCCGCCAGGACAACTACAGGGATCGATTTGAACTCAGACGATATGCGCCTGATCTCGTCGGCCGTGACATGATCGGTGACCTTCCGACCGCCAAGGTTGAAGAGTATGGCGACCAGGGGAGGGGCTGAGCCCTTCTTCATGCGCCATTCTTCGATCGAACCCATGGCTGCGACCGCCATGCCAAGTTCGTGGTCTACGAGGGCCGATGCAAGACATTCTCGGTCCAAGGCCCTTCCATCCAGTATGAGAAGGCACTGCTCATGACGAGCATTTTCGGTTCCGTTACTCGAAACCCTTGGCTGATTCAAAGAGGTGTAATTAACCAGTCCAGCTGAGGAACTCATATTACCCACCCTATTGCCCACGAGCCGCCCCCGGCGGCCGACCATCCCTTGTTCCAGAATTTGGAATTTTTAGGCTGGATCGCTTCATCCTGACCACACAGCTGTTCCCGCCTACCCCAGCGAAGAACGGCTAACGTACTCTAGGGTGGTATTATTAGCGGTCGCTAACCTAGGTTAATTTTTGGTAAATTTGCAAATAGGCGGTGCCGACCAGGCCTTGAAGACGCCGCGCCACAGGTTCCCAGGCACGCCGCTATGCCTGCTGATTGAAAACCGATCGCGGGAGCAGGCTGGATTCGCCAGGAGAAATCTAGCTGAGGTACTCTTTCTCAAACCCGGCCGATTTTACGAGGTTCTTGCGGTTGAGAATCTCGACATGGCCAGCCTTGAACGAGACAAGACCGGCACTGCGGAGTTCCCTCAATGTCCGGTTCACGTGAACGGGGGTCATTCCGAGGATGTCCGCCAGTTCATTCTGAGTGAGAGGGCAGTCATACTTCCCGTGAGCGGACAGGCCAACGTTGGAGAGCCTTTCCTCCAATTCGAGCAGGAAATGGGCGGTCCGGCTCATTGCATTGCGCCGCCCGACATTCACTAGGTGCTCGGCTAGAATGGCATTCATCCGTGCCAGGGAGTGGGCAATCTTGCTGCCGAAAGTAGCCTCGGACAAGATTCCCTCGACCAAGGCCTTCCTTGGTATCGGGTAAACAGTCGCATCGGTTATGGATGCTAGCGAAGCGAACCGTGGTCCGTCTACGGAGCGGAAGCCGACAATGTCTCCCCAAAGGGGAGTGTCAATGATCTGCCGTTCTCCGTCCGGCAGCCCGCGGTAGAGCAGGGTCCAGCCTGACTTTACGATGAATATCGTATCGTCGTCGTCATCCTGGCGACATATGATCGAATCGGGTTTGTAGGCTCTTGGGGTAACACCGAGAAAATGGGTGTTGACCCACTCAGCCTTCGACCACGTCTCCCCAACCGGACGTGGGCCTATGAATTGCGACAATGTCTGCATGGAGATCAGCAATTTCCCCAACCCTACCACAACCTACAATAGTTAATTCTTGAACGCCAGATGTGAGCGGCTTCACAATGAGCTGGCTATGGTAGCAACGCTCGATGGAAAAGAACACTTCTCCGACCTCTGCAACGCCGCAACGACTTCGAAGTTCCGTATCAGCCTCCTAAGGTGGAGAGAGCCGATGTCTTCGCCGGGGATGGTGCGGCCTTCAGCCGAGGCGTCATTTGCAACCGCCTGACTTTGCGCATTTCGCGTCCAAAACGCGATTTGGCCGGTTGCGGAAAGTTGCAATTGGGAATTTGCACGCCTGGCCTCAAGAATGGTCGGGCAGGGCGGCTACTGTGCATGTCTCCCAGAAATGTGCAGCGATTGTGGGAGACATGCATCAAAACAAACGGCGGCTTGTCGGCAGCATCATCCCGAAACCGGTCGGGCACTTCCGGCCCCATTGCGGTCATTTTGGAACATGGCTCCGAAGGGCCGCGTATGTTTGCAAAGGAGGCATTGGGGTTAGCTAAAGTCGACTGCGTCACAGAACCATACGGAACGATGCGGGAAGATTTCTGATTTCGACCCACGAAAAATAAATAATCAATGTACTCAATACGTCCTCCGGGCCCACCAACTATTACATATCAATGCCTTGCGCTTATGCCTCGGGAATCAAGCGAGCGCTGCCAGATAAATTGATGAGTTTTAGATCGAATGATTTTGGGCCCGTTGGTTAATTTCTCGGTAGGTTGATGTCACCTGTGAGACGTAGCGGGACGGGGCATTCTCTTGGATGTCCATTCGGACCCTCCGACGCGTGCTGAAGCCTGGTAACTCCAGTCTCCTCGGTCCGGTCCGAATAACCTCCCGAAGCCCACGCCTAGATCACCGTCTCTCCTCCATCGACAACCAGAATCTGGCCCGTCATGTACGAAGACCGGTCGGACACAAGAAACAGCACCGCCTCCGCGATTTCTTCGACGCTTGCCCAACGACCAAGCGGCACTTTTTCGCGGATGTAGGCTTCGATGGCTTCCCGCCCTCCCATCTGGGCGATGAAAGGGCCATTGAACGGCGTGTCGACCCAACCGGGGCAAAGCGCGTTGACGCGAATGCCAAAGCGGCCGTAGTCGCCCGCCATCTGCTTCGTCATCGCGATCACCGCGTGCTTGGTCGTCGTATAGGCGATCATCTCGCGGTCGTAGAGCACGCCGGAGCTCGATGACGTGTTGAGGATGACCCCGCGACCCGCCTTTTTCATGAACGGCATCACGATGCGGGCACCGAGGAAGTGAGCACGCACGTTGAGCGTCCAGGACGTGTCGAAGCCTTTGACGCTCACACCGAGCACGTCACCCTCTACCTGTACGCCGGCATGATTGTGCAGGATGTCGATCCTGCCTTGTGTGTCGATGAAATTGCGGAAACAGGCTTCAAGCGCCTGATCGTCGGTCAGGTCGAACACAAGCGCTTTCGCCTGGCCACCTGCGGCAACAATCTGGTCGACGGTCGCGTTCGCGCCGTCAGCGCTGCGGTCCGCCACGCCGACCACCGCACCCTCGCGCGCGATAATCAGAGCTGCCGCCCTGCCGATGCCCGATCCTGCCCCGGTGACGATTGCGGTCCTGTCCTTCAGGATCATCTTTCAGACCCCTTTCTCCCTGGCCCGTAATCCTGCATCATCCGGCGGACGAGCCTCGCCGGCTTGGGTGCGCGCCGATCAATCTCTGGGGAAAAAACAGGCATGTACGACTTCGGCCCCTTCAAGTTCGAGTCGAAGCAGGATTTTTTCGACAAGGCAATCCGTTTCTGGAATCCCGACAAGACCAGGTTCTGGCAGAAAGCCGGGATCGATCTGGTGATCGGCAAGCGGGAAGGTTATTTCCTCTACGACATGTCGGGCCGCCGCCTGATCGACCTGCACCTCAATGGCGGCACCTACAATCTCGGTCACCGCAACCCGGAACTGGTCGAGACCCTGAAGAGCGCGCTCGATTATTTCGACATCGGCAATCACTGGTTCCCCTCCGTGGCGCGCACGGCGCTGGCCGAATCCCTCGTCGATGTCTCGCCGGGAATGAAATATGCGGTCTTCGCGCCGGGCGGCGCGGAGGCGGTGGACATCGCCATCAAGAGTGCCCGCTATGCCACCAAGCGGCGCAAGATCGTATCGATCATCAAGGGTTATCACGGGCATTCGGGGCTCGCGGTGGCGACCGGCGACGATCGCTTCACCAAGATCTTTCTTTCCGACCAGCCGGAGATGTTCATCCAGGTCCCCTTCAACGATATCGACGCCATGGAGCAGGCGCTGCAGGGCGAAGACGTCGCGGCGCTGATCATGGAGACGATCCCCGCCACTTACGGCTTCCCGATGCCGAAGGACGGCTATCTCAGCGCCTGCAAGGCGCTGTGCGAAAAGCATGGCGCGATGTACATCGCCGACGAGGTTCAGACCGGCCTGATGCGGACCGGCAGCATGTGGGGCTGGCAGGCCTATGGCGTCCAGCCGGACATCATGGTGACGGCAAAGGGCCTGTCCGGCGGCCTCTATCCGATCAGCGCGACGCTGGTGAACGACAGGGCCGGCGGCTGGCTCAACGAGGATGGGGCCGCCCACATCTCGACCACCGGCGGGGCCGAGCTCGGCTGTGTCGTCGCCCACAAGGTCATCGAGATGCTGCAGCGGCCTGAGCTGGTTGCCAATGTCGGCACCGTGACCGAGTTCATGGCACAGGCCATGGGCGAGATGCTGGCTCGGCACGGCGACATCTTCACCGGCGTGCGCCAGAAAGGCGTGATCCTCGGCCTGGAATTCAGCAATCACCCGGAGGGCGCCGTCTTCGTGTCACGCGCACTCTACGAGCAGGGCGTCTGGGCGATCTTCTCGTCGCTCGACAAGCGGGTGCTGCAGTGGAAGCCCGGCGTGCTTCTGGATCGGGAAACCTGCCAGGACATCATGAATCGTTTCGATGCGGCAATGCCGCGCGCCCGGGAGCTGCTGCATCAGGCAGGCAAGGCGAATTGACATGGTCCAAACCTGGTTGAAACTGCCAGGCGTCCAGCGCGGGCTGGCGGTTGGACTTGCTGGGATCGCAGGGTTCCGGCAGGGGACAAGGGTGCAAAGATAGGGCAGGACGGACAGTGACGGATTTCGACGCGCTCACCCATGACCAGCAACTCGGCATCCTGCAGGAGACGGCAGAGGCGGCCATCGCCAACTACGATCTGCCGGCGGACGTCTCCGTCACGATGATCAACCTGTCGGAGAACGCAACCTATAAGGTTGCGGCTCCCGACGGCCGGCGCTGGGCGCTCCGCATTCATCGCGACGGCTACCATTCAAGGACGGCCATCCAGTCCGAACTGGCCTGGCTGACCGATTTGCGCCAGACCGGGATCGTGCCCACCCCCGTGCCGGTGGCGGGCAAGGATGGCGAGCAGATCCAGCGTGCCGGCCATGCCAGGCTGGCGCAACCCCGCAATGTCGTGCTGTCGCAATGGGAGACCGGTTCGGAGCCGGGCATAGGCGAAGCGCTCGCCGAACCTTTCGAGGTGCTTGGCGAGGTGACGGCTCGCATGCACATCCACGCCCGGCAATGGAAGCGCCCATCCTGGTTCACTCGCCACGTGTGGGATTTCGAGACAAGTCTCGGCGAGGAAAACCCCCATTGGGGGCGCTGGCGTGACGGCATGGGCGTCGACGCCGCGAAAGCCAAACTCTTTGGCCGCAGTGCGGAGCTGATCTGCCGCAGGCTCGCCGCCTTCGGCAAGGGCCATGACCGCTTTGGCCTCATCCATTGCGACCTGCGGCTCGCCAACCTTTTGATCGACGGCAAGACGGTCAAGGTCATCGACTTCGACGACTGCGGCTTCGGCTGGTTTATGTACGACGCCGCTACACCCATCTCTTTCTACGAGCATGAGCCGCAGGCAACCGATCTCATCCAGTCGTGGACGACCGGCTATCGCCGCGTGCTTGACCTGCCGAGGGCAGACGAGGACGAAATCCCGACCTTCGTGATGCTGCGCCGCCTGTTGCTGGTTGCCTGGATCGGCTCGCACGCTGAAACGGACCTCGCCAAGTCGATGGGCTTCCCATACACCGAGGGAACCGTCGGGCTGTGCGAGGCCTATCTGAGCAAGTTTTCCTGACAGCAATCGTAGGAAAGGCGTGAAACGGTTTTCCCGAGAAAAGCGCGTAGCGCTTTCCCTGGGGAATTGCGTCAGGCAAAGAGATAGAGCGGTTCGTCACGAACCGCTCTATGCCAGTGCCTCCAGGCTCTCCGGAAGGATCTGGCCGCCATCGACGATGATCGTCTGCCCGGTCACGTAGCCGGCTTCCTTCGACGCAAAGTAGAGTGCGGCGTAGCCGATTTCCTCCACGGTTCCAAGCCGCTTGAGCGGGACAGAGGCGGCCATCGTCTTCTGGTAATCCTCGCCCAGGCCGACTAGGCCCTCGGTGATGATGTTGCCCGGCATGACGGCGTTGACGGTGATGCCGTATTTGGCCAGTTCGATGCAGGCCGTGCGCATGAAACCGAGCTGCCCCGCCTTGGTGGCGCCGTAGTGCGACCAACCGGGGAAGCCGGTGACCGGGCCGGTGATCGACGACGTCAGCACGATGCGGCCCTGGTCGGATCTCTTGAGGTAGGGAACGACTGCCTTGACCGCGTGGAAGGTACCCTTGAGGTTGGTGTCGACAACTTCGTCCCATTGTTGGGATGTCATGTCCTCGAGCCGGGCCTGCGGGAAAATTCCGGCATTGGCGCACAACACGTCGATGCCCCCGTTTCTCCCGGCCACTGTCCCAAAAGCGCTCTCGATGCTGGCGAGCGAGGTGACATCGCCAACCACGCCAAAGGCGCCGTGGCCGATCTCGGCGGCAGCGGCTTCGGCCTGGTCGAGATGGCGCGCGATGATGGCGACCTTGGCGCCAGACAGCGCGAACACCCGCGATATGCCCTTGCCGATGCCTTTCGATCCGCCGGTAACAACGACGGACCGGCCCTTCAAAGACTGGGTCATGATCTGAAGCTCCAAAATGAGACGGGGACAGAGTGATACCCCGTCCCCGTTGTCGCAAGGATTTCTGGGCGGTAGCGCTTTAGCCTTCGTTCACCATGTGACCGATGTTGGCGTACGCCTTGGGGTTGGTGGACTTCAGCACGAAACCCCAGATCAGGCCGACGATAAGGATCGCAAGCCCGACATAGGGGATGCTCCTGGCGAAGCCATTGGTGCCGCCGAGCGTCGCGAGATTGGCCACCAGCGTGTAGACCAGGACCAGCTGGACCACGAGCGAGATCAACGGCGCGATGACCGTCGCCAGCAGGCTGCCGCCGCCGTTCTTCTTGAACCACATGTAGATCGCCAGCGAGACGACGGCCTGCAGCACCAGCAGCAGTCCGGTGCCGAGCACCGCAAACAGCGTGTAGACGCCCAGCCAGGCCTGTCCCGACGGATCGTCGAAGCCGTAGGCCAGACCGTAGAGCAGGACCCATATCGCCGCCAGAACCGACTGCAGGGCCGAGGCCTTGTGAGGGCTCTTGTGGTGATCATGCGTCTCCGCGATCGCCTGTGGCAGGACGCCCTCGCGTGCCAGCGAGTACAAATAACGGGAAGCGGTGTTGTGAAAGGCCATGCCGCAGGCGAAGGAACTGGTGAGGATGAGCAGCGACATCAGCTGATAGCCCCAGCCGCCGACAAAAGTCTGAATGGGTGTCAGGAAGAAGTTCACGCCGTCGGAGAAGGCCTTGGCCACCATGTCGGCCTCGGTGGGATAGGCCGCCACCGCGCACCAGCTGACGAAGGTGTAAAACAGGCCGAGGCCAATGACTGAGATCAGCAGCGACTGCGGAATGATGCGCTTTGGATCGCGCGATTCCTCGGCGTAGTTCGGCGCCATCTCGAATCCGACCCACGACCAGAACGCCATGAAGATACCGACGGCGGCCTCGCCGGCGGGTATGGCCACTTCGCCGACCTTCTGCTCGGCGACAGGCGTGAACACCTTGAACACATTGAGCGAATCGCCGGAAAAATTCGTCCCACCATGAGCGAAAAGCACGCCCAGCGAGAAGATCACCAGCATGATCACTTCAAGAATGAGGGCGATCCCGAGCAGCCGTGCCGACACCTTCACGTCGCGATAGGCGAGTGCCGCGATGACCACGATCATAGCGAGCGCGAGCACGATCCACGGCACGTTGATGCCGAAGTGCTGGGAAATCCAAAGATTGCCGAAAAATGCAAACAAACCAGTGAGCGAGGCCTCGAACAGCGAGTAGCAGGCGAGCGAGCCAATGCCGGCCGACATGCCGACCTCGCGGCCGAGCCCTTGGCTGATGAATGAGTAGAACCCACCGACGGACGATACCCGCGATGCCATCGCCGCATAGCCGACCGAGAAGATGGTCAGCACGATCGTCGCCATCAGGAAGGCGGCCGGCGTGTATTTGCCGATGCCGTAGCCTGCCGCGAACGGCACATTGCCCAGCATCGCCGACATTGGCGCCGCGCCGGTGACGGCCAGAAAGAGCACCCCCGCAAGCCCCACGGCTTTCGAGTGCAAAAGGTTGATGCTGTTACTCTTCGAGACGTCGATCGTCCCGCTTGCAGTTTCCGTGGCCATGAAGCCCTCTCCATTCGTGACAGCTGTATGCAGTTCCCCGCACGTGGCGGCCGATGTGTCCCGGCCTGCGAGTGCTGTATTGACACTACGGACGCGGCATCACTTTGCCAAGGCCATGATTTTGCAAAGCTCGGCGCTCGACATGACGTGGCAATAGATCATGTTGATGATTTCGAGCTCCTTGCGATGAAGCTCGTCGGTCGCCGCCGCGCAGCAATCCTCGAGCACGATGACGGCATAGCTTTCGTCGGCCAGGCTGCGCACCGTCGAAGACACGCACTGGTCCGTGAAGATGCCGCAACAGATGACGTTCCTGATGCCAAGATTGTGCAGGATGAGGCGCAGATTTGTCCCGGTCAGCGCGGAATCGGTGGTCTTGGTCACCACGATTTCGTCGCCTGCCGGCTGAAGCTCGGCTACGAGCTGCGATGCCGCGTCGTTCTTTGGCAGCAGCAAATTGTTCCAGCCCGGCATTTTTTGGGAGAGCGAGCGGTCGCGCCCGTCCTTGGTATGGCAGGCGATGCGGGCGAAAAGGCATTCGATGCCATTTGCCCGTGCCAACTCCAGCAATCTTGCCGTGTTCGGTATGACCGCGCCGTGCATGCGCTCGTGGAACGGCGTCCACAGATCGTAGCGCTGCTGTTCCTGCGGTGAAAGCGACGCGCGATCCGGCCGTTCCAGGTAGGTGTTTTGAACGTCGATGATCAGGATGGCGGTCTGTGCCGGCACCAGCACCGGATCATCCGGCTCGGGTGCGCCGAGGTAGTAGAGCGAACGGAATCCGGTTTTCCAGCTCATGCGGTCCTTTCAGAAGCGGGCGGTCCTTCAAAAGCGGAACGTGAAAAGGCCGCGCGCCGCGTAGGTCTCGGCGGCTTCCTCGATGAAACGGGCGATGCGTTCGGCCTGGTAGGTCTCGCGCATCGTGGCGGCGGCCTCGAGCAATTCTTCCTTGGACTTGGCGCGGCCTGGGCGCAGCAGTTCGTAGACCTGCATGATGAAATCCTGCGGCACCTCGACCAGCTCTGCCCCGCGCTCGAAGTTGAGGGCGAGGGTCGGCCGGCCGACATCGCGCGCCACGTCGGCCTGCGCCTGCAGCGCTTGCGGCGTGATGCGGAGGTCTTCCATCGTCACCTCGCCGGCAAGCACCGCATCCAGCGTTATCTCCGGAAGCGCCTTGCCGTGCTTGCCGGTGACGGCGCCAGGCTGGGTTTCGGCGAGCGGATAGTCGGCACGCGTAAGGGTCACTATTGCGCTCCCGTCAGGACGACGTCGACCTCTTCGGGAGCCGCGCCGGCCTCGGTCAGCCCGGTTTCGATGGCGTAGATGAGGGCGACGCGCGCATGATAGCGCGACCCCATGGCCTCGCCTCGCTGCGGCACCACGATGGGCTCCGGCATTTCGCCCAGCGCATAGGCCGCCGCATTGGCACCGAGAGCGCGATAGTGCTCGAGCCTGGTGATCGGGGCATTGGAAAACAGTTCCAGATTGTTGTGCGGCTGTCGGTCACGCTGATGGATGACGGCCGTGCCCTTGGCCTGGATGCCGATGCCGATGCCGCTGCCGGCAAGCCGGGCGGCGGACAGGCCAAGGAAGGAAGTATCAGCCGTATGGCGGAAGCGGACGACGCGCGCCTTAAGCCCGCGCGCGCGGATCGCATCCAGCATGGCGCCAAGCACTTCGGACAGCCGATGTCCGGCCGTCGTCCGGTAGAGCTTCAAGCCGAAGGCCGGGCTGATGCCGATGACCAAATCGTCGGTCGCCGACCCGTTGGCTGCCGGCCCAAGGTTGCGATAGCGGACGCGCCTTGCCTCGTCCTTCTCGTGCAGGGCCTCCGAGCGCAGCACTTCTTTCTGATCCAGCACATCGCGGATGTCGTTGAGCTGCAGGCGCCGTTCTTCGGACACGCGATAGCCGGAGCCGGGGCCGAGATAGTCGTTCGGGTCGTTGACCGCGCTGACGATCCGCCCATTGCGGATCATGGCCGAGGTCTGGAGATAGTCGCCGGAAAGGCGCAGCTTCACCACGTTCAGGAGGTTCTCGGCCTCTTCTCGGAAACCGCGGTTGGCCAGCGCCTTGACCGCGTCGATCACGGTGATGCCGCGCTCCTTGATGGCCTCGCTGATGAAGCTCACGTCGCGCGGCATCAGGCTGCGCGTGTCGTCGGAACCGGAGGCATAAACCACGCTGGTCTTCATGTCCTCGGTCGGTGTCGACAGGCCGAGCTCCTCGAACACCGCGGCGATCGCCGCCACCGCCCGCTCGCGCAACTCGATCGCGCGGGACTCGGGCAGCGGCGTCAACCCGCCATCGGCCTCGAAATCCCGCTGAAGCACCATATAGTCTTCCAGCTCCTCGCCGTTGATCAGCGAAGGGTTGAACGAATTGTCGTATTTCAGGATCGATCCCATCCCGGAGCAGATCAGGTCTGAGCCGGCAATCAGGTAGGGAAGGATCTTGGCGCCGACACGAATTTCCGATTCGGTGGAGCGCGCATCATTGCCTGATGCGCATTCGAGATCGAGCCAGACGGCGATGAGGTTCTCAGCCATCAACTCGCGGACCCCGCCAGGTATGGTGGCGGTCAAGGGCGCGCCGTCAATGCCGCCATTTTGTGTGCCCTGCACGCCCATGCCGCGCTGCAGGCAGAGGCAGCGCGCCTCCAAGTAAAGCAGCGATTTTGCTTCATGGAAGCCCATCAGCAATTCGGAGCCGGCACCCGACGTACAGCGCATCTTGACGCCGCGCGAGGCATAGGCAGCGGCGAGAAATGCCTTGGACCACGGCGTGTCGTCGCCATCGGTGAACGACTTTTCAGTGCCGTAGACGGAAACGGTTTCGGCATAGGACGTGAAGCCGGCCATGGCGATGCGCAGTTCCTCCGCCTCCTCGCTGGAGCATTGGAACAGCGTTCCCCAGCGGCCGACGGCGCCGCCCACCGCACACGCCACCGCGTTGGACCAGGCGTTGCGCGACACGCGCATCGTAGTCTCGATCTCGTCGAAGCCGAAGGCGACGGCGGTTGCGGCGTCCGCGGCGAGCTGGAGCGGGTCGTCCTTGCCGTTGGTGACATGCGCCTGGTTGCCTGGAGTCTTGCGTGCTCGCATCTTTGAGTAGGCGAAGGCGATCTCCAGCGCGTTGAGCTGCGACACGACCTCAGCGAGTTTCGCAGGCGTCATGCCGTGGGCGAGCCGCACGAGCTTTTCGCGCGGAACGTTCATGTCGACCAGCCAGCGCGCAATGGTCGCTGACTCCAGGGCCATTGCTTCCGGCGCCACCTCCGGGTCGATGTGATGGCGGGCGATGAAGCGGTCGATCATGTCGTAGTCGTGCTCGAGCACCCCATCGAGGGACACGACGCGCCCGCCGTTGATGCCGATGCCGGGTTTGGGATCGGCCGGGCTGGAGAAGGCGGAGAAGCCATTGGCAGGGTCTTCCGCCGCGAACTTGTCCAGCCGCAACGGCCGCTCGTCCCAGTCGGCGAAGCGCTTCCAGCGGTTCAGTTTCGGCGTCATGCGTGCATTCCTCGACCCAACGGAAAGACTATTGAATGCCCGATCGTCACACAATGGCCTGCATCGAATCTCGCCGAAGGGCCTGCCCTGGCTGCCATCACAACCGGAACCTTGGAGATAGGCGCGGCGCTTACGGAAATGAGTAACCGCCGGGATTTCGAGACCTGCCTACGACCTGGTCAAGACGTCAGTGCTCGCAGACAACATGCGCGGCTGTTGTTCAACTTGAGTGACTTGCCCGATTTTGAGTGACTTGCCCGCTCTTCAGTGCCCTTTTTGGTTCAGTTTGGGAGGCGCCGTCGCTGCAGATGCTGGAAGAGAACTTCCGCCGCCACTCGGACAAATCGAGCGAGGCGATCGGCTAAGTGCTTGAATTTTTGGTGCCGCTTGCGTGACTCGAACACGCGACCCCATCATTACGAATGATGTGCTCTACCAACTGAGCTAAAGCGGCCCGGGAAGCGTCAGGCTTCCAGAATGCGCTGCGTGATAGACTCAACCGCTCGCTAATTCAAGATGGGCAGCGGCGAATTCCGGCCTCTTTGCCGGCAATTCCCATCTACGGTTACCGCGCAACACGCGCGGCCGTGGCGCGCGGTGGCGTCCAAGCCGGCTGCCCCACGGCCGCATCGCCCGGCGTGTTCGTGACGAAAAATGTTGATTCTCCAGCAAAAAACCCCGAAATGGCGTTGGATACGCCGGCAAGCAGCCGCTCGCCCGTTGATCGATTGGCCGCCTGCGGCTAACGATCAGGGAACTGTGAGCGAACGCGCAGAGGGAGCTCGCTTGGACCCCATCGAGAAAGCTATCCGCAATGCCTTCGAGAAAGGCAATGCCGAGGACCGGGCGTTCCGAGAGAAGGTCTATCGATCGGCCTTTGCCGCGCTGGACCGCGTCCTGCAGGCCAACCCGAACATCACGGTCGAGGCCGCCATCGGCCGCCGCAAGGCGGTGCAGGCCAAGATCACCGAGATCGAATCAGAGTTCCTGCCGGCCGTCCCCGATGTGACGTTGCCGCCGGAAAATGTCGTGCCGGCCAGCAATGGCGCGCCGGCGCCCCGCGTCGAGGCGCCTGCCGGTTCGGCCGCGCCTTCGGTCGACGCGCCGCTGCCGCCGTCGCAATCAGCACGCTCACCCTCGATCACCGTCGACGGGCCGGTGCAGCCAGACGCTTCGGACCAGCCGCGTTCGCGCGTGCTGCCGCGCGTGCCCGACATCATGCCGGACGAGACGGCGCTTCCCGATGCGCCGTCGCTCGATGAATCGCCGGGCGCTCCCGTCGGCAACGGCGCCGAGGTCGCGCCCGATCGCGATGAGCGGCGGATCAGGGGCCGGCGCCTGCCGCTGACCGCGATCTTCGTCGTCGCGACATTGCTCGCCGCCGCCGGCATCGGTCTCTACTTCGCCAAGCAGACCGGCGTCTTCAAGACGGCGGCCGAGCTCGACACCGGCCCGCCGGAACCGACGCCGACCCTTGACAGCGAGGACTCCTCGCAGCCGGGCGACACCGGCTCGCCGCAGAAGCCGGGCGAGGCGGACCAGTCGAAGAACTGGATCAACGTCTTCTCGCCCGCCGACCCGACCCATGTCAGCACGCCGTCCGACGCCGGCGCCGACGTGATGAAGGACGACACCGGCCAGTTCCTGCGCATCCGCTCCGGCGCCTCCGGCTCTGCCATTGCCTTCGATGTCGGCCAGGGCGTTCTGGAGAAGCTTGTTGGCAAGCACGCCATGTTCGACGTCGTCGCCCGCTCGGAAGAAGGCAAGGAGACGCAGATATCGGTCGACTGCAATTTCGGCGATCTCGGCGATTGCGGCCGCAAGCGTTACGCCGTCGGCCACGAACGCAACGAATATTTGTTCGACGTGCAGTTCCCGGACAAGCATCCAGGCGCCGCCGGAACCATCGCCATCAACTCCGACATCGATCAGAAGGGCAAGTCGGTCGATATCTACGAGATACGCGTTTCGATCGCGCAGTGATCGCGTCTGTGTAGTTATCGACGCAGGCGCAGCACCCCACCCGCGCCGCAGGCGCGGGCGGGGTGACAGCGCCGACGTCGGATTTTTAGCCCTTAGCCATCCAACAACGCTTGCAGCGTCTCGATGCGGTCGGCTTCCGCCGCCGGCTTGTCCCAGCGCAGCCGTGAGATGCGGGGAAAGCGCATCGCGACACCCGATTTATGCCGGGTCGAGCGGTTGAGGCCTTCGAACGCCACCTCCAGCACGAGGCCGTTGCGACGGTCGGCGCGCACCGAGCGCACCGGGCCGAAACGCTCGATCGTGTTGTCGCGCACATATTTGTCGATCTCTCTCAGCTCCTCGTCGGTGAAGCCGAAATAGGCCTTGCCGACCGGCACCAGCTCTTCCGAGCCCTCGGGGCCGGACCACACACCGAACGTGTAGTCTGAATAGAAGCTGGAACGCTTGCCGTGGCCGCGCTGCGCATACATCAGCACCGCGTCGATGGTGTGCGGATCGCGCTTCCATTTGAACCACGGGCCCTTCGGCCGGCCGGCAAGGTATGGCGAATCCCAGCGCTTCAACATCACCCCTTCGATGATCGGATGCGGCGGCGCCTGGCGCAGCCGTTCCAGCGTCTCCCAATCGGGGAACTCGACCAACGGCGAGAGATCGAAGCGGCTGGGATCAAGCGTCTTCACGAAGGCCTCGAGACGCTTGCGGCGCTCCGCGAAAGGCAGCGAGCGCAAATCCTCGCCGTCGATCTGCAGCGCGTCGTAGCAGCGCATGAAGGCCGGATAGCGCTGCTGGATCTTTGGCGACACGCTCTTGCGGTTCAGCCGCTGCTGCAGGTCGGAGAAGGTTCCGGTCGCCTCGCGAGGGTCGCCGACCAAAAGCTCGCCGTCGAGCGCCGCTTCGAACGTCATCGCCGCGGCAAGGTCTGGGAAGGCCCCGGACACATCGTCGCCGGTACGCGAATAGAGCCGGCGCACGCCGCCCTCGCACACCGCCTGCACACGGATGCCGTCCCACTTCCACTCCGCCGCATAAGCGCCGTGGTCGAGCTTTTCGAGGTCGCCATCGTCGACGGCGTTGGAGAGCATCACCGGCCGGAACAGCGCAAGTGCCGCGCTCCTCGGCTTTTCCGCCCGGCCTTCCAGCCAGGCGAACAGCTCGGTGTAAGGCGGCGTCAGCCCGTGCCAGAGCTCCTCGATCTCGCTGACGTCGACCTTGCCAAGATCGGCCAGAGCCTGTTTGGCGAGCCGCGCCGACACACCGATGCGCAGGCCCCCGGTCACCAGCTTGATGATGGCGAAGCGCGCCGAGATGTTGGCGTCGTCGAGCAGCCGCGCCAGCACCTTGGGCCCATCGGAGCGGCTTGCCGCCTGCAGTCTGCCGACCACCTCGGCAAGCGTCGGCATGTGATTGGGGATGTGTCCTTGCGGCTGCGGCCAGACCAGCGACACGGTCTCGGCGAGGTCGCCGACATAATCGTAGGAATAGCCGAACAGCACAGGATCCATGCGCTCCACCACCAGCGCGCGCAGCATCGCCGGCTTCACCGCCGCGATGTTGAGATCGCCCGTGATCGCCGCCAGCGCCAGGCCGCGATCGGGGTCCTCGACGCTGTGGAAATAGTCTCTGAGCAGCGTCAGCTTGCCGTTGCGCGACGGCGTCAGCACGAGACGGTCGAGGAGCTCGGCGAAGCGGTTCATGCGCGCCACGCCAGGGGCAAAAGCCGGCGCGAGGCCCCCCTCTCTGGCCTGCCGGCCATCTCCCCCTCAAGGGGGGAGATCAGATGTCGCCACGGCTTTCGCCAATCTCCACTGTCGCGGGAGATGCGCCGGCGCCGAAACTGCCAATCTCCCCCCTTGAGGGGGAGATGTCCGGCAGGACAGAGAGGGGGGCCGTAGAGCGCGGCGGTGACGATTGGCGAACACTGTTCCATCAATCGCCCTCGTCCTCATAGCCCACCAGATGCAACGGCCTTGCCGCGATGCCCTCCAGCTCGCACCAGCGCACCAGCGCTTCCTCGCGGCCATGCGTGACCCAGATTTCCGCAGCACCCGTTTCCTTGATGGTGATGATCAACTCGTCCCAGTCGGCGTGGTCGGAAATGATCAGCGGCAGCTCGACGCCGCCCTGCTTTGCCCGCTGGCGTATGCGCATCCAGCCCGAGGCGAAGCAGGAGATCGGGTCCGGAAAACGCCGCGCCCAGCGATCGGCGAAGGCCGAGGGCGGGCCGACGACGATCGCGCCGGCGAAATCGGCCTTGGCGCCGCTTTCAACCGTCGCCGGCTCGAGCCGGCCGAGATCGATCCCCTGGCTCTGATAATATTCGCTGAGCTTGGCCAGCGCGCCGTGGATATAGATCGGCTTGTCGTAGCCGGCGTCGCGCAACAGCCGCATCACACGCTGCGCCTTGCCGAGCGCATAGGCGCCGATCAGGTGCGAGCGTTCGGGAAACTGCGCCGCCGATTTCAGCACGCGCGCGATCTCCTCATGGTCCGGCGGATGCCGGAACACCGGCAGGCCGAAGGTCGCCTCGGTGATGAAGACATCGCACCGGATCGGCTCGAACGGCAGGCAGGTGGCGTCCTTTTGCCGCTTGTAGTCGCCGGAAGCGACGATGCGCATGCCCCGGTGCTCGACGCAGATCTGCGCGGAGCCCAGGACATGCCCGGCCGGGTGGAAGGTGACGGCGACGCCGTTCATGTCGAGTGTTTCGCCATGCACTGCCGCCTGCGTCGTTCCGGCGAAATCCTCGCCATAGCGCAGTCCCATGATGTCGAGCGTCTCTTGCGTGGCGAGCACCGAGCGGTGGCCGGAGCGTGCATGGTCCGAATGGCCGTGCGTGATCAGCGCCCGCTCGACAGGCCGCACCGGATCGATGAAGAAATCGCCGGGCGGGCAGTAGAGGCCCTCCGGCCGGGGTTTGAGCAGGTCGCTGGCGCGCATGGTTCCAAGATAGTGGCTAAACTCAGCGCGGGAAGCCCGTTGCAAGAGACTGCTGACTCATCTTAAGGGCAGCCGCCGGCTGCGCATCCACGGTGGGATTCTTCACGAATGAAACCGCTCCAGGCCTCATCGGGCGATTTGACTGCCGACCGTCGCGCCGATTTCGCCGAGATGCTGCTCGCCTCGGGCGAGCCCGCGCAGGCGGCGGAGCTCCTGCTCGGCGCGCTGGAACTGGCGCCGCGATGGGCCGCCGGCTGGTTTCGCCTCGGCGAAATGGAGGAGGCGGCTGGCCGGCTCGATCAGGCCGCGCAGGCCTGGGCCATGACGCTGAAGCTCGACCCCGCGGACCGCCTCGGCGCCGCACTCAAGCTTCACCTGATCGGCAAGGTGCCCGCGGCCCCGGCGCCTCCCAGCGCCTTTGTCGAGACCTTGTTCGATCACTACGCCGACAGTTTCGAGCACTCGCTTGTCGGGAAGCTGGGCTATCGGCTGCCGGACTTCCTTAGCCAGGCCATCCGCGAGGCAAGGCCCGGCCGGTTCCGGCTGGCCATCGACCTCGGCTGCGGCACCGGCCTGATGGGCGAAAGGCTGCGCCCGTTCGTCGACCGGCTGGAGGGCTACGACATCTCGGCCGCCATGCTCAGCAAAGCGAAAGCCAAAGGCATCTACGACCTGCTGGCCAAGGCCGACCTTCAGCGATTTTCCCACTCTGGCGCGCGGGCCGACCTTGTGGTCGCGGCCGACGTGTTCATCTATCTGGGCGCGCTCGAACGCATCGTCGGCGCGGTCGCGAACATGCTTGCGCAGAACGGCATATTCGCCTTCTCGCTCGAGACGCATACCGGCAGCGATGATTTCGCCCTTTTGCCGTCACGGCGCTACGCTCATTCCGAGGCGTATGCGCGGCGCGTGCTCTCCGCCAGCGGGCTTGCGGTCCTGTCTCTGGAAAGCGTGGTTATCCGGCACGACCGGCATGATCCCGTCGAGGGCCTGGCCATTGTGGCCGGCTTTGCCGCCGCATCTGCCGGGTGAGCAATCCGGCACTCTCATGAGCCCGGCCTTGCTGCGAAAAAGCCTGAATGGCATGGTCGGGGTGGCGCGGGGCAGACATCACGAGGAGAAATCCATGCGCTGGACCATGGTTGTGTTGACGTCCTGCCTGACGGTCGCCGGCTGTGTCGGCGGCACGTCTATGGCCGAGCGCCAGGACGAGGACGTCCAGTCCTCACTGCAATATGACGATGTGCCTTGCGACCAATTGCTGGCGCAGCGCAACCAACTGGCGCAGCAGAACAATCTGCCGATCACGGCCAAGCCGGTCTTCTCCAATCCGGCGATGGGCTTCGGCCCGTTCACGCCGGACATGCGCTCCAAGGCGCAGCGCGCCAGCAACAAGGCGAGCGGTGAGATCGACGCCATGAACCGCTCGATCGAGCGCCGCGACTGCGGCAAGCCGAAGAAGAAGGAGACGTTCGGGCTGCCCGGCTCGCAGCCTTCCTGAGCGTCCGATATTCCGTATTCCGCTTGGGCGCTCTGCTGCATCGACGAGCGTTTGATCGCGCTCTTGAAAGACCAACCGATGAACCTCTCAGACCTCGGCGACCGCATTTGCATCCTGGGACCGTCCAACAGCGGCAAGTCCACCCTTGCCAACGCGATCGCGCGCAAGCGCGGCCTGGAACCTGTTCACCTCGATCAGCTCTTTCATCTGCCCAATACGGATTGGGAGCAGCGACCAAGGGACGAATTCATCGCCCTGCACGATGCAGCCATCGCCGGTGAGGGCTGGGTGATGGACGGCAACTACTCGGTTTGCATGCCGCAGCGTTTCCGGCACGCGACCGGCTTGATCCTGCTGGACGTCTCCACGCCAATGAGCTTGCTGCGTTATTTCCGGCGATCCCTGTTCGTGACCGGCAGGCACGGCGCCCTGGAAGGCGGGCGCGACAGCGTCAAATGGGACATGATCCACCATATCACCGTAGTCACGCCGCGAAATCGCAAGCGATACAGCGCGATGCTGGATGCGATCGACCTGCCAAAGCTGCGGCTGTCCTCGGTGAGTGCAATCAAGCAATGTTTCCGGGACTGGGGTTTGAGCCTGAACTAGTGGCACCGCACAGGGGTTTTGACCGGTCGGCTGTGTTTTGCGTTGGCAGGTGGCATGCGTTGGAGATTGGCCGGAACGCCCATCGCTGGCGATGAGCTGGAGGCTCTTGAACCTCGTCATTCTAGGGCGGAGCAAGGAGCGCAGCGACGCGCGCAGACCATAGAATCCATTCCGTTACCTGGACCGAAGTGTGCAACGGTGCAGAATTCCGGACCGCCGCGGCGCTCCCAAGTCACGGCATGGATCCTCGGGTCTGCGCGCGTCGCTACGCTCCTTGCTCCGCCCGTGGATGACGACCGCGACAGGCGTCTCGGCCAATCGCCAAGGCATGGGGTCTGCCAAGGCAACTAATACCCGGCCTCGCGGTCGACCAGGTTTTCGAGCTTCTCGCCGCGCTCGAACGCATCCATCTGCCGCAGCATGGCTGGCACCAGATGAGCCGGATCCGATGTCGCCGCCGCGTGTGGCGTGATAAAGACTTTCGGATGGCTCCACAGCGGGCTTGTCTTCGGCAGCGGCTCGACCTCGAACACGTCGAGGCTCGCTTCCTTCAGCGTGCCGTCATCCAGCGCGCGCACGATGTCTGCGTCCTTCTGCAAGCGTCCGCGACCGGCATTGATCAGCACGGCGCCGCCCAGCCCGTTGCGCCGGCGCAACTCCTTGAGCAGCCCGTAATTCACGATGCCCTGGGTTTGCGGCGTGAGCGGCAACAGCACGACGAGGATATCGGTGGCGTTGAGGAAGGGGATCAGCCCCGCCTCGCCGGCATAGGTCGAAACACCTTTCATCGGCCGGTCGGTGCGCGACCAGCCGTTCACGGCAAAGCCGAGCGACAAAAGCACCGATGCCGCCGCGCGGCCGAGATGGCCGAGGCCCATGATGCTGACGGAAATGTCGCCGGCCGGGCGCTGCGGCGGCTCGTGCCAGATCTTCTTCGGCTGCTGCGCCCGGTAGAGCATGCCGTGCCGATGGTGATCGAGCACCCGCCAGACGACATACTCGGTCATGTATTGGGTGAGATTGTCGGCGACCACCCTGACGATCGGCACGTCGGGCAGGCCGGGATCGGCGAAGATATGGTCGACGCCTGCGCCGACCGAGAAGATGGCTCGCAGGTTGGGCAGCCCGGAGAGCAGGTTCGGCTTATGTTTCCACACCACCGCGTAGGCGATCGAGGGATCGTTGGCGCCTGCCGGCTCCAGCACCACCTCGCGCTCGGCCGCCAGCAGCTGATGCCAGCGCTGCGGATGAAAGGCCGTGACGGCAAGCAGGATTTTGCCTTTTTCCATTTGCGGATTCAGTCCTTGTTACGTCAATCCAGCCGGGCCTATTCGCTGACCACGCCGGTCGGCGCCGTCTCGATCTTGAAGGCCGCCGCCATCAGCGCCCGCGTATAGTCGGTCTGCGGGCTGCCGAAGATCTGTTCGGAAGGTCCCGCTTCGACGACCTTGCCATTGCGCATGACGATGACGTCATTGGCAAGGGCGCGGACGACCTTGAGGTCGTGGCTGATGAAGAGATAGGCGAGATTGTGCTTGGCCTGCAGGTTACGCAAAAGATCGACCACCTGCGCCTGCACGCTCATGTCGAGCGCCGAGGTCGGCTCGTCGAGCATGACGAAGCGCGGATTGAGCACCATGGCGCGCGCGATGGCGACGCGCTGGCGCTGGCCGCCGGAGAACTCGTGCGGGTAGCGATGGCGCGTTTCCGGATCGAGACCGACCTCCTTCAGCACGGCGACCACCTTGTCGTCGCGCTGGTCGGGCGAGAGCTTCGGCTCGTGGATCTTCAGCCCTTCCTCGATGATCTCGGAAACCGACAGGCGTGGGCTGAGCGATCCGAACGGGTCCTGGAAAACGATCTGCAATTCGCGCCTGAGCGGCCGCATGGCGCTGAAGGAGAGCTGGTTGATGTCGCGTCCGTTAAAGTTGATCGTGCCGGTCGAGGAGATCATCCGCGCGAGCGCCAGCCCGAGCGTCGTCTTGCCCGAACCGGATTCGCCGACCACGCCCAGCGTCTGGCCGGCGCGCACGGTGACGTCGATGCCGTCCACGGCCTTCACATGGTCGACGGTCTTGCGGAAGAAGCCCCTCTTGATCGGGAACCAGACCTTCATGTCCTTGCCCGCCATGACGGATTTGGCGCCCGGGTCTGCCGCAGGCGGCTTGCCCTTCGGCTCTGCGGCCAAGAGATGCTTCGTGTAAGGATGTTGCGGGTTGGCGAAGATCTCCTTGGTCGGCCCGGTCTCGACGATCTTGCCCTTGGTCATCACGCAGACACGGTCGGCGATCTTCCTGACGATGCCGAGGTCGTGCGTGATGAACAGCATCGACATGCCCTTGCGGCTTTTCAACTCCGCGAGCAACTGGAGGATCTGCGCCTGCACGGTCACGTCGAGCGCCGTCGTCGGCTCGTCGGCGATCAAAAGCTCCGGCTCGTTAGCCAAAGCCATGGCGATCATGACGCGCTGGCGCTGGCCGCCGGAGAGCTGGTGCGGGTAGGCGTCGAGACGTTTCTCCGGCTCGCGGATGCCGACCTCGTTGAGCAGCTCCAGCGTGCGCGCCCTGGCCGGAGCATCGCGCAGGCCTTGATGCAGTTGCAGCACCTCGACGATCTGCTGCTCGACCGTGTGCAGCGGGTTGAGCGAGGTCATCGGCTCCTGGAAGATCATGGTGATCTTGTTGCCGCGCACGCCGCGCAACGCCTTCTCGTTCATGGCGAGCAGGTCGGCGCCGCTGAACAGGATTCTGCCCGAGGGATGGCTGGCGGCGGGATAGGGCAGGAGCTTCAGCACCGACAGCGCCGATACCGATTTGCCCGAGCCGGATTCGCCGACCAGGGCAACCGTCTCGCCCTTGCCGATGT
The DNA here is from genome assembly GCF_003952425.1 of Mesorhizobium sp. M2A.F.Ca.ET.046.03.2.1. Taxonomy (NCBI): domain Bacteria; kingdom Pseudomonadati; phylum Pseudomonadota; class Alphaproteobacteria; order Hyphomicrobiales; family Phyllobacteriaceae; genus Mesorhizobium; species Mesorhizobium sp. M2A.F.Ca.ET.046.03.2.1. The sequence goes on along the minus strand of NZ_CP034449.1, from coordinate 1,975,435 downwards.
CGAACGAGATATGGTCGACGGCGATGGACTGCTTGCCGCCCTGCGCGAAGGCGACGCTCAGATCTTGGACGGACAGCAGGGCTTCGCTCATTTGAACGTCTTGCGCGGATCGAAGGCGTCGCGTGTCGCCTCGCCGATGAAGACCAGCAGCGACAGCATCAGCGAGATGACGATGAAGCCCGAAATGCCGAGCCAGGGCGCGTTGAGGTTGCGTTGCGCCTGTTTCAGCAATTCGCCGAGCGAGGCCGAGCCGGGCGGCAGGCCGAAGCCGAGATAGTCGAGCGAGGTCAGCGTCGAGATCGAGCCGGAGAGCAGGAAGGGCAGGAAGGTCAGCGTCGCCACCATGGCGTTGGGCAACAGGTGCCGGAACATGATGGTGAGGTTTGGCACGCCGAGCGCGCGCGCCGCGTTGACATATTCGAAGTTGCGGGCGCGCAGGAATTCGGCCCGCACCACTCCGACCAGGGCCACCCATGAGAACAGCAGCATCAGGCCGAGCAGGATGAAGAAGCCGGGCGGCAGGATGGCCGAGACGATGAGCAGCAGGTAGAGCACCGGGATCGCCGACCAGATCTCGATGAAACGCTGGAAGAGAAGGTCGGTCCAGCCGCCGAAATAGCCTTGCACCGCGCCGGCCGCGACGCCGATCAGCGACGAGCCGAGCGTCAGGATCAGCCCGAACAGAACCGAGATGCGGAAGCCGTAGAGCACTCGGGCCAGCACGTCGCGGGCCTGGTCGTCGGTGCCCAGCCAGTTCCAGTTGCCCACAACGCAGTTCTCGTCGGCCTCTCCCTTCGGGTATTGGCCGCAGCGCTTGTTCTTGTCGTAAAGCCAGGATGGTTTTGCCGGCGCCGGCTCTGGAATGGCGTTGTTGACGGTCTGATAGGAGTAACGGACCGCCGGCCAGATCATCCAGCCATTGGCATTGATCTCGTCCTGGATGACCGGATCGCGATAGTCGGTGACGGCGTAGAAACCACCGAACTTCTCTTCCGGATAGGCGACCAGGACCGGAAACAGGATCTCGCCCTTGTAGGAGGCGATGATCGGCTTGTCATTGGCGATCAGCTCGGAAAACAGCGACAGCACGAACAGGAACAGGAAGATCCAGAGGGACCAGTAGCCGCGCCGGTTGGCCTTGAAATTCTGCAACCGCCTCTGGTTGAGCGGCGACAGGAATGGCCTGCGAGGCCTGGCCGGCGCGCTTTCGATCGCAGCCTCGGCCATCAGATGTCTCTCCGCTCGAAGTCGATGCGCGGATCGACCCAGGTGTAGATCAGGTCGGACAGAAGGCCGACGAACAGGCCAAGCAGCGAGAAGATGTAAAGCGTGGCGAACACCACCGGATAGTCGCGGTCGATCACCGACTTGAAGCCGAGCAGGCCGAGGCCGTCGAGCGAGAAGATGTTCTCGATCAGCAGCGAGCCGGTGAAGAAGGCCGAGATGAAGGCGCCGGGAAAGCCGGCGATCACGATCAGCATGGCGTTGCGGAAGACGTGTCCATAGAGCACCTTGTGCTCCGACAGGCCCTTGGCGCGCGCCGTCACGACATATTGCTTGCGGATCTCTTCGAGGAAAGAGTTTTTGGTCAGCAGGGTGGTCGTTGCGAAAGCCGACAGCACCAGCGCCGTCAGCGGCAGCGTCATATGCCAGAAATAGTCGGCGATCTTGGCGGGCCAGGACAGCTGGTCCCAATTGTCCGAAACGATGCCGCGCAGCGGGAACCAGTCCCAGAACGAACCGCCGGCAAACAGCACCATCAGAAGGATGCCGAACAGGAAGCCGGGAATGGCATAGCCGACGATGACGACGCCGCTGGTCCAGACGTCGAAGGTCGAGCCGTCCTTCACCGCCTTGCGGATGCCGAGCGGGATCGAGATCAGGTAGGACAAAAGCGTGATCCACAGACCGATGGAAATCGAGACCGGCATCTTCTCCAGGATCAGGTTCAGCACCGAGATATCGCGGAAATAGCTGTCGCCGAAATCGAAGCGGATATAATTCCACAGCATCATGCCGAAGCGCTCGAGCGGCGGCTTGTCGAAGCCGAACTGCTTTTCCAGCTTCTTGATGAATTCGGGGTCGAGCCCCTGCGCGCCGCGATATTTCGAGCCGACATCACCGGCCACGTCGAGATTGCCGCCACCGGCGTCGCCGCCACCGCTGCCGAGGCGGTCGTTGCCGCCCTGGTTGGTCAGCTTGGCGATCACCTGCTCGACCGGGCCGCCCGGCGCGAACTGGATGACCGCGAAGGAGATCGCCATGATGCCGAACAGCGTCGGGATCATGAGAAGAATGCGGCGCAGGATATAGGCGCCCATCAGGCGACAGGCCCCGCGCGGATGATCATGTCAGGCTTTGCCAATCTTTGCCGCCTTGCCCTTGTCGAACCACCACAGCGCCTCGACCGGAAAGCCGAAATCGGGTTTCTGCCCTGGAAAGCCGAACATGTCCCAATAGGCGCTTCGGTGATTCGCCAGATACCAACTTGGAATCCAATCGCGCCGCGCGCGCAAGGCCCGGTCCAACGCGCGCATGGCGGTGGTCAGGCTTTCACGGTCTTTGGCAGCGCCGACGGCATCGATCAGCGCATCGACGGCCGGGTTTGCAATGCCCGACAGGTTGCGCGAGCCCGACACCGCGGCGCTCCGCGAGTGGAAGAAGATCTCCAGATCGTCGCGGGTCGGCGTGGCGCTGAAGTTGAAGGCGGCCGACAGCAGGTCGAAATCGAATGTCGATTGCCTGAGCTGGTACTGCGCCGAATCCACCAGGCGGATCGAAGCATCGATGCCGATGGCCTTCATATTGGCGACCCAAGGCGAATAGACCTGCACGAAGGTCTCGTCGTCGACCAGAAATTCAGCCGCCAGCCGGCCGCCCTTGTCATTGAGCACGAAATCGCCGGAGCGTTTCCAGCCAGCCTCTGCGAGCAATTTCAGCGCAGCGCTCAGTTGCTTGCGATCTCGTCCGGACCCATCCGATGGCGGTTGCGTCACCGCTTCACCGAAGGTCTCCGGCGGCAGCTGGTCGCGCAGTGATTCCAGCAGCGCCAGCTCCTGCGGCGTTGGCATGCCCTCGGCCCGGAAGTCGGATTTCTCGAAGCAGGACTGCGAGCGCTCGTAGGAGCCATAGAAGAAGTTGCGCCGCGTCCATTCGAAATCGAAACAGAGCGCGATCGCCTGCCGAACACGTGGATCCTTGAATTGCTCACGCCGCTGGTTGACCGCGGTGGCCTGCATGGAAGGCGTGGTTTCGGCCGGGAACTCATGCTTGATCACCTTGCCGGCGGTAAAGGCCGGGAAGTCGTAGGCCGTCGCCCAGACGCGCGAGGTGAACTCCTCGCGGTAGAGGATCTCGCCCTTCTTGAAGGCCTCGAACCCGGCCGTACGATCCTGGTAGAATTCGATGCGGATACGTCTGAAATTGTTCTGGCCGCGATTGACCGGCAGGTCGTTACCCCAATAGTCGGCCACGCGCTCATATTCGATCCAGGCGCCCGCGGACCAGCGCCCGACCTTGTAGGCGCTTGAGCCGAGCGGCGGGTTGAGCTGGGAGGAATCGAACGGGTTGGCCGTGAAGAAGGCCTTCGAAAGGATCGGAAAACTGACCACGTTGAGGATGGTGCGGGCCGACTGCTTGCCTGAGAATTTGAGCTGCAGCGTGTGAACGTCGACGGCTGCCGCGTCGTCGAGGTGGGTCAGCGACAGCGCGTAGTCGGGATGGCCCTTGTCCTTCAGCAGCTTGAAGGTGAAGGCGGCGTCTTCCGCAGTCAGCTGGGAACCATCGTGGAACCGTGCCTGCGGGCGCAGCGAGAAGGTGAAACTGTTGCGGTCGTCAGAAATCGTCACGCTTTGGGCGATCAGCCCGTAAACAGCATCAGGCTCGTCGAGCGCCCTCGCCATCAGCGTATCGAAGCACATCTCCATGCGCTGCGGGGAATCGCCCTTGGGGACGAAGGAATTCAGCGTGTTGAAGGTCTGCGGACTCTGGTTGGCGCCCCAATTGGGCGGCGAGAAATTGAAGGTGCCGCCTTGCGGCGCATCGACGTTGACATAGTCGAAATGCGTGAAGTCGGGCTTGTATTTCAGGTCGCCGAAGGCCGACAGGCCGTGCAGCTTGACGCCGGTCGGCGTGTCGGCAAACGCCCGGCCTGGCAGCAGTGCGGCGGCAGTGGCTGCGGCGCCGAGCGCCAGGAAATCGCGGCGAGGAAGCAAAGTCCGCCGCTCCATCAATTGAGGCCCTTGTACTTGGCGGCCAGCGCCTTTTCCTTCGCGGGGTCGATCCACCAGGAATCGATATCAGCGCCCCGGTAGGTGGGCTGCTTCTCAGGCATGCCGAACTTGTTCCAGTAGGCAAGCCAAACCACCGCGCGGTAATATTGCGGCACGGTATAGTAGTTCCACAACAGGACGCGATCGAGCGCATGGGTCGTGGCGATGAGATCGTCGCGGTCGGTGGCGAAGATGATGCGGTCGACGAGCGCATCGACGACCGGGCTCTTGATGCCGGAATAGTTGCGCGATCCTGGCGTGTCCGCCGCCTTCGAACTCCAGAAGTCTCGCTGCTCGTTCCCAGGCGATTCCGACTGGCCAAGCTGGCCGATGATGACGTCGTAGTCGAAATTGTTGCGCCTGTTGATGTACTGCGTCGGATCGATGATGCGCAGCGTCGCATCGACACCGATCTTGCGCAGATTAGCGATCCAAGGGCTGGAAATCACCTGGTCCGTGTCCGCCGCGCCGAGGACTTCGAATTTGAACGGCTCGCCGGTCTTGGCGTTCACCATCTTGCCGCCTTTGATCGCCCAGCCTGCCTGGGCGAAGAGATCGACCGCCTGCTTCAGGTATTTCCGTTCCGCTTGCGGTGAATCATAGACCGGCAGCTTGAATTCCTGCGTGAAGAGTTCCGGCGGAAGCTTGTCGCGATACTTCTCCAGGATTTCGAGTTCCTTGCCTTGCGGCAGCCCGCTCGACGCAAGCTCCGTGCCCTGGAAATAGCTCTGGGTACGCGTGTTCGAGTTGTAGAACAGCGTGCGGTTCATCGTCTCGAAATCGAATGGATATGTCAGTGCTGCCCTCACAAGACGATCCTGGAATAGTCGGCGCCGCTGGTTGAGCATGAAAGCCTGCATCGGCTCGGGCGAGGTGGTCTTGAACTCCTTCTTGATCACGTCGCCAGCCTTGATCGCCGGGAAATTGTAGAATGTCGCCCAACGCCTCGAGCTGTTCTCCGGTTTGAGATCCTGAAATCCGCCCTTGGTGAAGGCCTGCCATGCGGCATTGTCGTCCAGGATGTAGGTGAAGCGCTGGATGTCGAAATTCTCGCGGCCGATCTTCACCGGCAGCTTGGCGCCCCAATAATCCGGAACGCGTTGCCAGACGATCTCCGAGCCCGGCTTGAAGCTTGCGATCTTGTAGGCGGCGGAGCCGAGCGGCGGTTCCAGCGTCGACTTCGTTATGTCGCGCTTCTTGCCGCTGGGGTCGGTGCCCTCCCACCAGTGCTTCGGCAAGACGACGAGGTCGCCGAGGATCTTGGGCAGTTCCCGATTGCCCTTCTGGTTGAAATGGAACTCGACCTCCCGGTCCGAAATGGCGACGGCCTCGGTCACGTTCTCGAAATAGCGGCTATACATCGGGCTGTTGGCCTTCAGCACCTGGAACGACCAGATCACGTCGTCGGCGGTGATCGGCTGTCCGTCATGCCATTTGGCTTGGGGGTTAAGCCGATAGGTCGCAGACGAATAATCCGCCGGATATTTGTAGGCCTCGGCAATCAGAGGATGGCTTACGCTGCCCTCATCCGTCGCCTGGTCCATCAGCGTGTCATAGAGCAGGCCGCCGCCGAACTCTGCGAAGCCGGCGGCCGACGATCCCTGCACAATGTAAGGGTTGAAGCTGTCGAAGGTGCCTACAACAACGGAGTTGTAGGTGCCGCCCTTCGGCGCATCCGGATTGACGTAGTCGTAGCGCTGGAAGTTCTCGCCGTATTTGGAAGGTCCGATCAGCGAGGACGTCGTGTGCCACTCATCGGCGAAGCTGGCCTGCAGGCTCGAGGCGAAGGCGAGCGCCAGCGCCGATGCGAAAAGCGTGCGGAATCGGCCAACCGTCATGCGTTCTCCTCGTCGCTAGTTCCAACCACCCGCAATCTAGATCATTTGACGCCGGTGGAAACCGCAAGGGATGGCCTTTGTAGCTGTCCATGCAGGTTTCCTAACAGAAAAGCCGGGACGAACCCGGCTTTTCTGAGGATATCTCGATTACAAATTGTTTATTGAGCAGGCGCCGCAGGCTTGGCTGGAGCGGTTTCCTCGGTCGGCTTGGCAGCGCCATCCGCCGGCTTGGCGGCTTCGGCCGGCTTTGCCGAGGCGTCGGCGGCGGCGCCCGGCTGCGGCAGCGGCTTCGGATTGTCCGACAGCGTGCGCAGATAGGCGATCACGTTGGCACGGTCTTCTTCCTTCGGCAGGCCGGCGAAGCCCATCGCCGTGCCCTTCACGAACTTCTTCGGCGAGGTGATGAAGTGGTTGAGGTTGTCGTAGGTCCAATGCTCCTGGCCGCCCTTGGAAAAATCCTTCATGCCGGACGAATAGGCAAAGCCCTCGTGCTCGGCGACGGGGCGGTCGACGATGTCCCAGAGATCCGGACCGACCTTGTTCGGACCGCCCTTTTCGCCGGAATGGCAGGCCTGGCACTTCTTGAAGATGGCGGCGCCCGCATCGGCGCTGGCGCTGGCGAGCAGATCGGCGATCGGCTTTTCAGCCGCGGCCGGCGCGGCCGCGCCGCCTTCGGTCGGCTCCTGCGCCTCGATGGCGAAGCCGGGCTTTTCGGGGGCGGGCGAGGCGAACAGCCCGTCCGAGACGAGGCCTATCGAAAAGACGATGAAGCAGGTTCCCAGAAATCCGCCGAGCAGCTTGTTGACTTCGTTGGAATCCATACGCCCCTTGCTCCCTTTTCCGGCGGACCGTCCCGTCCACTCCGTCCGTCGGTATCGCGAACTGCCCTGAAAGGCCAGTCAAACCGGGCGGAAACTAGGTCTTTTGCTCTGGCGTTGCAACACCTATAAGGGCGCTTCCAGTGAGACCTTTTGCCACTTTTCCACCCCTGTTTTTCGACCGCTCCAAAATCCGATGTCAACCTTGATCCTGATCCCCGCCCGCATGGCCTCGACGCGCCTGCCGGGCAAGCCGCTGGCCGACATTGCGGGCGCGCCGATGATCGTCCATGTCGCCCGCCGCGCCGCCGAGGCTGGGCTCGGCCGCGTCGTGGTGGCGACCGACACGCAAGCTGTCGCTGAGGCCGTGCGGGCGCATGGCTTCGAGGCGGTCATGACCCGCATTGGTCACGAATCGGGCTCGGACCGCATCTTCGAGGCGCTGACGGCTCTCGACCCTGAAAAGCAAGTGGAAACGATCGTCAATGTGCAGGGCGACCTGCCGACCATCGATCCCGAGATCATCGGCGCGTCGCTGCGGCCGTTTGAGGACAAATCGGTCGACATCGCCACGCTCGGCGTCGAGATCGTGCGCGACGAGGAAAAGACCAACCCGAATGTGGTCAAGATCGTCGGCTCACCACGTTCCGCGACGCGGTTGAAAGCGCTTTATTTCACCCGCGCCACCGCGCCCTGGGGCGAGGGGCCGCTCTACCATCACATCGGCCTCTACGCCTATCGCCGTGCAGCGCTCGAACGCTTCGTGGCGCTCAAGCCCTCGCCGCTGGAGCGCCGCGAGCGGCTGGAGCAATTGCGGGCGCTGGAAGCCGGCATGCGCATCGACGCCGAGATCGTTCAGTCGCTGCCGCTGGGCGTCGACACGCCGCACGACCTGGAACGCGCCAGGCAGATCCTTTCAAGCTGAGACCATCCGCATGACCGCAAAGACCAACAGAATATCCTTCCAGGGCGAACCCGGCGCCAATTCCGACACGGCGTGCCGCAACATGTTCCCCACCATGGACCCTTTGCCCTGCCCGACCTTCGAGGATGCTTTCAATGCGGTCGAGACCGGCAAGGCCGAGCTCGCCATGATCCCGATCGAGAACACGATCGCCGGCCGGGTCGCCGACATCCATCACCTGTTGCCGGAATCGAAGCTGCACATCGTCGGCGAATATTTCCTGCCGATCCACTTCCAGCTGATGGTGCTGCCGGGAGTGAAGCGCGAAGAGATCAAGACCGTGCACAGCCACATCCACGCGTTGGGACAGTGCCGCAAATATATCCGCAAGAACGGCTGGAAGCCGGTGATCGCCGGTGACACGGCGGGTTCGGCGAAGATGGTGTCGGAGGTCAAGGACCGCACCATGGCCTCGCTGGCGCCGGCTCTTGCCGCGGAGCTTTATGGGCTCGACATCATCGAGAAGAATGTCGAGGACACCGACTCCAACGTCACCCGCTTCGTCGTCTTGACCAAGAACAAGCAATGGGTGGAGCGGCCCACGCCGGACGCCAAGATGATGACGACCTTCATCTTCCGCGTCCGCAACGTGCCTGCCGCGCTCTACAAGGCCATGGGCGGCTTCGCCACCAACGGCATCAACATGACCAAGCTCGAGAGCTACCAACTCGGCGCCTTCACCGCGACGCTGTTCTACGCCGACATCGAAGGCCACCCGGACGATCCGCTGGTCAAGCTGGCGCTTCACGAGCTGAGCTTCTTCTCGCGCGAGATGCGCATCCTTGGCGTCTATCCGGCGAGCGCCTCGCGCGAGCAGTGGAAGGTGGCTGATTAGGGCCACGAATATCGAGCTACAGCATCAGGACAAGTCTACTGGTAGGGCGTGTTCCGTGTGGGGCGGCAGCGGCAAATCAAGGTCACCCACCTCCGGCATAGCCAGCATGTCACCGAGCGACCGCGTTTTGCCGGTGAGCCGTTAATATTCATCGAACGACATGAGGACATGCACTGGCCGCCCACTGTCGGTGATGATCACAGGGCCGTCCTTGGCAGCGCGTTTTGCGCGGCCAAGATCCTGTTTGAGTTCACGGCATGAAAGCGTAGTGATCATATCACTTTCGCAAAACGAGATTGCGTAACCACATCTGATCCGCTTGAGCAGGAATTGCAAGATTGAGCGAATGGATGACCAGCCATATCAAGTGATTGGTTGTGCCGCCGTGCTAGGAGTGTGCCTGGCGGCTCACCCTGTTTTACAACGACTTGCGCTTAGATCACCGCGCCCAACGGCACGTAATCGATCTCCAAGAACTTCTCGACCTCCGGCACCCAGCGATCGCGCACGAACGCAACGTGGTCGGGGTGCTCGTTGTAGCGCGTGTAGGCCGCCTGGTCGGCGAACTCCATCGAGAAGCCGAACTGGTAGTCGTTCTTCGGGCTCACCTGCCGCAGCTGCTCGAAATGCGTGACGCCCTTGATCCCGGTAAGGATTTTCTTCGCGTCGTGCAGGAAGCGCTTTGTCTCCAGCGAATGCGGCTCGTGCTTCAAGGTGAACACCACGGTATGACGGATCATTCTTGCGCTCCTATTCGCTGTCGACCCAGGCGCGGATGAGGTGATGGGCGATCGCCCCTTTCGGCGGCGTAATCAAGCCGTCGGCATGCGTCCTGTCCAGCATCGTGCGCACCTCGGCTCGGAAGAACCAGCGGCAATCCTCCAGCTCGTTGAGGTCAGCCTGGATATCCTCGTTGAGCGGCTCGCCGAAGCAGCCGATCATCAGCGAATAGGGGAACGGCCAGGGCTGGCTGGCGTGGTAGACGACGCGGCCGAGCCGGATGCCGGCCTCTTCCAGCGTCTCGCGCCGCACCGCCGCCTCGATCGTCTCGCCCGGCTCGATGAAGCCGGCAAGCGCCGAATACATGCCCGGCGCGAAATGCCGGCCGCGCCCCAGCAGGCATTTTTCGCGCGTTGCCGTCAGCATGATCGCCACCGGGTCGGTGCGCGGAAAGTGATCGGTGCCGCAGGCCGGACAGTGGCGCCTGTAGCCGCCGGCGCGCATTTCCGAGCGGTTCCCGCATTTCGAGCAGAAGGCGTGGCTGGCGTGCCAAGCGAGCAGCGCCGCTCCTTGCGCCAGCGCGCCGGCCGCCGCCTCGTCGATCAGCCCTTGCATATAGACGGAACGATAGTCGATCGCCTTGACCGTCTCGGGGAGATTTTCCGGCTCAATGCCCGCAGGCACGGCCAGCACCGGGCCTTCCTCTGAGAAGCCGAGCAGCACGCCACGGTCGAGCGAGACATCGAAGGTCTCGCTCTCGGCCACGTTGAACCAGGGGTCGAATTTGCCGCCGTCGAGTTTGAGGTAAAGCCGGCCGGCATGCATCAGCATAAGCCGCGTGGTCTGGTCGGCCAGCGCCTTTTCGACCGCGTCGTCGGCGCGGTTCTCGGACTGCCGGTCGATCCGGTTGCCGGCGAACCCGACAAACTGGCTCGGCTCGCGCAAAGGCGCGTCAAACAGGCGGAAGCTCATGGGGACTCAGGTATGCTGGTGGACACTGGTCAGCTTATAACGCCGCCTTGATCGTTTCGGCAAACCGCCTGATATCGGAGCGCTGATAGGGTTCGCGTATGCCGTGCCCCCAGACCGGACCCGGCCAGCCGGGGTCGCCCTCGGAGCGGGCGACGACATGGACATGCAGCTGGCGCACGATGTTGCCCAGAGCGCCGGTGTTTATCTTGGTGCAGCCGGTCACCCGCTTCAGCGCCTGCGCCACCATATTGGTCTCGAAGGTCAGCATCGCCTGGTCGAGCGGCGTCATTTCGTGCAACTCCTCGATGCCCGGACGCTGCGGCACCAGCACTAGCCACGGCCAGCGGCGATCATTCATCAATCGGAGTTCGCAAAGGCCAAGCCACATAAGCTGCTCGCTGTCCGCCTCCAGACGGGCGTCCAGCGTGAAACCGGCCTTGAGGCCAGGCAGCATGGGCGTTTCCTTTGTTTCTTGTAGCATTCTTCAAACCAACGAACGCTAGAGCGGCGGCAAGGTGGCTGCAAGCGATTCATTGACCGCTCTTGGCGATTTGAGGGACTTTCCGGTCTCCATATGGCCGCAGGCTCCGGCTCTGCCCTTGCATTTCGCCGCTGAATTGCCGATATGGAGCGCGGGAGGTTGGTGGTGGACGATCCACTCGCCAACCGGGTCAGGTCCGGAAGGAAGCAGCCCTAACGAGCCCGGAACGGGTCATTGTTCCAGCCTCCCACCTCTTCGCCTTTCTCCCGCGACATTGACGGCGCCAAGCCGTGCGGGCGAGACTATGCGCAGGAATCGGCCGCCTTCCGTCGCGGTCCTGGGAGCTTTTGACGGCGAATGAGCGAAGCCGGAAACTTGGGGACGGAAAGCCTGGAGACCGGTAAGGCCGGCGCCTATCGCGTCCTGGCGCGTAAATATCGTCCCTCGAATTTCTCCGAGCTGATCGGCCAGGAGCCGATGGTCCGCACGCTGACCAATGCCTTTGCCACCGGCCGCATCGCCCAGGCCTGGATGCTGACCGGCGTCCGCGGCGTCGGCAAGACGACGACAGCGCGCATCCTCGCGCGTGCCCTCAACTACAAGACGGCGACCGTCGACCAGCCCTCCGTCGACCTTTCGGTCCCCGGCGAGCACTGCCAGGCGATCATGGAAGGCCGCCATGTCGACGTCATCGAGATGGACGCCGCCTCGCACACCGGCATCGACGACATCAGGGACATCATCGACCGCGTGCGCTACGCGCCGGTCTCGGCCCGCTACAAGGTCTACATCATCGACGAAGTGCACATGCTCTCAACCCAGGCCTTCAACGGCCTGCTGAAGACGCTGGAAGAGCCGCCGCCGCACGTCAAATTCATCTTCGCCACGACCGAGATCCGCAAGGTGCCGATCACGGTCCTGTCGCGCTGCCAGCGCTTCGATTTGAGGCGCATCGATGCCGGCGCGCTGGTCGGGCATCTGTCCTCGATTGCCGCCAAGGAAGGCATTTCCGTCGACGACGACGCGCTCGCCATGATCGCGCGCGCCGCCGAAGGCTCGGCGCGCGATTCGCTGTCCATTCTCGATCAGGCGATCGCCCATGGCAGCGGCACCGTCAGCGCCGATGCGGTGCGCGCAATGCTCGGCCTCGCCGACCGCGCCCGCATCATCGACCTGTTCGAGCACGTCATGAAGGGCGACGTCGCGGCGGCGCTCGCCGAGTTCCGCGCGCAATACGACACCGGCGCCGATCCGGCCGCCGTGCTCACCGACCTTGCCGAGTTCAACCACCTCGTCACCCGCCTGCGCTTCGTGCCGGCCGCGGCCGACGATGCGTCGCTTTCCGAGGACGAGCGCCGGCGCGGCGCCGAATTCGCAGGCACGCTCTCGGTGCGCGTGCTGTCGCGGACCTGGCAGATGCTGCTCAAGGGCATTCCCGAGGTGCAGTCCTCCAACCGGCCGGTCAGCGCCGGCGAGATGGTGCTGATCAGGCTGGCGCATGCCGCCGATCTGCCGACGCTGGACGAGGCGCTGAAATCGCTGGAAGGCGCGGGTCCTCTGCCGAATGGCGCGCCGCGCGCCAATGGCGCACCGGCAAATCCAGGCAATGGCGGCGGCGCCGGTGCCGTGGCGCAGGCGCGGATCCCCAGTTCAAATGGCGGCGCCCAGACGATGCGGCTGGTCGAGGCGCAGCCTGTGCCGGAGGCCTACGTTCCGCAACCGGCGCCGGTCGCCGAAGCGCCCGTCGTTCCGGTGAAATCGCTGGCCGACATCGTCGCGCTCGCCGACGCCAATCGCGACATCGCCTTCAAGGTGCAACTGAAGCGTTACGTGCGGCCGGTGCGCATCGAGCCCGGTCGTCTCGACGTCACCCTGACCGACGACGCGCCGAAGATGCTGCTCAACGACCTGACCTCCAAGCTGCGCGCCTGGACCGGCCGCAACTGGCTGGTGTCGCTGTCGAAGGAAGAGGGCGGCCAGACACTGGCCGAGATGGAGACGACCAAGCGCGAGAACGCCTTCTCCGACGCCAAGGCGGATCCGACTGTCGCGGCCATCCTTGCTCGCTTCCCGGGCGCCAAGATCATCGACGTGCGCATTCCGGATGTGCCGGACGTGGAAGAGGCCGAAGCCGAAGTTCCGGTCGAGCCTGCGTCCGACGACGACGAAATCTGAAACAATCTTAGAGGACCACCCCGATGAAAGATCTTCTCGGCCTGATGGGCAAGGCGAAGGAAATGCAGGCCAAGTTCCAGGCCATGCAGGACGAGATCGCCACGCTTGAAGCCACCGGCCAGGCTGGCGGCGGCCTGGTCAGCATCACGCTCACCGGCAAGTTCGAGATGAAGGCGCTGAAGATCGATCCGTCGCTGATCAAGGCGGACGAAGCCGAGATCCTCGAGGACCTCATCCTGGCCGCCCACAATGACGCCAAAAGTAAGGTCGAGCAGGTCATGCAGGAGAAGACCAAGGCGTTGACGGCGGGCCTGCCGATTCCCCCTGGAATGAAATTGCCGTTCTGAGGCAGCCTCCAGTTAATTGATTATGAACGGAAATCGAGTCCGGACGGCAATATTACCCATTTTGCCGGCAATGCTCACGGGCTCATTTCGCGGCTTTCATAAAGTTTTACCCAAGTCCAGAAATTGCTAACCCTCTAGCCATCTTTTTGCCTGAAAGAGTCTCATTCCTGCCACATCTCGGGGCGGGCTGGCATCTTGGACATGAGGCTTTTTTGGTGATCGCGAAGCGATGGAAGACGCCGCTGCTGCTTATCGGCATCGTCACTTCCCCCTTGCTCCTGGCCGGCTGCAGCCAGACCACTTCCTCCCATGGCATGTCGGTGTCGGGACTGACCGATGCGCTGACGCCGAGCTTCCTCACGCGTTCCTCCAGCCACTCGCTGAAGGACAAGGAATGCCTGCAAAGGGCGATGTTCTTCGAATCGAACCGGTCGAGCCGCGATGGCATGATCGCTGTCGGCACGGTCGTGATGAACCGTCTGCGTTCAGGCCAGCATGGCAGCACCATCTGCGACGTCGTCGGCGAGAAGGGCCAGTTCGCGCCGGGCGTTCTGACGCGGCCGATGAATTCCAGGGCGCTGCCCGATGTCGAGGCAGCCGCCGATGCGGTGCTGAGAGGCGAGCGCAAGGCCAAGCTCAAGAACACGATGTATTTCCACACCGCCGGCCTGCGCTTCCCCTACAAGAACATGCATTACACGATGGTGGCCGGGGGCAACGCCTTCTATGAGAAGCGCGGCCGCAATTGGCAGCCGCTGCCGGATGAGCCGATGGTCGCCATGGCCTCCGACAAACAGCAGAAGATTGATCCAACCGCTCCCGTGCTGATGGCCTCCGCCGAGCCGGTGGTCAAGACGATCGTACGGCAGGATCCGGCCAAGCAGGTCGCGACCGATGCGGCCGAACCGACGCTTCCGGCCAAGGCGGCAATCGTTCCGGCCGAAGAGACCTATGTGACGGCTTCCGCAGCACCATCCGTCCCTTCCGCGAAGTCCGGCCGCCTCGCGCAGAAGCCGACGGTCGTGGCGATGCAGGAACAGATGGCCGAACCGGACGCCTCGCGTTTCGGCGGCACGCTCAAGGGCCGTTACATCACCTCGGTGCCCAAAGCGACGCAGGAAGCGGCGATGGGCTTCCGGTCGACGCCTGAGAACACCGACGCCATCGGCGCGATGATCGTCAGCCAGGACCGGCCGCTCGAAACCAACTGAACCCGATTGCATCCGACGCAGGGCCCGTCATGGCAGCATGGCGGGGCCTGTGTCGTTGCGGCTGTTCCAAACCGCTCGGAAAAATCCTAGATCAAGGCGATGTCGAAGAGAATCGCCGGTCCGGAAATCGAACGCCTGATCCAGCTCCTGGCCAAGGTGCCGGGGCTTGGGCCGCGCTCGGCCAGGCGCGCCGCGCTCCATCTCATCAAGAAGAAGGAGCAGCTGCTCGAGCCTTTGGCCGCCGCCATGGGCGAGGCGGTCGACAAGGTGCGCATCTGCTCGACCTGCGGCAATGTCGACACCTCCGACCCTTGCATGATCTGCACCGATCCACGCCGCGACGCCGGCACGCTGATCGTCGTCGAGGATGTCTCCGACCTCTGGGCGCTGGAGCGCGCGGCCGCCATGAACGTGCGCTACCATGTGCTCGGCGGCACGCTGTCGCCGCTCGACGGCATCGGTCCCGACCAGCTCAACATCCGCTCTTTGGTCGACCGCGTCGCCGGTGGCGAGGTGAAGGAAGTCATCCTTGCGGTCAACGCCACCGTCGAGGGGCAGACGACCGCGCATTATTTGACGGATCAGTTGTCGGGCTTCGATGTGAAGGTGACGAGGCTGGCGCATGGCGTGCCGGTCGGCGGCGAGCTGGATTATCTCGACGAAGGAACGCTGGCCGCGGCGCTGCGATCGAGAACGGCATTTTGAGGGGACTGCGAAGGGGCGGGGAATGACTGGAATAAATCCTTCGAAGTTAGCGCCAGGGCCCCCTCTCTGTCCTGCCGGACTGTCCGGCAGGACAGAGAGGGGGGCGACAGAACGAGGCTTTTCCAAATACAGCCTCGCATTTCTTCTGCTCGCAATATTCAGCCTCATTCTCACCACTCCCACCCGTGCCGCCCCCATCGACGACCAGTTCCAAGCCTGGCTTCGAACCGATCTCTGGCCCGAAGCCAAATCCAAGGGCATCTCGAAAAAGACCTTCGACGAGGCCTTCCTTGGCGTGAAGCCGAACCTCAAGCTGCCAGATCTCGTCCTGCCCGGCGAAAAGCCCACGACACCTGAGAAGCAGCACCAGGCCGAGTTCGGTCCGCCAGCCAACTATTTCGCCGAGAAGATCATCCGCGCCGTCACCACGGGCGGGCGGGCGCGCGAGAGCGCCAATTCAAGAGTGCTCGGGCTGATCGAGAAGCGCTACGGCGTGCCCGGTGAGATCGTGCTGGCGATCTGGGGCCGCGAGACCGGCTTCGGCGCGGCCAAGATGCCTTACGATGCCTTCGAGGTGCTGGGCACCAAGGCGTTCATGTCGACCAAGAAAGACTTCTTCCGCACGGAGGTGCTGGCGGCGCTCGACATCGTCGAGCGCGGGCTGGCGCCGGTCAATGCGATGAAATCGTCCTGGGCCGGCGCGCTCGGCCAGCCGCAATTCATGCCAACCTCGTTCCTCAAGCACGCCGTTGACTTCGACGGCGATGGCCGGCCCGACATCTGGAATTCGACGCCCGACGTGCTCGCCTCGATCGCCAACTACCTCGTCCACTATGGCTGGCTGAGGGGGCGCGGCTGGGGCGTCGAGGTGACCGTGCCGGCAAACGTTTCCTGTGCGCTCGAAGGACCCGACCAGGGCAAGAAGGTATCCGACTGGGTGGCGATGGGCATCAGGCGTGCCGACAACAAGGCGTTTCAGGCAAGCGAATTGAAGGCTGAGGGCCTTCTGCTGATGCCGGCCGGGCGCAGCGGACCTGCCTTCATCGTCACGCCGAACTTCTATGTCATCAAGCAATACAACAACAGCGATCTCTACGGCCTGTTCATCGGCCATGCCGCCGACCGCATCGCCAAGGGCGACGCCACCTTTGCCGGCAGTTGGGGGCCGGTCGGCGATCTGCACCGCTCCGACATCGCCGCCTTGCAGCGGGCGCTGGAAGCCAAGGGCTACGACGTCGGCAGCGCCGACGGCCTGCCCGGCTTCAAGACGCGCCGCTCGATCGGCGTCTGGCAGGCCAAGAACGGCAAGCCCGCCACCTGCTTTCCAGATGCAGGCTTGGTCGCGCAGTTGAAATAGCGGCGACTTCCAGGGCTCGAACACAGGCAGATTTTTCTCGACCGGCGGCTGCAATTAGCCGGCGCATGGGTCGACGGATCGCTGCCCATTTGGTCCGATATGCCGCCTGGTAAAAATCCATGCGGCCGAGCGGACGGGATCGAATAGGGAGTTGACCAACTGGACAAAAAACACGACGGTAAGCGGTCAAAGCCGTTGCCGGCCTTGCCAAGAACAATACGCCCTGAGCCGGGAACTCAGGTCAACAAGAACAGGGAACGATCATCATGATGCTGGAAAAGTTTGCCGTCCGTAGCTTGCTTGCAGGTGTGGCGATGACCGCGCTGCTCGCGACGCCTGCCTTCGCCGTCACGCCCGCCGACACGCTGGTCGAAGGCTTCGCCATCGACGACATCATCTCGATGGATCCGGGCGAGGCGTTCGAGCTGTCGACCGCCGAGGTCACCGGCAACACCTATGATCTGCTGGTCCGCCTCGATCTCAGCGACACCTCGAAGGTCAAGCCCGACCTCGCCGAGAGCTGGACGGTGTCCGACGACGGCCTGACCTACACCTTCAAGCTCAAGCCAGGCATGAAGTTCGCGTCCGGCAATCCGATCACCGCCGCCGATGTCGCCTATTCCTTCGAGCGCGCCATCAAGCTCGACAAGAGCCCGGCCTTCATCATCAACCAGTTCGGCATCAGCGGCGACAATGTCGCCGAGAAGGCCAAGGCGGTCGATGACACCACCTTCCAGTTCGTCGTCGACAAGGCTTACGCGCCGAGCTTCGTGCTCAACTGCCTGTCCGCCACTGTCGCCTCCGTCGTGGACTCGAAGCTGGTCAAGGAGCATGTCGCCGCCGTCACGCCGAGCGCGGACTACAAATGGGATAACGACTTCGGCAACGCCTGGCTGAAGACCGGCTATGCCGGTTCAGGCCAATACAAGTTGCGCGAATGGCGCGCCAACGAAGCCGTCGTTCTGGAGCGCAATGACAATTACAATGGCGAGAAGGCCAAGCTCGCGCGCGTCATCTACCGCAACATGAAGGAAAGCTCGGCGCAGCGCCTGGCGTTGGAGGCGGGCGATATCGACGTCGCCCGCAACCTCGAGCCGAACGATCTCGACGCCATCGCCAAGAATGCCGACCTCACCACCACCAGCGCGCCGAAGGGCACGGTCTATTACATCAGCCTTAACCAGAAGAATCCGAACCTCGCCAAGCCGGAAGTTCGCCAGGCGTTCAAATATCTGGTCGACTATGACGCACTGAGCACCACCATCCTCAAGGGCATCGGCGAGATCCACCAGTCCTTCCTGCCCAAGGGCGACCTTGGCGCGATCGACGACAACCCGTTCAAGCTCGACGTCGCCAAGGCCAAGGAATTGCTCGCCAAGGCCGGCCTGGCGGATGGTTTCAAGGTGACGATGGACGTTCGCACCGGCCAGCCGACCACCGGGATGGCGGAATCGATCCAGCAGACGCTCGGCCAGGCCGGCATCCAGTTGGAGATCATCCCAGGCGATGGTAAGCAGACGCTTACCAAATATCGCGCCCGCAACCACGACATCTATATCGGCAACTGGGGCCAGGACTATTTCGATCCCAATTCGAACGCGCAGACCTTCGCCTCCAATCCGGACAATTCCGACGCCGCCAAGATCAAGACATTGGCCTGGCGCAATGCCTGGGACATCCCGGACCTGACCAAGCAGACCGAGGCGGCGCTTCTGGAAAAGGATTCGGCCAAGCGCGCCGACATGTACAAGGATCTGCAGCAGAAGATCCTCGACACCAGCCCCTTCGTCATCATCCACCAGCAGCTGGAAGTGGCGGGGCTGCGCAAGAACCTCAAGGGCTTCGCGCTCGGCCCGAGCTTCGACACCAACTTCGTCGGTCCGGTCTCGAAGGAATAGCGTCCTCGGACGCCCCGTGAGCGTAGCTGAAAACCAGGCGGCGGCAGGGCGCGGCAGCGCCCGCGCCGTCGCCATTCTATCCTCGCTCGGCCGCTTCCTGGTCGTCGCGGTGACGACCTATCTCGGCCTGCTCGCGGTGACCTTCTTCATCGGCCGCGTCATACCGATCGATCCGGTGCTGGCTGTCCTCGGCGATCGCGCGCCGACCGCCGTCGTCGAGCGCACGCGCCGCGAGATGGGGCTCGACCTGCCCTGGATCGAGCAGTTCTACATCTATGTCAAAGCAGCGCTGAGGGGCGACTTCGGCACCTCGGTGCTGACCACCAATCCGGTGATGTCCGATATCCGCCGCGTCTTTCCGGCGACCATCGAGTTGGCGACGCTGGGCACGATCATCGGTGCCGTCATCGGCGTGCCGCTCGGGGTGCTGGCCGCTGTCAAGCGCGGCAGCCTGATCGACCAGATCGCCCGCGTCGTCGGCCTCATCGGCTATTCCGTGCCGATCTTCTGGCTGGGACTGCTCGGCCTGGTGCTGTTCTACGCCAAGCTGCAATGGATCGCTTTCCCGGCGCGGCTCGACGTCGTCTATGAATACACCTTCACGCCGATCACCGGCTTCTACCTGCTCGATGCCGCGATCCAGGGGCAGTGGGACGTCTTCCACGACGCCTGGCGTCATATCGTCCTGCCGGCCGCGCTGCTCGGCTATCTGTCGCTCGCCTATATCAGCCGCATGACCCGCTCCTTCATGCTGAACGAGCTGGCGCAGGAATATGTCGTCGCGGCGCGTGCCAAGGGCCTGTCGGAGACGCGCGTCATCTGGGGCCATGCGCTGCGCAATGCCGCCGTGCCCATGGTCACCGTGATCGCGCTTTCCTATGCAAACCTGCTCGAAGGCTCGGTGCTGACCGAGACCGTCTTCTCCTGGCCGGGCATCGGCCTCTACATCACCAATTCGCTGCAGAATGCCGACATGAATGCCGTGCTCGGCGGCACCATCGCCATCGGCTCGGTGTTCATCGCCATCAACCTCCTGTCCGATCTGCTCTACCGGCTGCTCGATCCGAGGACGAAGATCGGATGAGCGCTGAAACCATCCAATCCAGGCGCGAATGGCTGCTCAGCGACCGGCCGGCATCGCGCCTGCAGGCAAGGCTCGGCCGCGCCTATGTGTCCTGGCGGCGTTTTTCCGCCAACCGGCTGGCGCTGGTCGGCATGCTCATCATCATCGCGCTGCTGGTGGTCGCGGCTTTTGCCGATGTGCTGGCGCCCTATTCGCCGACTGTCGGCGATCTGAAGAACGCCCGCCTGCTGGCGCCGAGCGCCGCGCATTGGTTCGGCACCGACGACCTTGGCCGCGACATCTATTCGCGCATCGTCTACGGCGCGCGCTGGACCCTTTATGTGGTCATCCTCGTCGCCATCATCGCCGCGCCCATCGGCCTTTTGGTCGGTACCGTCGCCGGTTACGCCGGCGGCTGGACCGACACGATCCTGATGCGCGTCACCGACATCTTCCTTGCCTTTCCGAAGCTGGTGCTGGCGCTCGCCTTCGTGGCCGCGCTCGGCCCAGGCATCGAGAATGCGGTGCTGGCGATCGCAATCACCTCCTGGCCGCCCTATGCGCGCATCGCCCGCGCCGAAACGCTGACGGTGCGCAACTCCGATTACATCAAGGCGGTGCAACTGATGGGCGCCTCGCCTGTCCGCATCGTGCTGCGCCACATCATGCCGCTCTGCATCTCCTCGCTGATCATCCGGGTGACGCTGGACATGGCGGGCATCATCCTGACCGCCGCCGGCCTCGGCTTCCTCGGCCTCGGCGCGCAGCCGCCGCTGCCCGAATGGGGCGCGATGATTGCGTCCGGCCGCCGCTTCATCCTCGACCAGTGGTGGGTGGCCGCGGCCCCCGGTGCCGCGATCCTTATCGTCAGCCTCGGCTTCAACCTGCTTGGCGACGGCCTGCGCGACGCGCTTGATCCCCGGAGTGGCGACCAATGAGCGGTGACCAATGAGCGACACGCTCCTCGAAGTCGACGATCTGCGCGTCACCTTCCCGACCCGCACCGGTCTCGTGCAAGCGGTGCGCGGCGTTTCCTTCTCGCTCGGCCGCGAGCGTCTCGGCATCGTCGGCGAAAGCGGATCCGGCAAGTCGCAGACCGGCCGCGCCATCATGGGGTTGACCCCGCCGCAGGCCGAGGTTTCGGCCAAGAAGCTCGCCTTTGACGGCATCGACCTGCTCTCGATCTCGCCTCGTCAGCGCCGGTCGCTGCGGGGAAACCGCATCGCCATGATCCTGCAGGATCCGAAATATTCGCTGGATCCGGTGATGACCATCGGCCGTCAGATCGTCGAGACGCTGCGCACGCATGAGAAGGTCTCCAAGGCCGAGGCGCGCGAATGGGCTCTGGCCATGCTGCAGGCGGTGCAGATCCGCGATCCGGCTCGCGTCTTCGATCTTTATCCGCACGAGGTCTCGGGCGGCATGGGCCAGCGCGCCATGATCGCGATGATGCTGGTCACCGGACCCGAACTGATGATCGCCGACGAGCCGACCTCGGCGCTCGACGTCACCGTGCAGCTCGACGTGCTCAAGATCCTCGACAAGCTCGTGGCCGAGCGCGGCATGGGGCTGATCTTCATCTCGCACGATCTGCGCCTGGTCTCGTCCTTCTGCGATCGGGTCGTCGTCATGTATGCCGGCAAGGTGGTCGAGCAGATCAAGGCGTCCGAACTGCGCGACGCCCGGCATCCCTACACGCGCGGCCTGCTCAACTGCATGCCGAGGATCGGTTTCGAGCGCCATCCGCTGCCGGTGCTCGACCGCAAGCCGGAGTGGGCGGCATGACGGCCGCCATCGCCATCCAAGGGCTGGAAGTGGTCTTCGACCGTTTTCGCGCGCTGAAGGGCGTCAACCTCGAGGTGAGGGAAGGCGAATCCTATGGCTTGGTCGGCGAAAGCGGCTCCGGTAAGTCGACGCTGCTAAAGGCGATCACCGGCCTTGCGCCTGTCGCTTCGGGCACCATCACCGTCAACGGCAAGAGGCTCGGCAAAACCCGCGACAAGGCTTTCTACCGCGATGTGCAGATGGTGTTCCAGGATCCCTACGGGTCGCTGCATCCGCGCCAGACGGTCGACCGACTGCTGCAGGAGCCGCTCGCGATCCATGGCATTGCCGATGGCGAGAAGCGCATCGAGCGCGCGCTGGACGAGGTCGGCCTCGGCAAGGGCTTCCGCTTCCGCTATGCGCACCAGCTTTCCGGCGGCCAACGCCAGCGTGTCGCCATCGCGCGTGCGCTGATCCTCGAACCCTCGATCCTTCTGCTCGACGAGCCGACCTCGGCGCTCGACGCCTCTGTTCAGGCCGAAGTGCTGAACCTTCTCGAAGAGGTCCGTCGCCGCCGCAAGCTCACCTTCCTGATGGTCAGCCACGACCTCGCCATCATCACCCATATGTGCGAGCGGCTGATGGTGATGCAGAATGGAGAGGCGGTGGAAACACTAACCGCGAGCCAGCTGATAGGGCATCGGGTCAGCGAGGATTATACGCGCAATCTGCTCAGGGCGAGTGAGGGGTTCGTGCGGACGGCTTGAGATGGTCCTGTTGGTGCATAGCCAATTTAGGAGATTTCCGTGGAGCGATGGAACTTCGAAGACCCACCGAACGTCGCGGTCTTGTCGGACAAGGGCATATTTAGACACGGCGACTGGATCGCATACGTCGTGCATGAAAATGACGATGACGACGACGATAATGATGAAGGGGGCAGTTGGCAGTTCTACAGCAGCGACACGCGGGATCGGAATGAAAGCGACATGATGCTCGTAGGCTTGCAAGAGGTGGTTGACCGGGACAAAAGCATCCTGGAATTGGCCGATTTGCCAAAGGGTTGGCACGCTTGGCGCAGCTCAAGGTCATCACCGTGGCAGCGCGCCAAGTCGCGTCCTCTCGGCCTTCGCGATGACGAATGACGGCCTTAGGTTGGGGTGGTCTGCGCCAGATCTCCGGTCTCTGACACAGCCACGCTTTCCCTATCTTTCGGCTCCTTGACCCTGAACCACGTCACGTAGAGTGCCGGCAGGAACAGCAGCGTGATCGCCGTGCCGGCGATGATGCCGCCCATCATGGCGTAGGCCATCGGTCCCCAGAACACTTCGCGCGCGATCGGGATCAGCGCGAGACTTGCAGCCGCGGCGGTCAGCGCGATCGGCCGCATGCGATGCTCGGTCGCTTCGACCACCGCCGCCCAGCGGTCCTTGCCTTCTTTGACGAGGTCCTCGATCTGCACGATCAGGATGACCGAGTTGCGGATCAGGATGCCGATCAGTGCCAGCACGCCGAGTATGGCGACGAAGCCGAGCGGCGCGCCGCTGGGAACCAGCGCCGCCACCACGCCGATCAGCCCGAGCGGCGCCACCGCCACCACCAGGAACAGGCGCTGGAAGCTCTGCAACTGCACCATCAGGATGGTCGCCATGACGAACAGCATCAACGGCACCACGGCCGCGATCGGGCCCTGGCTCTTGGCGCTTTCCTCGACCGAACCCGCGGTCTCGACCGAATAGCCGGGCGGCAGCTTGGCGATGAAGGCGTCCACCGACGGCTTCAACTCGTTGACGACGGTCGCCGGCAGCACGTCGCCGACCAGGCCGGCGCGCACCGTGATCGTCGGCGTGCGGTTGCGCCGCCAGACCGTCGGCTGTTCGAGGTCGTAGCGGAAGTTGGCGACGGCGGCGAGCGGGATCGACTCGCCGTTGCCGGTCGGCAGCTGCATGTTCTGCAGCGTCTCGATCGAGCCGCGCTCGGCCTCGCGCGACCGCGCCACGACGTCGATGAGATAGGTCGCGTCGCGCACCTGCGTGATCGTCGAGCCGCCCACCGTGCTGTTCAGCGCGCTGGCGATGTCCGAAGAGGTGATGCCGAGCTGGCGCGCCTTGTCCTGCAGCACGTCGACCCTCAGCACGCGCTGCGGTTCGTTCCAGTCGAAGGTGGGGGCTGCGAGCTTCGGATTGGCCGAGATCACGCCGGCGAATTGCTGCGCAAGTTCCCGCACCGTCTGGATATCGGGACCGCCGACGCGGTACTGCACCGGCCTGCCGACCGGCGGGCCGAGCTCCAGCAATTTGACGAACGCGTCGGTGCCGACGAACTCCTCGCGCAGCAGCTTCTCCAGCGCCGGCTTCACCCGGTTGCGCGCCTCGATGTTCTTGGTGACGATGACGGTCTGGCCGAAATAGGGATTGGCAGGCTGCACGTCATGGGCCAGCACGAAGCGCACGGCACCCTCGCCGATATAGGAGGAGAAGTGGTCGATGTCCGGATTGCCGGCCAGCGCCCGCTGCTCGAAGCGCTCCATCTGGTCGCGCGTCTCGGTGATCGAGGAGTTCTGCGGCAGGTTCCAGTCGACGATCAGCTCCGGCCGGTCGGAGGGTGGGAAGAACTGCTGCTGCACGAGGCCGAAGCCGGCGACCGAGGCGGCGAACACAAGCACCGTCACGATGATCGTCAGCCAGTGCCGGCGCACGGAGAAGACAAGCACGCGCCGGAACAGCGAGGTGAAGCGTCCTGGCTGGTCGTGGTGCTTCTCTTTCA
This sequence comes from Mesorhizobium sp. M2A.F.Ca.ET.046.03.2.1, assembly GCF_003952425.1. Taxonomy (NCBI): domain Bacteria; kingdom Pseudomonadati; phylum Pseudomonadota; class Alphaproteobacteria; order Hyphomicrobiales; family Phyllobacteriaceae; genus Mesorhizobium; species Mesorhizobium sp. M2A.F.Ca.ET.046.03.2.1. The sequence continues at coordinate 1,951,250 of NZ_CP034449.1, read as the reverse complement.
TCGTCGCAGGCAGGATGGTGACGCCCAGCAGCGGCGCGAACAGCACCGCCACGATCCATGACACCAGCAGCGACACCGCGATGACGACGAACAGCGTGAAGGTGTACTCGCCCGCGGCGCTGGAGTTGAGGCCGATCGGGATGAAGCCGGCGACCGTCACCAGCGTGCCGGTCAGCATCGGAAAGGCGGTCGAGGTGTAGACGAAGGTCGCCGCCTTGCGGAGATTGTCGCCGACTTCCAGCCGCGCCACCATCATCTCGACCGCGATCATTGCGTCGTCGACCAAAAGGCCGAGCGCGATGATCAGCGCGCCAAGCGAAATGCGCTGCAGCGAGATGCCGAGATAGGACATCACCGTGAAGGTGATGGCCAGCACCAGCGGGATCGACAGCGCGACGACGAAGCCGGCGCGCAGCCCCAGGCTGATGAAGGAGACGGCGAGCACGATCGCGACGGCCTCGAACAGCGCCCGCGTGAAGCCCGAGACCGCCTCTTCGACGATCACAGGCTGGTCGGCCACCAGATGCACGCCGACGCCGACCGGCAGGTCGGCCAGCACCTTCTGCATCTCCTCATGCAGTGCCTCGCCGAATTTCAGCAAATTGGCGTTGGGCTTCATGCCGATGGCAAGCCCGATCGCATCCTGGCCGTTGAAGCGGAACAGGGCCGTCGGCGGGTCGACATAGCCGCGCCGGATCGTCGCAACGTCGCTCAGCCGGAAGAAGCGATCGTTGACGCGCAAATTGATGGCCCGCAGGCTTTCCTCGGAGGTGAACTGGCCGCCGACGCGCACGCTGATCCGCTCCGGCCCGGACTGGATGACGCCGGACGGCGTGATCGCGTTCTGCGCCTGCAGGCTGGCCACGATTTGCTGCTGGTTGAGGCCGAGCGCCGCGATCTGGCGCGTCGAGAACTCGAGATAGATGGCCTCGTCCTGCGCGCCGACCAGATCGACCTTGCCGGCATTCGGCACAGTCAGGATCTTGGTGCGGACATCTTCGACATAGTCGCGCAGCTGGCGTGGCGTCAGCCCGTCGGCGGTGAAGGCATAGATGTTGCCGTAGACGTCGCCGAAGCGGTCGTTGAAGAACGGTCCCTGCACGCCCTGCGGAAGCTGCGCCTTGATGTCGTTGACCATGTTGCGCACCTGAAGCCAGTTCGGCACGACGTCGCGCGCCTTGGTGGTGTCCTTCAGGTTGAGGAAGACGACCGTTTGGCCGGCAGTGGTGACCGATTTGGTGTAGTCGAGGCTGTCGAGCTCCTCGAGCTTTTTCTCGATGCGGTCGGTCACCTGCTGCACCGTCTCCTTGACCGAAGCGCCCGGCCAGTTGGCCTGGATGATCATGGTCTTGATGGTGAAGGCGGGATCTTCCTCGCGACCAAGATTGAGATAGGAGAAGATGCCGGCCACCACGAAGACCAGCATGAAATACCAGACCATGGAGCGGTGACTGAGCGCCCAGTCGGAGAGGTTGAAGCCCTTCATCAGACACCGCCCTCCGGCACTTTGACCTTCTGGCCTTCGGCGAGGCTGTGGACGCCGGCTGTGACGACGCGCATGCCGGCCTCGAGCCCTCCGGCCACCGTGAAGCTGCCGCCGCTCTTGGACGCGACCTTGATCTCGCGCGCGCTCACGCTGGAGGATTGCGGATCGACGATCCAGACTTTCTCAGAGCCGTCTTTTTCGAGCAGCGCCGATATCGGCAGTTCGATCGTCGGGTCCACCTTGGTCATACGCGTCGCGGTGATCGTCGAGCCCAGGCGGAACGCTGTCGGCGGATCGACCAGCGTCAGCTTCACGCGCCTTGTGCGCGTGGCGCCTTCCGACTGCGGCGCGATCTCGCGCAGCCTCGCCTGTGTCTTGATCGTCGGCAGCGATTGCAGGACCACCTCGAAGGGCATGCCGACGGTGAGGTCGCCGGTCAGCTGATCGGGGATGTCGACCACCGCCTCGCGCGGGTCGGTACGCGCCACGGTGACGACGGTCTGTCCGGCCGAAACCGTCTGGCCGACCTCGGCGCCGGTAGCGGTGACGACGCCGTCGAAATCGGAGAACAGCCGCGCATAGCCAAGCTGCTCCTGCGACTTGGCCAAAGCGGCATTGGCGCGCTCGACGCCGGCTTCCGCCGCCTGCCGCGCCTGTTTCGCGGCGTCGAATGTCGCCTGCGATGTGTTGGCCGAGGCCAGCAGCTGGCGCTGGCGATCCTCGCTGGCGGCGGCGTTGATGAACTGCGCCTGCGCGTTCGACAGATCGGCTTTCGACGCCTGGACGGCAAGCTCCAGCGCCGTCGGATCGAGCGCCGCGATCGTCGTACCCTTGGTGACGAGGTCGCCGACCTTGACGTCGCGCGAGACGACGCGGCCGAGCAGCCGGAAGGCGAGGTCGGCACTGTATTGCGGCTCGACCGAACCGGCGAAGCCGAAGGTCTCGACGGTCTTCGGCTCGATCACAACAGACAGGACAGGCCGGATGACCTCCGGCGGCTTCTCTTCCGAGCGCGAGCAGGCGGCGAGCGCGGCTAGGACAAGCAGGGGAGCGACGTGCCGCAACCGGTTCATTGGCTGGCTCCAGCGATCTCGACCGTTTGTCCGGGGCTGAGCAACTGTCCGCCGGCGGTAACGACGCTCTGTCCTTCCTGCAATCCCTTGTCGACGGCGATGATGCCTGAATCGAAGGCGAGCACCTCGACCGGCGTCTCCGTCACCGCCTTGCTCGACGGATCGATCACCCAGACGGCGGGCTTGCCGGTGGCGGATGTCAGAGCCTGCCAGGGCAACAGAATGGCCCTGACCGGCTTGGCGCTGACCGTGCCGATCACGGCCGCGCCCAACGGCATGCCGGCCGGCGTGTCAGGGATGCCGACCTTGACCCGGATCGATCCGGACTGGGTGTCGACCGCCGGCGAAATCTCGCGAACCTTGCCGACCGCGCGCACCTGCGGGTCGGACAGCAGCGTGATCGTCACCGCGGGCGAGGGCGGGGTCTGGGCAACCAGCGTCTCGTGCACGTTGAAGACAGCGTCGCGGTCGCCGTCCTCGGCGATGGTGAACACGGTCTGCGCCGCTTGCACCACCTGCCCGGCCTCGACCTGGCGCGCCGTGATGACGCCGGCAGCCCCCGCCTTGAGCTCGGTGTAGGAAAGGTTTTCCTTGGCATTGGCGAGGGCGCTTTGCGCCGCGTCGACGCTGCCTTGCGCCACTTTCAGGGCCTGGTCCGCGCTGTCGAAATCCCGCCTCGTCGTGAAACCCTGCGAAAGCAGCGTCTTTTGCCGTTGGTAGGTGGCCTCGGCCTGGGTGAGCTGCGCCTGCGCCGCGTCGAGATCGGCCTGGGCCGAGCGCAGGTCCGACTCCTGTTCCTGCGGGTCTATGCGCGCAAGCACCGCACCCTGGTCGACATGCTGGCCGACATCGACCAGACGCTCGGCGACCCGGCCGCCGACGCGGAACGACAGATTGTTGAGCGTGCGTGCGGCGATCACCCCGGTCAGCGAGGTTCGCGGCGCGTAGTCGGCGAGGGCGACCGTTTGCGTCGTCACCACCACCGGCAATTTCTTTTCCGCCGCCTGCTGCTTCTGGCAGCCGGCCGCCGAAATCGCCGCGCCGGCGCAGACGAGCAGCAACAACGTTTTTGAACGAAAAGGATGGCGGTGTGGCGAAGACGGCAAGGCGGACGATGTCGCTTTCCTGCTCATGGTTCCCCTCAAGCCGTGGGGGCCGCTGCCGCCGGCGGCACGTCGCGGATGAAATGAGATTAATCCATCGGCGGGAAAAGGAAACTCTTTCCGGGGCGTGTTTCGTCAGCCTGGTTAAGGGCATTCTCGCAGGCCCAATCGACTGGGCCATGGTGCCGACTTGAGCAAAACATGAAATAAGGCCAGAAGGGATTTCAACGGCATCAAACGAGAACGGGCCCAATCTCGATGAGGGATGGCCCGATGAGGGACGATATGAAGAATTCAGCCATTTCCGAACGCAAGAACCAGTCGATTTCGCGCGGCGTCGGCATGACGACGCAGATCTACGCCGATCGCGCCGAGAATTCGGAAATCTGGGATGTCGAGGGCCGCCGCTATATCGACTTCTCTTCCGGCATCGCCGTGGTCAACACCGGCCATCGCCACCCGAAGGTGATCGAGGCGGTCAAGGCGCAGCTCGATCGCTTCACCCACACCTGCCACCAGGTGGTGCCCTATGAGAGCTACGTTCATCTCGCCGAGCGGCTGAACGGCCTGTTGCCCGGCAAGTTCGGCAAGAAGACCGTCTTCGTCACCACCGGCGCCGAGGCGGTCGAGAACGCCATCAAGATCGCCCGCAACGCCACCGGCCGCCAGGCGGTCATCGCCTTTTCCGGCGGTTTCCACGGCCGCACCTTCATGGGCATGGCGCTGACCGGCAAGGTCGTGCCCTACAAGGTCGGCTTCGGCGCGATGCCGGCCGATGTCTTCCATGCGCCGTTCCCGGTCGCGCTGCATGGCGTTTCCGTCGCGGATTCACTCGCCGCGCTCGACAAGCTGTTCAAGGCCGATGTCGATCCGAACCGGGTTGCCGCCATCATCGTCGAGCCGGTGCAGGGCGAGGGCGGCTTCTACGAAGCGCCGCGCGACTTCATGGCTGCATTGCGCAAGATCTGCGACCAGCATGGCATCCTGCTCGTCGCCGACGAGGTGCAGACCGGCTTTGCCCGCACCGGCAAGATGTTCGCCATGGACCATCACGACGTGGCGCCCGATCTCACCACCATGGCCAAGAGCCTCGCCGGCGGCTTCCCGCTGTCGGCCGTCACCGGCCGCGCCGAGATTATGGACGCGCCCGGTCCCGGCGGCCTCGGCGGCACCTATGGCGGCAGCCCGATCGGCGTCGCCGCGGCGCACGCCGTGCTCGATGTAATCGAGGAGGAAAAGCTCTGCGACCGCGCCAATGCGCTGGGCGCGCGGCTGAAGCAACGGCTGGAATCGATCCGCGAGGACGTGCCGGAGATCGTCGACATCCGCGGCCCGGGCTTCATGAACGCGGTCGAGTTCAACGACGTGAAGAAAGGCCTGCCGTCGGCCGAATTCGCCAACGCGGTGCGGCTGAAGGCGCTGGACAAGGGCCTCATCCTGCTCACCTGCGGCGTCTACGGCAACGTCATCCGTTTCCTGTCGCCGATCACCATCCAGGACGGCGTCATGACCGAGGCGCTGGATATTCTGGAAAGCTCAATCCGCGACGCGCGGGCTGCCTGATCGCGTGTCAGCTTCAACCATCCTTGGGTATTTTCCCTCCATCGAAAATGCCCTGGATGTCGCGTGAGCCGTGCAGGATGCGCTCAACACGCACGTCGTCATCTTCGACGGTATAAAAGATGACGTATCTCTGGAATGCGACGGAGCGCAGCCCGGGCCAGAGCTCGGAACGGGGAGCGCCACCACGGGGTGCTCCAAGATAGTGTCGCATCGTACTCGAAGAGCCGCTATCAAGCGGCGGGCGGCGGCCGGATCTTCAGCTCGGATGTAATCGCCAATCTCTTCAATGTCCTGCACGGCGGCGGGTGCGAAACTGAGAGCCATTATTTGCGGCTTTCAGCCGCGTATCTTTTCTCCAACCGATCAAAAACGTCGTCGGCTGCAATAGCTTGTCCGCTCTCCACACCCTTGCGGATGTCTTCGCGCAGCGCGGCAAGCTTCGCCTGCCGGTGCTCTTCGCGTTCTTCCAGCAGACGCAGGCTATCGCGCACAACCTCGCTTGCGCTGGCATAGCGGCCACTCTCGACAAGCTCGCGCACGAATGCCTCGTGGCGGGAGCCAATGCTGTAGCTTGCAGGCATGGAACAAATCTTTCGCTTTATCCGATATTATCAATTTATGATAAGTCGGCGGAGCTCGTTTGCCAAGGTTTGGCGTCTTTCGCACTCCAAGCGCTGTTCCCAGCATGTGGATTGAACAGTCAGCCCGTCGCCCTGGTCGGTTCGTCCTCATTGAAGGCCGCAAGCGCGGCCTTCAATGAATCCGGCCCGCCTGCCACCGTCTGCGGCGTCGGCGAGAAACCGGCGCCGAGCATCTTGCGGCCAAGCATGTGGTCCGCGGGGCGATTGACGGATTCGATGCCGAGCAGCCGGCTACCGGCATAATGGTAGATCGAGAACTTGTTGTCGGCGAGATCGCCGAGCACCACGTGGCTGTCCCCGCCTTGCGTCAGCCCCACCATCTGCAGCTTCATGTCGCCGATATCCGACCAGAACCACGGCACGGCGGCGAAGGCCTCCACGTGCCCGAGGATGGTGCGCGCGGCAAGCCTGGCCTGGTCGGTGGCGTTCTGTACCGATTCCAGCCGCACGTCGCCGCCGGTGAACCAGTGCCGGTAGGCGGCGGCGTCGCCGATGGCGAGGATTTCGGGGATCGAGCTCTGCATATGCTGGTCGACGCGGATGCCGTTGCCGATGGCCAGGCCGGCGGTTTCGGCCAGTTCGACATTGGGCACGACGCCGATGCCGATGATCACCATCTGCGCCGGCAGGTGTTCGCCACTTGAGGTGATCGCTGCCGAGACGCGGCCGCTGTCACCCTCCAGCCGGGCAACGGTTGTGCCGGTCAGGATGCGCACGCCGATCGCCTCCAGGCGCTGGCGCACATGTGCGGCGATGATCGGCGCCACGGCGCGGCCGAGCAACCGGTCGACGGCCTCGACGACCGTGACGTTGCGGCCGGCGGCCCTCAGCGTCGCCGCGATCTCCAGCCCGATGAAGCCGCCGCCGAGAATGACCACGTCCTCGCTTTGCGCGCTGAGCTCGCGGATCAGGCGCGCATCGGCCAGCGAGCGCAGCGAGACCACGCCGGCGAGGCCGGCGCCGTCGAGCTTGAGCAGGCGCGGCCGCGAGCCGGTCGCAAGCACCAGCCGGTCGAAGCCGAGCGTTCCACCGCCTGCGAGATTCAACCGGCCCGCGCGGGCATCGATGCTGTCGATGCGCATGCCCGGCCGGTAGTCGATGGTGTTGCCCGTATAAAATGCCTCGCCGCGCAAGGGCTGGGGCTTGGCTTCGGGATCCTTGATAAAGGTCTTGGACAGCGGCGGTTTGTGATAAGGCAGTTCCCGCTCGTCGCCGATCAGGACGACGGGCCCATCATAGCCCTCTTCGCGCAGGCTGGCGGCGGCCTGCACGCCGGCATGGCCCGCACCGACAATCACAACCCCGTTCGTCATCGCAATCCTTTTTTGTTTGCAAATCTAAGCCCTTGCGCCAAGTGGCGATTGTCTGCCGCCGCCGCAAGAGCCGAGGATCGGGTCGCACCCAGAATGGCTGTCTGTCAATCGAGTCAGCGGCAGTGCTGGCTTAAAAGTTGACATTCGTAGTTTAGAATAATTCTAAACTGTTGTTTCAATTGAATTTTTTCCGTCGCGCCAGTTGACTCCCGGCCTCTCCCTCGCTTTATGGAGGACTGCGCGCAAAGCGTATCCCTTTGATGTTTGGGCCTTGAACCCTTTCGATTGGAGGCAAGAGGGTGTCTTTTTATCGCGAACCGCGCATCGGCGCGGCCACCAATTTTCCCGGCATGCTCATGCCTCGGCGTGAGTGGACGCACGCGCCCTTTGCTGAATTTCCATGGAACTGGAGAAAGATGATGACGGCACGTAATGGCGGCAGGCTCGCTGCGATCTGCGCCACGGCTGCGCTGACGGCGGCGGTTTTCGTGTTGCCGGCGAAAGCCGAGACCGACGCCAAAGCGGTGATCAAGACCTATGCCGACATCGCTCTGGCCAAATACGAGGATTCGCTGATCACCGCGCTGGCGCTGGACAAGGCCGTCGATGCGCTTATCGCCAGCCCCTCCGCCGACACGCTGAACGCCGCGCGCGAAGCCTGGAAGGCGGCGCGCAACCCTTACCAGCAGACCGAGGTCTATCGCTTCGGCAACAAGATCGTCGACGACTGGGAAGGCCGCGTGAATTCCTGGCCGCTGGATGAGGGCCTGATCGACTATGTCGCCAAGAGCTACGGCACCGAGTCGGACGAGAACGCCCTCTACACGGCCAATGTCATCGCCAACAAGGAAATCGAGATCAACGGCAAGAAGGTCGACGCCTCGAAGCTGACGCCGGAATTCCTGTCCGGCACGCTGCAGGAAGCCGGCGGCGTCGAGGCCAATGTCGCGACCGGCTATCACGCGATCGAATTCCTGCTCTGGGGACAGGACCTGCACGGCACCGGTCCGGGCGCCGGCGAGCGGCCCTATACGGATTACGACCTCAAGAACTGCACGGGCGGCAATTGCGACCGCCGCGCCGAATATCTGAAATCGGCGAGCGACCTTCTGGTGTCCGACCTGCAGGAGATGGTCAACAACTGGAAGGAAGACGGCGCCGCGCGCAAGAACCTCACGGACGGTGACGCGAATACCGGCATCTCCACCATCTTCACGGGCATGGGCTCGCTCTCCTACGGCGAACTGGCGGGCGAGCGCATGAAGCTTGGCCTTTTGCTGCACGATCCGGAGGAGGAGCACGACTGCTTCTCCGACAACACCTACAACTCGCATCTCTATGACGCGATCGGCATCCGCGACGCCTACCATGCCAGCTACAAGCGGCTCGACGGTTCCGTGGTTTCGGGTCCGTCGGTGTCCGACATGGTGAAGGCCGCCGATCCGGCGATCGACAAGGAGCTGTCGGGCAAGCTCGACACCACCGTCGCCAAGATGGAGGCCATCAAGGCGCGCGCGTTGGCCGGCGAGGCCTATGACCAGCAGATTGCCGAGGGCAACACCGCAGGCAACGCCACCGTGCAGGCGGCGATCGACGCGCTGATCGACCAGACCAAGTCGATCGAGCGCGCCGTCGGCTCGCTCAAGCTGAACCAGATCGCCTTCGAGGGTTCCGACAGCCTCGACGCACCCGACAAGGTGTTCAAGTAAGTTTAGATCTCGATACCAGCCAAGCGGCGCGGGACCGGCGCCGTCAGCCAGAGCAAGTCAATGCTGATCTGCCATTGCAACATCATCACCGAGAAGGAGATCGAGCAGACGATCATCGGCCTGCTGGATGAGGATCCCTGGCAGTTGATCGTGCCCGCGAAGGTCTACCACGCGATGCGCAAGCGCGGCCGCTGTTGCGGCTGTTTCCCAAATGTGGTGGAAACGATCATTCGGGTCACCGAGAACTACCACGCCCGCTCACAGATGGGCGGCGTGGACATCGTTTCACACCTGGATCGCGTGCGAGGCTTGCGCGGCCAATACGGGAGCAGAACCCATGAAAGGCGAACCGCAGATCATCGAGCGGCTTAATGAAGCTCTGTTTCTGGAGCTTGGGGCCGTCAACCAATACTGGGTGCATTATCGCCTGCTCGAGGATTGGGGCTACACCAAGCTGGCAAAGAAGGAGCGGGCGGAATCGATCGAGGAAATGCATCACGCCGACCGGCTGATCGCGCGCATCATCTTCCTCGAAGGCCACCCGAACCTGCAGTCCGTCGCGCCGCTGCGCATCGGCCAGAACGTCAAGGAAGTGCTCGAATCCGATCTGGCCGGCGAATATGACGCGCGCACCGCCTACAAGCGCTCGCGCGAGATTTGCCACGACGAAGGCGATTTCGTCTCGATGAAGCTGTTCGAGGACCTTTTGACCGACGAGGAAGGCCATATCGACTTCCTGGAAACGCAGCTCGACCTGCTCGCCTCGATCGGCGAGGAAAAGTACGGCCTGCTCAATGCCGACTCGGCCAACGAGGCGGAGTAAGGACATGCGGGAATGCGGCGCCCCGTAGACTTTTCGCGCCGCGCGCGGCCGGCCGCAATCGACGGCCTGCCGCTTCAGAAGACCCCGCGATACCGGACCGGTCGCGGGGCGTCGCTTTTGCTGGCGATCGTGCTTTCCGCACCCACGCTGGCCGGCGAGCCGGCCGCCTTGCCGACGAGCCGCACCGACCTGACGCCGAAGGACCAGGCGCGGGTCCTGGCCGTCACCAGGCCAACGACCGACTTCACCAGGCCTGAGCCGTTCGAGCTGATGCAGGGCGGCGCCGGCACCTCGCGCAAGGACGTCAACCGCGATGCCTTCTCGCAGTCCTCCGCCAACATCACTTTCGAGGAAGAGGGCAATTTCAAGCTCGGCAATGCGCTTTTCCGCAAGAACTGGGTGTCGTCGCCGTCGTCGACCCAGGCTTCCGACGGTCTTGGCCCGCTGTTCAACGAGCGCGCCTGCCAGAACTGCCATTTGAAGGATGGCCGCGGCCGCCCGCCGCAAGGTGATGCCGGATCGACGTCGATGTTCCTCAGGCTCGCGCGCGACGCCAGCAGCGCAGAGGAAAAAGCGGCGCTCGCCGACCACAAGCTGCTGAACTTTCCCGATCCGGTCTATGGCACGCAATTGCAGGATCTGGCAGTTCCGGGCCTCAAGGGCGAAGGCCGTGTGCGCGTCGAGTACTCCGAGGAGAAGGTGATGCTCGGCGACGGCACCGCCGTTGCGCTGCGCAAGCCGCGTTATTCCGTCGAAAATCCCGGCTATGGCCCGCTCGATCCGCGCACCACGCTGTCGCCGCGCCTGACGCCGCCGATGATCGGGCTGGGCCTGATCGAGCAGATCGCGCCAGCCGATATCCTTGCCCATGCCGATCCGGACGATCGCGACGGCGATGGCATTTCGGGCCGGCCGAACATCGTGCGCGACGAGTTGAGTGGTGCGGTGACCCTGGGCCGCTTCGGCTGGAAGGCGCAGACCGCCTCGATCCGCCAGCAGGCGGCCGACGCCTTTGCCGGCGATATCGGCATCTCGACTCCTGAAATGCCGAAGCCTTGGGGTGACTGCACGGTGGCCGAGAAGGATTGCCTGGCCATGCCGAACGGCGTGCAGCAGCGGCTGGGCACGGCCGAAGCCCCGCCGCCGGTGATGGACCTCGTCACCATCTATTCGCAGAATCTGGCCGTGCCGGCACGGCGCGACATCGCCACACCGCAAGTGCTCGACGGAAAGAAGCAGTTCTACGAAATGGGCTGCATCGCCTGCCACACGCCGAAATTCGTGACCATGCGCGGCACGCCCAACAAGGCGCAGGCCTTCCAGCTGATCTGGCCCTATTCCGATTTCCTGCTGCACGACATGGGCGAGGGCCTTGCGGACCGACAACGGGTTGGAGAAGCCACGGGGAGCGAGTGGCGCACCCCGCCGCTATGGGGTATTGGGCTCACCGCGACAGTCAATGGCAATGCCTTTTATCTGCATGACGGCCGCGCCCGCACGCTTGCCGAGGCGATCCTGTGGCATGGCGGCGAGGGGCAGAACGCCCGCGACCGCTTTGCCGGGGCGGCCGCGACCGATCGCGATGCGTTGATCAAATTCCTGGAGTCCCTCTGATGCTAAAACGCGTCGCTCTGATGTCGAAATGCCTGGTCCTTGTTCTTCCTTTCCTTCTGGCCGCTGCCTTGCCGGCATCAGCCGCGGTCAAGGCTTCCGACGTCATCGAGCGCGCGATCGATGGCTTCGTCCGCCCCGCCTATGCCAGTCTTGACGAGCATGCGGCGGGCCTGGCCAGGGCGATGCACCAGCTTTGCGAAGCGCCGTCCGAAATCAATCTCGAAGCGGCGCGCTCGGCGTTTTCCGGCACGGTCGAGGCCTGGTCTGTGGCCGAGATCATCGCCTTCGGGCCGATCAAGGAAAACAACCGGCTGGAGCGTATGCTCTATTGGCCGGACCGCAAGAGCATCGGCCTGAGACAAGTGCAGGCCACGCTCGCATCGAAGGACCCGTCGGCCACCGATCCGGTGCAACTGGCGCAAAAGAGCGTCGCCATGCAGGGCCTCGGCGCGCTCGAATACGTGCTTTATGGCGACGGCGCCGAAACGCTTGCAGGGAAGGACGAGCCCTATCTTTGCGCCTATGGCGAGGCGGTCGCCGGCAACGTCGAAACCATGGCCGGCGAGGTGCGCGATGCCTGGCAAAAGCCCGACGGCTTCGCTTCGCTCTGGGCTCATCCCGGCCCGAAGAACCCGCTCTACCGCGACGGCAACGAAGCGGTGACGGAACTGGTCGGCGTCTTCATCAACGAGCTGGACATGATCCGCGATGTGCGGCTCAAGGGCTTCCTTGGCGCCAAGCCGGACGCCGACAAGCCAAAGCAGGCGATCTACTGGCGCTCGCGGAACACGGCGGCTTCGCTGGCCGGAAATCTCTCCGGCATCGACCAGCTGTTCCAGGCTTCCAAGCTAGGCGATGCGCTGCCCGCCGACGCGCAGTGGATGGCCGAGTCCATCCACATCCAGCTCAGCAACGGCGTGACAACAGCGAAATCGATCCCCGGCCCGATCGACAAGGCGCTCGCCGACCCCGCGCTGCGCGACAAGCTCGAACATTTCGCGCTGATCACCTCGAGCCTGTCGACCTTGATCGGCACCAGGATGACCGCCGAGTTCGGCCTGACCGCCGGCTTCTCGTCGCTGGATGGGGATTGATGCCGTGAGAACTCCCCTCATCGACCGTCGCGACTTCCTGTGCGCCGCGGGCGCTGGCTTCGCCGCCGCCATGGCGCCGCGCGCCTGGGCCGACACGCTGGCGGCGGACGCGGTGTTTGCCACGGCTTTCGTCAAGCGCGACGGCAGTTTTGGCGCCGCCGTGCTGTCCGAGGCCGGCAAGATCCTGCACAGCATCGATCTGCCGGACCGCGGCCACGACGTCGCTTTCGATCCGGTGTCGAAACGCTCGGTCGTTTTTGCCCGGCAGCCCGGCACTTTCGCGGTCGTCTTCGACCATGCCGGCCGCGACAAGCCTTTGACCATTGCCAGCATCGCCGGCCGGCATTTCTTCGGCCATGGCGTGTTCTCGCCCGACGGCGCGCTGCTCTATGCGACCGAAAACGATTTCGACAACGCGGCCGGTGTCGTCGGCGTCTATGACGCGAAGGCCGGGTTCAGTCGCGTCGGTGAGTTCCCGACCTATGGCATGGGCCCTCACGAGCTGCTCCTGCTCGGCGATGGCCGAACGCTGGCTATCGCCAATGGCGGCATCGAAACCCATCCCGACTATGGCCGCGCCGAGCTCAACATCGCGACGATGAAGCCATCCTATACGCTGGTCGACCGCATCACCGGCGACCTGATCGAAAAGCATGAATTGCCGCCGGCGCTTCATCAGCTTTCGATCCGCCATATGGACCGCGACCAGGCGGGCACCGTCTGGTTCGGCTGCCAATATCGCGGGCCGGCGACAGACCGCCCCGCGCTGGTTGGCCGCGCCGCGCGCGGCAAGGAACTCGAACTGGTGGAGATGCCGCAAGACGTGCTCTCCGGCTTCCGCAATTACATTGGCTCGGTCGCCGCCAATGCCGTCACAGGCACGATCGCCGTCACCTCGCCGGAGGGCAATTCGCTGGCTGTCATCGATGCCGCCAGCGGCCGCGTGGTTGCGACCCGGTCTCTGGTGGAGGTCTGTGGGCTTGCGCCTGACGGCAGCGGCTTCATGGCGACGACCGGCGCCGGCGAGATCGTCGGCGGCGCCGGCGCCATCCGTTCCGAGCCGGACTATGTCTGGGACAACCATATGCTGCGCATTGTCGCGACGGCGTGATCGCCGCGCCTGGAGCAATTTCCGGGAAAAGTGTGAGCGGTTAGGTTCGGCGCGTTCGCCGTAACCCTCTGTCCGGAATTGCGTCAAAACAAAGAGATAGGGCGGCCCGCCGTTTCCGTGAAACGGTGAAGCGCTCTAGAAGCAAAGCCGCTTAACATTTCTGCGCCCTGGCCCTTGCGGCGGCGCCCCATGCCGGGCAGAGGGAATTGTGTTTCGATCCGTTCGTTAACCGGCCCATGAAGCTGCCCGTATGAAGTTGCTTGCCATCGACTGCGCCGCCAGTCTCTGCGCCGCCTGCGTTTATGACGCAGACGCGGGGAAGGAGCTTGGCCGCGAGCTGCGCGATCTCGGCAAGGGGCACGCCGAGCATCTGATGGCCGTCATCGAGACCGCCCTGCAAGCTGCCAGCGTCGGCTACCCTGACCTGGACGCCGTTGCCGTCTCGATCGGCCCCGGCTCCTTCACCGGCCTGCGCGTCGGCGTATCGACCGCGCGCGGCCTGGCGTTGGCGCTGAAAATCCCGGCGATCGGCGTGACGACTCTGGAAGCCCTGGCAGCCGAGGGCGCGAAGGCTTTTCCCGGGCGCGCGGTGCTTGCAGCGCTCGACGCCGGGCGCGAGGAAATCCATGCGGCGCTCTATGATAGAGCGTTAGCCAAGACTTACGGACCATCCGTAGCTACGCTTGCCGAGGCGGTGGCCATGGCCATCAGCGCCGAAGCGGTGCTTGTCGGAACCGCCGCGCCGCGGATTGCCCACGCGGCAGGTCGTGCCTTCGACACCGGTCCGGTCGCCGCCACCGCCGATATTGCCACCTATGCCAGGCTGGCCGCCGCCAAGGGACCCGGCGAGAAGCCGAAGCCGCTCTATCTGCGTGGCGCCGACGCCAAGCAGCAGGCGGGTTTCATTCTGCCAAGGCAGGACAAGGGAAGCGAACCCTGATGCGCATTCCGTTCTTTCAGCCGCGCCGCAGGGATTATGCGCTGGAACCGCTGACGGTCGCCGACAGCGCCGCTGTTTCGGTGCTGCACCGCGAGGATTTCGTGCGGCCCTGGACCGATGGCGAGTTTGCGGCGCTCCTCGAACAGGACACGGTCTTCGGCTATGCGGCGCGGGAAACAGGTCAGGGCTCCAAGCCGCCGGTCGGCTTCGTGCTCGCCCGGCTCGCAGCCGGCGAGGGCGAGATCCTGACCGTGGCCGTCGCCCGCAGCCATCGCCGCCAGGGCCTTGGCTGGCAATTGATGGACGCGGTGCTGCGCGAGCTTCATGCGCAGCGCGCCGAAGCGCTCTTCCTCGAGGTCGACGAGACCAATGCGCCCGCGATCGGGCTCTACCGCAGGCTCGGCTTCATCCAGGTCGGCCATCGCCCGAACTATTACCGTTCGACCGAGCACGGCCCGACCGGCGCGCTTGTCATGCGCCGCGATCTTCGCTAGCCAATCCGCGCGATAGGGCCGGAGCGAATGATCGAGAAATTGCGGATTTTCCTGGCGCTCTTCTATGTGGTCGTCTGTTCCCTGGTGCTGGTGCCGCTGCAGATCCTGTCGATGAAGACGGGGCTGTGGCCCGAAACTGTCATCCTGAAGATCTGGCACAGCATGATCCTGCGGGCGCTGGGCATGCGGGTGCATGTGACGGGCAGCTTGGCCAAAGACCGCCCTCTGCTGGTGGCGGCCAACCACATTTCCTGGACCGACATCATGGTGCTCGGCTCCTTCGTCGATGTGAAGTTCATCGCCAGGGCCGACATGGAGGGCTGGCCGCTGATCGGCATGCTGTCCAAGCTGCAGCGCACCGTCTTCATCGAGCGCGAGCGCAAGCGCACCTCCGGCGACCAGGCCAGCGAGATCGCCAAGAGGATGGCGAAAGGCGACGCCATGGTGCTGTTCGCCGAAGGCTCGACCGGCGACGGCAACCTGGTGCTGCCGTTCAAGAGCACGTTGTTCGGCGCGGCCTCGATGGCGATTTCGGAAGGCGCGGCGGAACAGGTCTTCATCCAGCCCGTGGCGATCGCCTATACGCGCCTGCATGGCATGCCGATGGGCCGCCGCCATCGGCCGATCACCGCCTGGATCGGCGACCAGGATCTGATGCCGCATCTCAAAACCCTGCTTGCCGAAGGCGCGATCGATGCCGAGGTGCATTTCGGCCAGCCGGTGCCGTTCTCCAAGGGTTCGAACCGCAAGGAAACGGCGAGACTGATGGAAGCCAAGGTGCGCGAGATGATGCAAGGCATCCTCGCCGACCCGGCCAAGAACCGGTGAAGTCGAGGCGCACGACGGGCCCACAAGGCAGAATCGTCTGTTTTTTGTCACGGAAAGGCGCTAGAAGCCGCCCGATGGAACTGAACAGGATTGAAAGCCATGGCATCGGCGCTGCCGCCGAGCGCTCGGCCGGCACTGACCGCGCGGCGAAAAAGGTCTTCGTCAAGACCTATGGATGCCAGATGAACGTCTACGATTCCCAGCGCATGACCGATGCGCTGGCCGCCGACGGCTATGTCGCCACCGACGCCGTCGAGGACGCCGATCTGGTGCTGCTCAACACCTGCCATATCCGCGAGAAGGCGGCGGAAAAGGTCTATTCCGAGCTTGGCCGCATCCGCGACATAAAGGCCGAGCGCGCCAAGGCCGGCCGTGAATTGCTGATCGGTGTCGCCGGCTGCGTGGCGCAGGCCGAAGGTGCGGAAATCATCCGCCGCGCTCCGGCGGTGGATCTGGTCATCGGCCCGCAGACCTATCACCGGCTGCCCGACGTGCTGGCGCGGGTCCGCGGCGGCGAGAAGATCGTCGAGACCGAATACGCCATCGAGGACAAGTTCGAGCATCTGCCGCAGCCGAAGCGCGCCGAATTGGCAAAGCGCGGCGTCACCGCTTTCCTCACGGTGCAGGAAGGCTGTGACAAGTTCTGCACCTTCTGCGTGGTGCCCTATACCCGCGGCGCGGAGGTCTCGCGCCCGGTGGCGCAGATCGTCGCCGAGGCCGAGCGGCTGGCCGAGGCCGGCGTGCGCGAGGTGACCCTGCTCGGCCAGAACGTCAATGCCTGGCATGGCGTTGGTGAGAATGGCGAGGAATGGGGTTTCGGCCGTCTGCTGTTCCGGCTTGCGGAAATCCCCGGACTGGCGCGGCTGCGCTACACAACCAGCCATCCGCGCGACATGGACGACGAATTGATCGCCGCGCATCGTGACCTGCCCGCCTTGATGCCCTATCTGCATTTGCCGGTGCAGTCGGGCTCCGATCGGATTTTGAAGGCGATGAACCGCAGGCACACGGCACGCGACTATCTGGCGCTCATCGAGCGCATTCGCGCCGCCCGTCCCGACATCGCTATGTCGGGCGATTTCATCGTCGGCTTCCCCGGCGAGACGGACGAGGATTTCGACGCGACGCTGAAACTGGTGCGCGAAGTGGGCTACGCCTCGGCCTTCACCTTCAAATATTCCCCACGTCCTGGGACGCCGGGCGCCGAGATGGACGGCCATCTTTCCGAAACCGTGAAGGACGAACGGCTGCAGCGCCTGCAGGCGCTGATCAACGATCAGCAGCAGAATTTCATAGCCAGCGTGGTCGGCCGCACCGTCAGCACGCTGATCGAGAAGCCAGGTCGCCGCCCCGGTCAGATTCTTGGCCGCTCGCCATGGCTGAACCCGGTGATTGTTGACGACAAAGCCGGTGGAATCGGTGACATTATTGACGTGCGAATCACGAAGACAGGCCCCAACAGCCTGTTCGCCGAGTTGGCCTAGCCACAAGCCTCGGCAGATGAGGAGAGACGGTTGAGCGCTGCCGAACTGAAGAATCCGCCCCAGAACCAGGCGTCCGGGGCTTCCGACATGGCGCACATCGTACTGACCTTCGACAACAACAAGCTTGCCAGCGCCCTCTACGGCCAGTTCGACGAGAACCTGGCGCGGCTCGAGCAGAAGCTCGGCGTGGATATCCGCTCGCGCGGCAACCAGCTTGCCATCAAGGGCTCGGCTTCGGCCGCCGAACAGGCGCGCCGCGCGCTGGATACGCTCTATGGCATCCTGCAGAAGGGCGTCGACATCGGCCAGTCGGATGTCGACGGCGCCGTGCGCATGGCGATCGCCGCCGACGACCAGTTGACGCTGCCGACCATGGAGCGCAAGGGCAAGGTTTCGGCCGCCCAGATATCGACGCGCAAGAAGACGATCTACGCCCGTTCGCTGACGCAGGACGCCTATATGCGGGCGCTGGAGCGCTCCGAAATGGTCTTCGGCATCGGCCCGGCAGGCACCGGCAAGACCTATCTGGCGGTGGCGCATGCGGCGATGCTGCTCGAACGCGGCATGGTCGAGCGCATCGTGCTGTCGCGCCCCGCGGTCGAGGCCGGCGAGCGGCTGGGCTTCCTGCCCGGCGACATGAAGGAGAAGGTGGACCCCTATCTGCGGCCGCTCTACGACGCGCTCTACGACATGATGCCGGCCGACAAGGTCGAGCGGGCGATCGCGGCCGAAGTGATCGAGATCGCGCCGCTAGCCTTTATGCGTGGCCGCACGCTGGCGCATGCGGCGGTGATCCTCGACGAGGCGCAGAACACCACGCCGATGCAGATGAAGATGTTCTTGACCCGTCTCGGCGAGAACTCGCGCATGATCGTCACCGGCGACCCGACCCAGATCGACCTGCCGCCCAACACCAAGTCGGGGCTGGTCGAGGCGCTGCGCATCCTCGACGGCGTGCCTGGCATCGTCACCGTCCGCTTCAACGAAGGCGACGTGGTGCGCCACCCATTGGTTGCCGAGATCGTCAAGGCCTATGACCGCGACGGCAAGCTGGCGCGGGGCCTGGGCGCCGAAAGCTGATCAAAAGGCTATATGGCTGACAATCCAGCATTAAGCGGCGAGACGCCGGTCAATATCGATATTTTCGTCGAGGCCGGCAATTGGCCTGCCGAAGCCGAGCTGACGCGCCTGGTCGATCGCGCCGTTGCGGCCGCCTTTGCCGAAACAGGGGCGACCGGCGTCTCCGAGCTCAGCGTCGTCTTTTCCGACGATGCTCACATCCGGACGCTCAACGCCGAATGGCGCGGCAAGGACAAGCCAACCAACGTCTTGTCTTTTCCGGCTTTTCCGTTTCCGAAGGGCGGCAAGCTGCCGCCGATGCTGGGCGACATCGTGCTGGCTTCCGAGACGGTGGCGCGCGAGGCCGCACTGGAAGACAAGCCGTTTGAGAACCATATCACCCATCTCGTTATTCATGGCCTACTGCACTTGCTGGGTCATGATCACGAGACCGACGCCGAGGCGGAGGAGATGGAAGCGATCGAGCGCGCAGCGCTTGCGAGGCTTGCCATTCCCGATCCCTACGCGTAACAAAAAAGCTCAATTGACCTGATGGCGATGAACGACACACCAGAAACTGCCGCCCGCCCGGACGCCGGCAGTGCTGCCAAGCCTTCCGAAAAAACGGAAGAGGGCTCGAGTCCGAGTATTCCCACCGGCAGCGCGGCCGCGGAGCCGACGCATGCCGGTCCTTCGCTCTTCGACCGCGTGCTCGGCCTGTTCCGGCACCGCAACGGCACTAGCCTGCGCGAGGAGATCGCCGGCGCGCTTGCCGAAACGACGACCGATGCGGGCGCCTTCTCGCCCGGCGAACGCGCCATGCTCAACAACATCCTGCGCCTGCGCGAAGTGCGGGTCGAGGACGTCATGGTGCCGCGCGCCGATATCGAGGCGGTCGAGATCAACACCACGCTTGGCGACCTGCTCGGCCTTTTCGAGCAGTCCGGCCATTCGCGCATGCCGGTCTATTCCGAGACGTTGGACGATCCGCGCGGCATGGTCCACATTCGCGATGTGCTCGCCCACATTACCAAGGTCGCCCGCGTCAAGAAGGGCCGCACCAGGGCGAAGGCGCTGGTGACGGCGGCGCTCGACCTTGCGCAGGTCGATCTCGCGCGCACCATCGGCGAGCTCAATCTGATCCGCCAGGTGCTGTTTGTGCCGCCCTCGATGCTGGCCTCCGACCTCATGGGCCGCATGCAGACGACGCGCACGCAGATGGCCCTGGTCATCGACGAATATGGCGGCACCGACGGCCTCGCCTCGCTGGAAGACATCGTCGAGATGGTGGTCGGCGACATCGAGGACGAGCATGACGACGACGAGCCGATGATCACGCAGACCGGCGACGGCGTCTTCGTCGTCGACGGCAAGGCCGAGATCGACGAGGTCGCCAAGATGATCGGCGAGGATTTCGCCGCCGGCGAGCATGGCGAATATGTCGACACGATCGGCGGCATGATCTTCAACACGCTCGGCCGGGTCCCGGCCAGGGGCGAAGTCGTGCAAGCCATTCCCGGCTTCGAGTTCCACGTGCTCGACGCCGACCCGCGCCGCGTCAAGCGCGTGCGCATCGTGCAGAGCCCGAAGGGCGAGCGGCAGCGCCGCCGCGCCGCCCGCACCGAGCAGGCCTGACCCCCTGAGCAATTCCAGGAAAAGTGCGTAGCGGTTTTCCATCCGGAATGCGTAAAAAAGAACGTGGAGCGGCATGCCGACCGACGATCCGTTCAAGCATGCGGTCCTGGGCTCAGGCCTCTTCTACCGCGATCCGCGCGCGGCTTTGTCCTTTCTGCAAGCGGCCTTTGGTTTTGAGCCTAGCATGCTGGTGAGCGATCCCGACGGTCGGCTCGTGCATGCCGAAATGCGCTTCGGCGACGGCTATATCATCGTCGATTCCGAATGGGATGAGCGTATCGCCAGTCCCGCCTCCGTCGGCGGCAAGAACACGCAAGCCGTCTATGTCCGTCTGCAGCAGGATATCGACGCTCATTGCGAGAAAGCGCGCGCGGCAGGCGCGGAGATCGTCGAGGAGCCCGCCGATCATTTCTACGGCGAGCGCCAATATCGCGCCCGCGACCCCGAAGGCCATGTCTGGACATTCACCCGCACCGTACGCGTCGTGCCGAAGGACGAGGCCGAGCGACTGACCGGCCTGCGGATCGAGGGCTGGCACAGATAGCGCTACGGTGTATCAGGCGGCGCTTATCTGGGTTTGGATCGCGCGGCGTGGCCTGTTAAACCTCTAACTCCCTGATTCGCGCGACTTGGGAAGCTGGATGCAGCGCTTTGCCGGCCGGATAATTCTGCTGTGGGGGTGGCGGCGGGCGCTGGTGGCCTTTGCCGCCGGAGCGCTGGCGGTGCTTGCCCAGGCGCCTTACGATTTCTTCGCGGTCTGCTTCGTCTCGTTCCCGGTTCTGGTCTGGCTGCTCGACGGCGCCACCGGCGAGGCTTCCGATGGCTGGTTCAGGCGCCTGCGGCCGGCTTTCGCTACCGGGTGGTGGTTCGGCTTCGGCTACTTCCTCGCCGGCCTGTGGTGGATCGGCCAGGCATTGCTGGTCGAGGCCGACAGCTTCGCCTGGGCTTTGCCCTTCGCCGTCGTCGGTATCCCCTTTGCGCTCGCCTTCTTCTATGGCTTCGCCACCGTGGTGGCGCGGCTGTTCTGGAGCAGCGACATCGGCCGCATCGCCGCGCTTGCCTTCGGGTTCAGCCTTGCTGAATGGCTGCGCGATTTCCTCTTCACCGGCTTTCCCTGGAACGCCGTCGGATACACGGCGATGCCGGTGCCGCTGCTGATGCAGAGCGTGTCGGTGACCGGCATGATCGGCATGAACGCGCTCGCCGTCTTCGTGTTTTCGCTGCCCGCGCTGGTCGCGGCGCGCCGGCATCTGAGGCTGGGCCTTGCCCTGTTCGTCATCCTCGTCGCTGGCCATGTCGGCTTCGGCTACGCCCGGCTCGCGGCCCCGGTCGAGCCGGCCCGCTCGATCGATGTTCGCATCGTCCAGCCCTCGGTCGATCTCAGCGAAAAGTGGGACGCCTCGGTGCGCGACCGCATCTTCGCAACTTTACTGGGGATATCGGGGAAAGCGCCGGAAGAAGGCCATGCCAAGCCGCAGCTTATTTTGTGGCCGGAAACATCGGTGCCCTTCCTGTTCACCGAGCGTCCGGAAGCGCTCACGGCTCTGGGCGACATGCTGGCCGAGGGCCAGATGCTGATTGCCGGCGTCGTGCGCGAGGAAGGCGGATCGGCGAGCGCCGGCAGCCGCTATTACAATTCCGTGGTGGCGATCAACGACAAAGGCGAGATCGTCGATGCCGTCGACAAGGTGCATCTGGTGCCCTTCGGCGAATACCTGCCCTTCGCCGATCTTTTCCAACGCTTCGGCATAGGCCAGCTCGTTGCCGGACCGATGAATTTCGCCGCCGGCAACGAGCGGCATCCGATCAGTCTGCCGGGCGGCCTGCGTGCCGCGCCGTTCATCTGCTACGAGGTGATCTTTCCCGATCTCGTCGCCGCCGACGCTGCGTCATCTGACGTGATCGTGAACGTCACCAACGACGCCTGGTTTGGTGACACGCCAGGCCCGTATCAGCATTTCAGGCAGGCGCAGATTCGCGCGGTGGAGAATGGATTGCCGCTGCTGCGCGCGGCCAACAACGGCATCTCCGCAATTGTCGATTCGCGCGGGCGCATCATCGATGCGCTTGCCGTCAACGCGCGCGGCGCCATCGACGCGCATGTGCCGGTTTCTGGGCGCGCCCTCCTGTCTCCCGAACAGCGGCATTTTAACGGATTGCTGATCATGTTGCTGTTTGCGCTGATGGCCTTCACCTTGAATGTAAGGCAGCGGCTACGGGTGAATTGACAGTCGGCACATTAGAAACTCATACTGTAACGCCTAAAATTTTTCGAAGTCGGTTGGAGGGTTCTGTTGGGGCAGGTGGCTCCGGCTTCATATGGGCGGAACAAAATAGAAAAAGCCGGAAAAATTCGGCGAGGAAAAAATGACAGAAGAGAACAAGAAGAAGCCGAATCCGATCGACATTCATGTCGGGAGTCGCATCCGGCTGCGTCGCAATATGCTTGGAATGAGCCAGGAAAAGCTGGGTGAAAATCTCGGCATCACCTTTCAGCAGATCCAGAAGTATGAGAAGGGCACGAACAGGGTTGGCGCCAGCCGTCTGCAGGCGATCGCCTCCATCCTGAGCGTTCCCGTCGCCTTCTTTTTCGAGGATGCCCCGGGCGAGGAGACCGGTGGCGGCAATCGGGGATTTGCCGAAGACTCCTCGATGGCCTTCGCCATCGAATTCTGCGGTAGTCCCGAAGGGCTTCAGCTTAACCGGGCTTTTGTCAAGATCGGCGACGTGAAGGTGCGCCGCCGCATCATCGATCTGGTGAAGGCGCTCTCCGCCGAGGACGCCGATTGATTTTTACCTATGCCGCCGGCGGCGCCCCGCCGCTGGTGGCATAGCCGGCTTGCCTACATTCATGCCAGATCCGTCGCGCCGCTTGACGAGCGGCGCCCGGCACCGCTAACACGTGGCGCGCCAAAAATCGGCAACCTGCCGATTTTTTTTCAAGAGGGGACACCCGTGACGCGGCAGAATTATCTCTTCACCTCGGAATCCGTCTCCGAGGGTCATCCCGACAAAGTTTGTGACCGCATCTCCGACGAAATCGTCGATCTGGTCTATCGCGAAGCCAAGAAGACAGGCATGGATCCGTGGAAGGTCCGCGTCGCCTGCGAAACGCTGGCCACCACCAACCGCGTCGTCATCGCCGGCGAGGTCCGCGTCCCCGACACGCTTTTGAAGAAGGACAAGGCCGGCAACGTCCTCAAGGATGCGTCCGGCCACCCCGTGGTCAACCCGGCCAAGTTCAAGTCGGTCGCCCGCAAGGCGATCCGCGAGATCGGCTACGAGCAGTCCGGCTTCCACTGGAAGACCGCCAAGATCGACGTGCTGCTGCACGGCCAGTCGCCCGATATCGGCCAGGGCGTCGACAACGCCGCCGACCGCCAGGGCGAGGAGGGTGCCGGCGACCAGGGCATCATGTTCGGTTACGCCTGTCGCGAGACGCCCGACCTGATGCCGGCGCCGATCTATTACAGCCACAAGATCCTCGAACTGCTTGCCGCCGCGCGCCATGAAGGCAATGGCGAGGCCGGCAAGCTCGGCCCGGACGCCAAGAGCCAGGTCACCGTGCGCTATGCCGACGGCAAGGCGGCGGAAGTCACGCAGATCGTGCTCTCCACCCAGCATCTCGATGCCAGCTGGGACTCCAAGAAGGTCCGCAAGGTCGTCGAGCCCTATATCCGCGAGGCGCTTGGCGACCTGAAGATCGCCGAGGACTGCAACTGGTACATCAACCCGACCGGCAAGTTCGTCATCGGCGGGCCTGACGGCGATGCCGGCCTCACCGGCCGCAAGATCATCGTCGACACCTATGGCGGCGCGGCACCGCACGGTGGCGGCGCCTTCTCGGGCAAGGACACCACCAAGGTCGACCGTTCGGCGGCCTATGCGGCGCGCTACCTTGCCAAGAACGTGGTGGCGGCCAAGCTCGCCGACCGCTGCACCATCCAGCTCTCCTACGCCATCGGCGTCGCCCAGCCGCTGTCGGTCTATGTCGACCTGCACGGCACCGGCAAGGTCGAGGAATCGAAGCTCGAGGAGGCGCTGCGCAAGGTGATGGACCTGTCGCCGTCGGGCATCCGCCGTCATCTCGACCTCAACAAGCCGATCTACGCAAAAACCTCGTCCTACGGCCATTTCGGCCGCAAGGCCGGTCGCGACGGTTCCTTCTCCTGGGAGAAGACCGATCTCGCCAAGGCGCTCAAGGACGCCGTCGCCGCCTGACGCCAGCTAACGCAAAGGATAGGCCGAGCCGGGCGACCGAAGGATTCTTCGGTCGCCGGCACGGCAAGACCATACGCCCGCAGCAGGCGATCGCCCTCGAAAGCGGCCTGCGCGAATACCGGCTCGACCTGACGGCGCAAGCGCCGGCTGACCTCAGCACCTTGTTCAAGGCGGAGGTTTCGGCACTTCAGCTGGAGATCGGCTTTGGCGGCGGCGAGCATCTTCTGCACCGCGCCAAGGAAGCGCAGGGGACCGGCTTCATTGGCGTCGAGCCCTTCGTCAACGGCATGGCCAAGATGATGACGGCGCTTGCCAAGAACCCGCTTGGCAATCTCAGGGTCTATGACGACGACGCCACGCGCCTGCTCGATTGGCTGCCGTCGGGCTCGCTCGACGGCATCGACCTGCTCTATCCCGATCCGTGGCCGAAGAAGAAGCACTGGAAGCGCCGCTTCGTCGGTGCCGCCAATCTCGGCCGCTTTGCCCGCGTCCTGAAGCCGGGCGGCAGGTTCCGCTTCGCCTCCGATATCGACAGCTATGTGAACTGGACTCTGCTTGCCTGCCGCGCTCACGGCGGCTTCGCATGGCAGGCTGGAGAGGCTGCGGATTGGCATAGACCTTATGAGGGTTGGCCCGGCACGCGTTACGAGGCCAAGGCCATCCGCGAAGGACGGCGGCAGGCTTATCTGACCTTTATCCGGAAATAGGTAGCCCGAGTCTCTGTATTGCATTTAGCGCTACAGGCTGCTGCATTGCCGATAAGGAGACAGCTATGGCCGCCCCGATCGAACGCAAGGAATACCGGATTTTGATGCGCCTGCCGGAAGCGGATGCGGCGATGATCGATCGCGCCGCCGGTCTCCGCGGCCGCTCCCGCGCGGATTTCGTGCGCGATGCCGCCGTGCGCGCGGCCGAGGATGTGCTGATGGACAACCGCCTTGTCCGCATGAGCCCGGAAGGGTTCGCTGCGTTCATGGAAGTCCTGTCGGCTGCGGCTGCTCCGTTTCCTGATATGGTGGAACTGGCGAAGCGGCCCGCTCCCTGGGAAGCTGGTATACCACGAAGCGCTGACCAGTGGCTTTGTTAGTTCCCAAACCGCTTACCGCAGTTCCACGGCGTGTCCAGATTTTCCGCTGGGGAGCCTCCATTGACGAACCACCCTGGTTCCACCACATTCATTGTGAACCACAATGGAGACGGGATGATGAGCGCCTTCACCGTACGGCTTCCCGATGAGACCGTGGCCAAGCTCGACCAATTGGCCGAAAAGGTGGATCGCTCACGCTCCTACGTGGCGGCCCAAGCGATCGAAGACTATGTCGCCAGGGAAGAATGGCAACTTGCCGAGATCGAGGCCGGCCTCGAGGAAGCTGATCGAGGGGAATTTGCAAGTGAGAAGGATCTGGCCGGCGTCATAGCGAAATACGTCAAGCCGGCCTCCGGGCGATGAAGCGGATCCGCTGGACAGAGCGCGCCGTGCGCCGTCTCGACCAGATTGGCGGTTTCATCGAAAAGGACAATCCAACAGCCGCGGCACGGGTCGTTGCCCGCATTGTTTCTGTCGTGGACAATCTTGCCGAACATCCGGCGATGGGCCGCGTCGGGCGGGTGAAAGGGACACGAGAGCTGGTCTTGGCTGATATCCCGTACATAATTCCCTACCGTGTTGTCGGCGACGAGATCGAGATACTCACGGTGATGCATGCAGCCCAGCGATGGCCACGCCAGCTGTAGATGCCGCTAGCCTTTTGCCTGCAGGCTTGAAACACCGGCGCCAATCGTCTATATCAGCCTCAAATTCTTGGTCGGTATGACGAAGAGTGGGTCCACCCGGTCCCGCTCTTTTTTATTACCTGCCGGCCGGAAGCCAAAAGCGACAGGGATTCAATGACTGCAGCGGCAAGCGAGGCCGACGACCGTATCATCCGCGAAAGCGGCATCGATGCGCGCATTGCGCTGATCATGCAGCCGGTGCTCAAGGCCATCGGCTTCCGTCTCGTGCGGGTGCAGTTGACCGGTCAGAATGGGCTGACGCTGCAGATCATGGCCGAGCGCGAGGACGGCACCATGACCGTCGAGGATTGCGAAGAGGTCAGCCGCGCGGTGTCGCCGGCCCTCGATGTCGAGGATCCGATCGAAAAGGCGTATCATCTTGAAGTGTCCTCGCCGGGTATCGACCGGCCGCTGGTGCGCAAGTCGGATTTCACCACCTGGACCGGTCACCTGGTCAAGCTGGAGACGTCCGTCCTCGTCGGTGACCGCAAGCGCTTCAAGGGCAAGATCGCCGAGGCCGACGCCGATGGCATCCTTATCGAGCGCGACAAGGCGGCCTATGGCGAGGAGCCGACGGTGCGCGTGCCTTATGACGCGATCGCCGAGGCCCGGCTGGTGTTGACCGACGATCTCATCCGCGATGCCCTGTCGAAGGACAACCGGGCGCGCAAGGAAGCAAGGAAACGCCGCGGCGAAGCGGAAGACGCCGCCGAGGAAAACGAAACCGAACAGGAAAGTTGATAGCGCCGCCGGGCCGCGTGTCCGAGGCGAAATCGGGAGAAAGACAATGGTTGTAAGCGCCAATAGGCTTGAACTGCTGCAGATCGCCGACGCGGTCGCGCGTGAAAAGTCGATCGACAAGTCGATCGTCATCGCCGCCATGGCCGATGCGATCCAGAAGGCGGCGCGCTCGCGCTACGGCCAGGAGACCAACATCCGCGCCGACATCAACCCGAACACCGGTGAGATGAAGCTGCAGCGGCTGATGGAAGTGGTCGATAAGGTTGAGGACTACGCCACGCAGATCGCGCTTTCCACGGCGCGCGAGCGCAACCCCGACGCCCAACTCGGCGACTTCATCGCCGAGCAGCTGCCGCCGATGGATTTCGGCCGTATCGCCGCCCAATCGGCCAAGCAGGTCATCGTGCAGAAGGTGCGCGAGGCCGAACGCGATCGCCAGTATGACGAATACAAGGATCGCATCGGCGAGATCGTCAACGGCACCGTCAAGCGCGTCGAATATGGCAACGTCATCGTCGATCTCGGCCGCGGCGAGGCGATCATCCGCCGCGACGAGCTGATCCCGCGCGAGAACTATAAGTATGGCGACCGCGTCCGCGCCTATGTCTACGACGTGCGCCGCGAGCAGCGCGGCCCGCAGATCTTCCTGTCGCGCACCCATCCGCAATTCATGGCCAAGCTCTTCACCATGGAAGTGCCGGAAATCTATGACGGCATCATCGAGATCAAGTCGGTCGCTCGCGACCCCGGCTCGCGCGCCAAGATCGCCGTCATCTCGCGCGATTCCTCGATCGATCCGGTCGGCGCCTGCGTCGGTATGCGCGGCAGCCGCGTCCAGGCGGTGGTCGGCGAATTGCAGGGAGAGAAGATCGACATCATTCCGTGGTCGCCTTCGGCCGCTTCCTTCATCGTCAACGCGCTGCAGCCGGCCGAGGTCGCCAAGGTGGTGCTCGACGAGGATGCCGAGCGCATCGAGGTGGTGGTGCCGGACGACCAGCTCTCGCTGGCCATCGGCCGCCGCGGCCAGAACGTCCGCCTGGCCTCGCAGCTCACCGGCTGGGATATCGACATCCTGACCGAGCAGGAAGAGAGCGAGCGCCGCCAGAA
Organism: Mesorhizobium sp. M2A.F.Ca.ET.046.03.2.1; assembly: GCF_003952425.1. NCBI lineage: Bacteria > Pseudomonadati > Pseudomonadota > Alphaproteobacteria > Hyphomicrobiales > Phyllobacteriaceae > Mesorhizobium > Mesorhizobium sp. M2A.F.Ca.ET.046.03.2.1. The sequence goes on along the minus strand of NZ_CP034449.1, from coordinate 1,923,438 downwards.
GGAATTCGTCGAGCGTTCGGCACTGTTCATGGAAGCCCTCGATGTCGACGAGATGGTCGGCCAGGTGCTTGCCTCCGAAGGCTTCACCAGCGTCGAGGAAGTCGCCTATGTCGACTCGGGCGAAATCTCCTCCATCGACGGCTTCGACGAGGACACCGCTTCGGAAATCCAGACCCGCGCCCGCGAATATCTGGAGAAGATCGAGGCCGAGCATGACGAAAAGCGCAAGGCGCTGGGCGTCAAGGACGAGCTGCGCGAGATCCCCGGCGTCACCACCGCCATGATGGTGACGCTCGGCGAGGACGGCGTGAAGACGATCGAGGACTTCGCCGGCTATGCCGCCGACGACCTGATCGGCTGGAAAGAGCGCAAGGACGGCGAGACCAAGGTCTATCCGGGCGTTTTGGCCTCTCACGGCGTCTCGCGCGCCGAAGCCGAGCAGATGGTGCTTGCAGCCCGCAAGCAGGCCGGCTGGATCACCGAGGAAGAACTCGCCGCCGAAGAGGCAGCAACCGGCGAAACCGTCGGTGCGTGAGGTGACCACCAATCGCAAAGCCCGTGGACGAGATGAACGATCGCACTTGCATCGTTACGCGCAGGCAGGCCGAAGCGGATGAACTGATCCGCTTCGTCGTCGGCCCGGATTCGGCCGTCGTTCCGGACATCAAGAGAAATCTGCCCGGCCGTGGTTGCTGGGTCACCGCCGATCGCCTACATATCGAGAAGGCAGCGGCGAAGAACCTGTTTGCCCGCGCATTCAAGGCGCAGGTGACCGTTCCGTCCGATCTCGGCGGCATGGTCGACGGGCTGCTCTCCAGATCCGCTCTGGGTATGCTTGGCCTTGCCCGCAAGGCGGGCGCCGTCGTTCTTGGCGCCGCCAAGGTCGAGGGTGCTGTGCGCGACGGGCAGGCGCTGCTCGTTCTGCATGCGGCGGAGGCGTCGGACGACGGTGTCCGCAAGATCAGTCAGGCGCGGCGGGCGACCGTCCATCTCGGCGGTCCCGCCATCCTTGCCTACAAACTTTTCTCCGAGGCCGAGTTGAGCTTGGCATTGGGGGGCACAAATGTGATACATGCTGCCGTCCTCGCGCAGGACGCGGGACTGGCGGTTGAGAAGCGCGTTGTTGCGCTCGACCGATATCGGGGCGGTACCCCGAACGATCTGGCAATGCTTGCGGCCGTTGCCGACGAAGATGATGCCGCAGAGGATATGGAATGAACGATACGAAATCGGGCGACGACAAGACGTTGAGCGTTACGCCGAAGAAGACCTTGACGCTGAAGCGCCCCGGCCTCGAGCAGGGCACCGTGCGCCAGAATTTCTCGCATGGCCGCACCAAGTCGGTCGTCGTCGAGACCAAGAAGCGCAAGTTCTCGCTGCCTGGCGACAAGCCGGAGCCGGTCGCGCCGTCCGTGTTCACGCCGAAGCCCGCCGCGGCCACCCCTGTCGCCGCCGCGCCTGTCGTGCAGGAAGCGCCGAAGGCGCCGCCTCCGCCGCCGGAACGTTCGGGCATGGTCCTGAACGAGCTGTCACGCGGCGAGATGGAAGCGCGCCGCAGGGCGTTGGAAGGCTCCAAGGCCCGTGAGGCCGAGGATCGCCAGCGCGCTCAGGAGGATGCCAAGCGCCGCGCCGAGGAAGAGGAGCGCCGCAAGCGCGAGCGCGACGAATCCGCGCGCCGTCAGGCCGAGGAAGAAGCGCGCCTGCAGGCCGAGGCCGAGTCGCGGCGTCGTGCCGAGGAAGAGGCTCGCCGTCGTGCGCCGCAGGCAGCCGATGTCGCTACGGCCGATGACGAGGAAGAGGCCAAGCCGCGGCGCACTGGTGCCGGCGGTGGCGCAGGCGCCAGCGCGCCTGCCCGGCGCCTTGCGACCCCGGAAGTGGCCCGCCCGGCCAAGCCGACCAAGGGCGAGGAAGATCGCCGCCGCGGCAAGCTGACGCTGAACACCGCGCTGTCGGACGAAGATGCGCGCGGCCGCTCACTGTCGTCGATGCGTCGCCGCCAGGAAAAATTCAAACGCGCGATGCACAATGAGCCGCGCGAGAAAGTCATGCGCGAAGTGATCCTACCCGAAACCATCACCATCCAGGAACTGGCGCAGCGCATGTCCGAGCGCGCCGTGGATGTGGTCAAGTACTTCATGAAGCAGGGCCAGATCCTGAAGCCGGGCGACGTCATCGACGCCGACACGGCCGAGCTGGTCGCTTCCGAATTTGGCCATACGGTCCGCCGCGTTGCGGAGTCCGACATCGAGGAGGGCCTGTTCAACATCGCCGACCGTCCCGAGGACCTGGTGTCGCGTCCGCCGGTCGTGACCATCATGGGCCATGTCGACCACGGCAAGACCTCGCTGCTCGACGCCATCCGCAACGCCAATGTCGTCTCCGGCGAGGCCGGCGGCATCACCCAGCATATCGGCGCCTACCAGATCGAGAAGAACGGTCAGAAGATCACCTTCATCGACACGCCCGGCCACGCCGCCTTCACGGCCATGCGCGCCCGCGGCGCCCAGGTCACCGACATCGCCGTGCTGGTGGTGGCGGCAGACGACAGCGTGATGCCGCAGACGATCGAATCGATCAACCACGCCAAGGCGGCCGGCGTGCCGATCATTGTGGCGATCAACAAGATCGACAAGCGCGACGCCGATCCGCAGAAGGTGCGGACCGAGCTGCTGCGCCACGAGGTGTTCGTGGAATCGATGGGCGGCGAGGTGCTGGACGTCGAGGTTTCGGCGACCAAGGGCACCAATCTCGACAAGCTGCTCGAAGCGATCCTGCTGCAGGCCGAAGTTCTCGACCTCAAGGCCAATCCTGACCGCACCGCCGAAGGCGCGGTGATCGAAGCCAAGCTCGACAAGGGCCGCGGTCCGGTCGCCACCGTTCTGGTGCAGACCGGCACGCTGATGCCTGGCGACATCATTGTCGCCGGCAACGAGTGGGGCCGTGTGCGCGCGCTTGTCGACGACCGCGGCGAGCACGTGCCGGAAGCGCCGCCGGCGATGCCGGTAGAGGTGCTTGGCCTTCAGGGCACGCCGCAGGCCGGCGACCGTTTCGCCGTCGTCAACAACGAGGCTCGCGCCCGCGAGATCACCGAATACCGTCAGCGCCTGGCGCGCGACAAGGCTGTGGCCAAGCATGCCGGCCAGCGCGGCTCGCTCGAACAGATGATGTCCCAGTTGCAGACGAGCGGGCTGAAGGAATTCCCGCTGGTCATCAAGGGCGACGTGCAGGGCTCCATCGAGGCGATCAACGCCGCTCTCGAAAAGCTCGGCAACGACGAGGTCAGGGTGCGGATCGTCCATTCGGGCGCCGGCGGCATCACCGAAAGCGACGTCTCGCTGGCCGAGACATCGGGTGCCGCGATCATCGGCTTCAACGTCCGCGCCAACGCGCAGGCCCGCACCGCGGCAGCGGCCGCGGGCATCGAGATCCGCTACTACTCGATCATCTACAACCTCGTCGACGACGTGAAGGCGGCCCTTTCCGGCATGCTTTCGCCGGAGCGGCGCGAGACCTTCATCGGCAATGCCGAGATACTCGAGATCTTCGACATCTCCAAGGTCGGCAAGATCGCCGGCTGCCGCGTCACCGAAGGCAAGGTCGAGCGTGGCGCGGGTGTGCGCCTGGTCCGCGACAACGTCGTCGTCCACGAAGGCACGTTGAAGACGCTCAAGCGCTTCAAGGACGAGGTTTCGGAAGTGCCGGGCGGCCAGGAATGCGGCATGGCCTTCCAGAACTACGAGGACATGCGCGTCGGCGACGTCATCGAATGCTTCCGCGTCGAGATGGTGAGCAGGACGCTCTAATTCGGGTATACTTGCCGAAATGAAACGGGCGGCGGCCGCAAGGCTGCCGCCCAGACCGCTCATGCATTTGAGACATGTGGCGTGGTCCCATCCCGCGCTTCACGATTTCAGGACCGAAGAAATGTCACGTTCGACAACGTCAGGCCCCTCCCAGCGCATGCTGCGCGTCGGCGAGCAGGTGCGTCATGCCCTTTCCGAAACGCTGCAGCGCGGCGAGATCATCGATCCGGTGATCGAGAACAGCGTCGTCTCGGTCTCCGAGGTGCGCATGTCGCCCGATCTCAAGATCGCCACCGCCTTCGTCTCGCCGCTTGGCGCGGCTGACGACAATGCCGTGGTCGAGGCGCTCAACAGGCACGCGAAGTTCATCCGCGGCCGTGTTTCCGGCGCGTTGAGGCAGATGAAGTATATGCCGGAGTTCCGCTTCCGGCTCGACACCTCCTTCGACAATTTCGCGAAGATCAATGAACTGCTGAAATCGCCCGAAGTGGCGCGCGATCTCGGCGACGGCAAGAACAACGACAAGGACGAGGAATAGTGGCGCGCCGCGGCAAGAAGAAGGGTCGGCCGGTCTCCGGCTGGGTGGTGCTGGACAAGCCGGTCGGCATGGGCTCGACCGAAGCGGTCTCCAAGGTCAAATGGCTGTTTCAGGCCGAGAAGGCCGGCCATGCCGGCACGCTCGATCCGCTGGCCTCCGGCATGCTGCCGATCGCGCTTGGCGAAGCGACCAAGACCGTTCCCTACGTGCAGGATGGCGCCAAGGTCTACCGCTTCACCGTCGCCTGGGGCGAGGAGCGCTCGACCGACGACCTCGAAGGCCCGGTGACCAACAGCTCCGATCGGCGCCCGGCCGAGGCCGAGCTGCGGGCGCTGCTGCCGAAATACACCGGCGTCATCATGCAGACGCCGCCGCAATTCTCGGCCATCAAGATCGCCGGCGAGCGCGCCTATGATCTCGCCCGCGACGGCGAGACGGTCGAGATACCCGCGCGGGAAATTGAAATCGGCCGTTTGGATATTATCGAGCATAGTGCCGACAAGACCGTCTTCGAGGTCGAATGCGGCAAGGGCACCTATGTGCGCTCGCTGGCGCGCGACATGGGCCGCGATCTCGGCTGCTTCGGCCATATCGCTGAATTGCGCCGCGTCGAGGTCGAGCCGTTCACGCCTGACGATTTCGTCACGGTTGCCGAACTGGAAGCGGCCCGTTTCGGCGGCAAAGCCGAAGCTGTTCAGGACGAATCCGAGGCGCCGGTCGATTTCAGCGCCATCGACGCGCTGCTGGTCGAAACGGCGGCGGCGCTCGATTGCCTGCCGCAGGTCGCGGTCAGCGACGACGCGGCGACGAAGATCCGCCTCGGCAATCCCGTCATCATTCGCGGCCGCGATGCGCCTGTCGAGGCGGAGGAGGCCTGCGCCACCGCGCGCGGCAGGCTCGTCGCCATCGGCGCCATCGAGCAGGGCATGTTCAAGCCCAAGCGGGTCTTTGCCGGGTGAATCCGGTCGTCTAAGCTCCACTGGGTGCCGACGCTTCAGGGATCTCATGGCCAGGGCTGATACAGGCAACAAGAGGGCGACGCTGAGAATCCGCCGGCCGCCGGTCGGGGCGTCGCCCGGCACGCTGATCGCCGATCCGGCGGCGCGGCGCAGCGAGCTTCGGCTAACATTGATCTCGCCGCAGAAATACGAAACCATCGACAATGCCTCGATCGACGACCTCAACACCCATTGCCAGAAATGGCCTGTCGTCTGGCTGGACTGCACGGGGCTTGCCAACATTCCGCTGATCGAGGAGATCGGCCGTATCTTCAACCTCCACCCGCTGGCGCTCGAGGACGTCGTCAACACTGGACAGCGGCCCAAGGTGGATTTCTTCGAGGACCATGCCTTCGTCGTCATGCGCATGATCGACGATGTCACCTCGCATCGCTACGAGCAGATATCGCTGTTCTTCGGCCGGAATTTCGTCGTCACTTTCCAGGAACGCGAGGGCGATCCGTTCGATCCGGTGCGCAAGCGCATCGCGGCCGCGATGCCGAACCGGCTGCGCTCGCGCGGCGCCGATTATCTTGCCTATGCGCTGATCGATGCCATCGTCGACAGCTATTTCCCGCCGATCGAGGCGGCGAGCGAATTGGTCGACGGCATCGAGGACGAGATGCTGAACAAGCCGCACAAGCATCAGATGCGGCAGTTGCATGAACTCAGGCGCGACGCCAACGTGCTCAAGGGCGTGCTATGGCCGATGCGCGATGCGCTGGCGACGCTGATCCGCAACGACGTGCCCTTCGTGAAGGCTGAAACCAAGATCTTCTTCAACGACACGCTCGACCATTCGCTGCGGCTGATCGAGCTGGTCGAGAACCAGCGCGACATGCTCACCGGCCTGATCGAGATGCATCTCTCGCTGTCCCAGGCCCGCACCAACGACGTCATTTCCTATCTGACGATCGTCTCGGTGATCTTCATGCCGCTGACCTTCCTGGTCGGCGTCTGGGGCATGAATTTCGATCCGGAAAGCTCGCCCTGGAACATGCCCGAGCTGAAGGCCTATTACGGTTATCCGGTCTCGCTACTGTTCATGGCGGTCGTCGCGGTCGGTTTGATCGCGTTCTTCAAATGGAAGAAGTGGCTCTAAAGCGCGTCGCGATGAAACGGATTCAGGCGACGCGCTTTAGGTCTTTGTTTTTGATGCATGTCGTTGTCCCAGAACCGCCGCACACTTCTGGGCGACATGCATTGGCCTTTGAATTCCCCCGTTTTCGCCGCCGGAACCTGCGACAAGCCGGCTTGACAATTGGGCTGGTGTTTTTTCCGGAATTGCACTATATGCGCCGCAGCTTCGCGCCCTGACGCGTCGCTTGCACTGGCCCCTGCTGGACGACATCCCGGCTGTGGGCGTCCCGTTTCCTCCAACAGATAAGGAAAAACACGATGTCGATTACTGCCGAGCGCAAGAAAGAACTGATGACCGAATTCGCGACTGCGAAAGGCGATACCGGATCTCCGGAAGTCCAGGTTGCCATTCTTTCCGAGCGCATCAAGAACCTGACAGAGCATTTCAAGGACCACAAGAAGGACAACCATTCCCGCCGTGGCCTGCTTGCTCTGGTTTCCCAGCGCCGCAGCCTGCTTGATTATCTCAAGCGCAAGGATGATGGGCGCTACCAGACGCTGATCGACAAGCTCGGTCTCCGTCGCTGACCAATTGACCGGCGGGCTCTCCAAGGGGGCCCGCCGGTCGCGCATTGGCGCATCGGATAGTCCGCTGCCGCAATGCTGAAAAGGAAATTCGCCTGCGCGCATGGCGCGTTCCGGAAACAGCGTTTCCGGCGTCAAGCGCAAGGCCGGCCGACCAGCCGGCCAATCGTGTTCCGGACCGCAGAGGGCTATCCGGAACCGCCCATGGACGGTCATGGGGCAGGATTGCAGGATGCTCGCTCGGCCTTGAGCCGAATCTATCGAGCTTCCCGTTGTCTTGCCCGTGACTGCCCGAAGGAAGCCAGGGAAGGGAGAACCCGCGACCGTTAGGACGGTGCGGCCCTTTCCGCATATGAAGGACAAGATATGTTCAATCATCACAAAGTGGAAATCGAATGGGGCGGCCGTCCGCTCATCCTGGAGACCGGCAAGATCGCCCGCCAGGCTGACGGCGCGGTGCTGGCCACCTATGGCGAGACCGTGGTTCTGGCCACTGTCGTCTCGATGAAGGAGCCGAAGCCCGGCCTCGATTTCTTCCCGCTCACCGTCAACTACCAGGAAAAGACCTATGCCGCCGGCAAGATCCCGGGCGGCTACTTCAAGCGCGAGGGCCGTCCGAGCGAAAAGGAAACGCTGGTTTCCCGCCTGATCGACCGCCCGATCCGCCCGCTTTTCGCCGACGGCTACAAGAACGACACCCAGATCGTCGTCACCGTCGTCCAGCATGATCTCGAGAATGATCCGGACATCCTGTCGATCGTCGCCACCTCCGCCGCGCTTACGCTCTCGGGCGTGCCCTTCATGGGCCCGATCGGCGGCGCCCGCGTCGGCTACATCAACGGCGAATATGTGCTCAATCCGCATATCGACGAGATGCAGGAATCCAAGCTCGACCTCGTCGTCGCCGGTACCGCCGACGCCGTGCTGATGGTCGAATCCGAGGCCAAGGAACTCTCCGAGGACCTGATGCTCGGCGCCGTCGTGTTCGGCCACAAGAGCTTCCAGCCGGTGATTGAGGCGATCATCAAGCTGGCCGAGGTCGCTGCCAAGGAGCCGCGCGACTTCATGGCGCCGGATTACTCCGCGCTCGAAGCCGAGATGCTGAAGGTCGTCGGAGACGAGCTCCGCGACGCCTACAAGATCATCGACAAGCAGGCGCGCTATGCCGCGGTCGATGCCGTCAAGGCCAAGGTCAAGGCCGCCTTCGCTCCGGCCGAGGGCGAGGAAGCCAAGTACACTTCCGAGCAGATCGGCAGCGTCTTCAAGGAGCTCCAGGCCAAGGTTGTGCGCTGGAACATCCTCGACACCGGCTCGCGCATCGACGGCCGTGACCTCAAGACCGTGCGTAAGATCGTCTCGGAAGTCGGCGTCCTGCCGCGCACCCACGGTTCGGCGCTGTTCACCCGCGGCGAGACCCAGGCGCTGGTGGTTGCCACTCTGGGCACCGGTGAGGACGAGCAATATGTCGATTCGCTCACCGGCATGTACAAGGAGAAGTTCCTTCTCCATTACAACTTCCCGCCCTACTCGGTCGGCGAGACCGGCCGCATGGGCTCGCCGGGCCGCCGCGAAATCGGCCACGGCAAGCTCGCCTGGCGCGCCATCCATCCGATGCTGCCTTCGGCGGAACAGTTCCCCTACACGCTGCGCGTCGTCTCGGAGATCACCGAATCCAATGGTTCGTCGTCGATGGCGACCGTCTGCGGCACCTCGCTGGCGCTGATGGACGCGGGCGTTCCGCTGGCCAAGCCGGTCGCCGGCATCGCCATGGGCCTGATCAAGGAAGGCGAGCGCTTCGCGGTGCTCTCCGACATCCTCGGTGACGAGGACCATCTCGGCGACATGGACTTCAAGGTCGCCGGCACCGCCAATGGCGTCACCTCGCTGCAGATGGACATCAAGATCGATGGCATCACCGAGGAGATCATGGGCATCGCGCTTGCCCAGGCCAAGGACGGCCGCCTGCATATCCTCGGCGAGATGGCGCATGCGCTGTCCGGCGCCCGCGCCGAGCTCGGCGAGTTCGCGCCGCGCATCGAGGTCATGCATATCCCGACCGACAAGATCCGCGACGTCATCGGCTCCGGCGGCAAGGTGATCCGCGAGATCGTCGAGAAGACCGGCGCCAAGATCAACATCGAGGACGACGGCACGGTCAAGATCGCTTCGGCCAACGCCAAGGAGATCGAGGCGGCGAAGAAGTGGATCCACACCATCGTCGCCGAGCCGGAAGTCGGCGAGATCTACGAAGGCACAGTCGTCAAGACGGCCGACTTCGGCGCGTTCGTCAACTTCTTCGGCCCGCGCGACGGTCTCGTTCACATCTCGCAGCTCGCCAATGAGCGCGTCGCCAAGACCTCCGATGTCGTCAAGGAAGGCGACAAGGTTTGGGTCAAGCTGATGGGCTTCGACGAGCGCGGCAAGGTTCGCCTGTCGATGAAGGTCGTCGACCAGGCGACCGGCAAGGAAATCGTCCAGGAGAAGAAGAAGGCCGAAGGCGAGGAAGACGCCGCCTGATCGGTCTGGCTGGATAGTCTAAGACGGGCGCGCCGCAAGGTCGCGCCCGTTTTGTTTCGAGGTGGATGAATGGCCGCCGAGCCGCTGAAGACGCTGTTCTACCCGTTCGAGGCCGAGGCGCTGCCTTTGCCGCGCAAGGAGGCCCGCGTTCTCTTTCTGGGCGCCGAGCCCGGCTTCCGCTTGCCCGAAGGATTCGATGCGGCGCTGCATCTCGTGCAGGGCTTTCGACCGCATTTCCGCGCCTTGCAGGCTTCCGGCTACACGGTCACGCCGCGAGTGGAAGGACAGGGTTACGACATGGCTCTCGTGCTCGCCGGCCGTCATCGCGGTCAGAATGAGTTGCGCATCGCCGAAGCACTCGAGCGTGTCGCGCCGGGCGGGCTGATCGCCGTCGCGGGTGGCAAGGATGACGGCACCGACAGCCTGCGCAAGCGGATCAACGCGCTGGCGCCGCTCGAAGGCCATCTGCCGAAGCATCACGGCGTTGCCTTCTGGTTCCGGCGGGCCGGCACGGAAGCAGCCGAGACGCTGCGCGCCGGCAACCCCGACCTTGTTGTTGGGGGCGGTTTCAAAACCGCGCCTGGCATGTTCTCGTTTGACAGGATTGACGCCGGTTCGAAACTGCTGGCCGCCAGCCTGCCTGATGATCTCAAAGGCAATATCGCTGATCTCTGCGCGGGCTGGGGTTATCTGGCGGCGGAGGTCCTGCAGCGCTCCCAGAGCCTCACCACGCTCGATCTCTATGAAGCGGACTTCGAAGCCCTGAAAGCAGCCAGGTTGAATGTCCGTGGCGCCATCGAGCCGCGCTTCTTCTGGATCGATCTTCTCACCGAGGCGGTCGATCGACGCTACGACGCCATCGTCATGAACCCGCCTTTCCACAGCGGCCGAGCCGCCGAGCCCGGCATTGGCGCCGGCATGATCCGCGCGGCGTCGAAGGCGCTGAAACCGGGCGGCCGCCTGTTCATGGTCGCCAATCGCCAGCTTCCCTATGAACAGGTGCTGTCCGCGGCCTTTGCCAGCCATACCGAGATCGCCCGCGACGGCATGTTCAAGGTGTTGTCGGCGCGCCGCTGAAATACTGTTGCGTGCTGGTTTACTGTAGGCTGACGATCCGTGCGGGCTCGCGGGTGCCGAAAGCAGGCCGCGCTTCGCCGAGTTCGTCCGTGAGTGGCGCCGGCCTGCCGAACAGATAGCCCTGGACCACCTCGCAGCCCGCGGCCCTGAGCAGCGTAGCCTGGTTCTCGGTTTCCACGCCTTCGGCGATGATGCCGACGCCCAGCGCCCGCGACAGCCCGACAATGGTCGAGACGATCGCGCCGGAACCGGAGTCGGTGTCGATGCGGCTGACGAAGGAACGGTCGATCTTCAGCTTGCCGAAGGAGAAGTCGATCAGGTAGCTCAAATTGGAATAGCCTGTTCCGAAATCGTCGACGGCCACCGAAATCCCCATCTCGGCAAGCTGGTCCAGGATCGCGGCGGCGCGGTCGCGATCCTGCATCATCGCCGTCTCGGTGACCTCGAGCTCCAGCCGCGACGGCTTGATGCCGGTCGATTCCATCACCTCGCGCACGATGCCGACGAAATCCCTGGTCATGAACTGGACCGGCGAGATGTTGACGGCGACGAAGCAGTCCTGCGGCAGATGCTTGGCGTCGCTGCAGGCCTTGCGCAGCACCCATTCGCCGATTGGATTGATCATGCCGGTTTCCTCGGCGATCGGAATGAACTCCATCGGCGGAATCATGCCGCGCTCCGGATGCTTCCAGCGGATCAGCGCCTCGTAGCCGACGACGCGGCCGCTCGGCAGATTGAGCTGCGGCTGGTAATGGAGACTGAAGTCGCCGCGGTCGAAAGCGGTCTTCAGCTCCGATTCGATCCATTGCCGATAGTCGGCCACGCGGCCCATGTCGGCGTGGAAGACAGACCAGTTGCCGACGCCGCTGGCCCGCGCATTTTGCAGCGCAAGGTTCGAACGGCGCAGGACCAGAACCGGGTCGACCCCGTCCTTCGGCATCGCCACGATGCCTACCGACAGGCTGACCGACTGCAGGTGGGTCTGCAACTGATAAGGCTCCATCATATCGTTGATGAGCTTTTCGATCAGCCGCTCGATCGAACCACGGATATCGCGGTCCGGCAGCAGGACGCCGAACTCGCCGGCGCCGATGCGCCCGATCACCGCATCCTTCGGCATGCTCTCCTTCAGCCTGCTGGTGAAGGCACGGACAAGGTCGTCGCCATGGCTGTAGCCGATGGCGTCGTTGATCTGCTTGAATCGGTCGATATCGATGTCGATCAGGAACACCGGCTCGCCGGTTCGGATCGTCTCCGAGGCGGCATCGGCTATCTTGCCGACCATGGCCTGGCGCGACAGAAGCCCCGTCAGCTTGTCGAAATTGGTTTCCTTGACGACATAGGCCACCGATTCATCGACGCCGGCGAAGAACGACATCGCCGCACCGCCGGCGGCAAGGGCGCATAGCGCGGCGATGACGCCTATCATCGTCTCGGCCGGCATGCCGGCCATGCCATCGCCGAAGCCGAACCGCAGCCCCCACAATCCGAGGATGAAACTGCCCATGCCGGAGCTGGCGATGGTGATCAGCCGGAACAGCGGTGTTCGCTTCGGGTTACTGACTGGAGACATGCAAGGTCCCTGGATTAAGGGGCCTTGTAGCGGAAACCTCCTTAAGATGAGTTTCCGCCGATGCATCCAATTTTACTGGAAAATGCTCTTTGCCTTAGCGAACTATTCGCGACCACCGTCGTTCTGCTTCAGTTCCTCCAGCGACGGCATCGAAACGATGTGATAGCCGGAATCCACATAATGGATTTCGCCGGTGACACCCGACGAAAGATCGGAGAGCAGGTAAAGCGCCGAGCCGCCGACTTCGTCCAGGGTCACGGTGCGCCGCAGAGGCGAGTTGCGCTGCTGATAGGAGAACATATGGCGGGCGTCGGAAACGCCCGAGCCGGCCAGCGTACGCACCGGTCCGGCCGAGATGCCGTTCACCCTGATGCCGCGCGGCCCGTAGTCATTGGCAAGATAGCGCACGCTGGCCTCGAGCCCCGCCTTGGCGACGCCCATGACATTGTAGTTCGGCATCACCCTCACCGACCCGGCATAGGTCAGCGTGATCATCGAGCCGCCATTGCCCATCAGCGCGGCGGCATTGCGGGCGACCTCGGTGAAGGAATAGCAGGAGATCACCATGGTGCGCACGAAATTGTCGCGGCTGGTGTCGGCGTAGAGGCCCTTGAGCTCGTTCTTGTCGGAAAAGCCGATGGCATGCACCACGAAGTCCAGCCCGCCCCAGGCCTTGCCGAGGGTGTCGAAGGTCGCGGTGACGGAGGCGCTGTCCTCGACGTCGCAAGGCACGATCAAGGAGGCGCCCACCTTCTCGGCGAGCGGCTTGACGCGCCGCCCGAAGGCGTCGCCCTGGTAGGTGAAGGCAAGCTCCGCCCCGTGCTCGGACAATTTCTTGGCGATGCCCCAGGCGATCGAATGATCGTTGGCGACCCCCATGACAAGCCCGCGCTTGCCCTTCATCAACCCTTCCATAAAAGGCAGATCCTTATGCGGAATAGCGTTGGAAAATCAGCGTTGCGTTGGTGCCACCGAAACCGAAGGAATTGGACAAAACGGTGTCGATCTTGGCGTTGTCGATGCGCTTGCGCACGATCGGCATGCGCTCGAATTCCGGATCGAGCTCCTCGATATGGGCGCTCTCGCCGATGAAGCCGCCCTGCATCATCAGGATCGAATAGATCGATTCCTGCACGCCGGCCGCCCCCAGCGAATGGCCGGTGAGCGACTTGGTCGAGGTGATGTAGGGCATCTTGTCGCCGAACACCTCGCGGATGGCGCCCATTTCCCTGGAATCGCCGACCGGCGTCGAGGTGCCGTGGGTGTTGATGTAGTCGACCGGGGTCGGGACGGTGGCAAGCGCCTGCCGCATGCAGCGGATGGCGCCTTCCCCCGAAGGAGCGACCATGTCGTAGCCGTCGGATGTCGCGCCATAGCCGACGATCTCGGCATAGATCTTGGCGCCGCGCGCCCTGGCGTGCTCCAATTCCTCCAGCACCAGCACGCCGGCGCCGCCGGCGATGACAAAACCGTCGCGGTTGACGTCATAGGCGCGCGAAGCGGCCGATGCCTTGTCGTTGAACTTCGACGACATGGCGCCCATGGCGTCGAAAAGGTCCGACATCGTCCAGTCGAGATCTTCGTGGCCGCCGGCGAACATCATGTCCTGCTTGCCCCACTGGATCAACTCATAGGCATTGCCGATGCAATGCGCCGAGGTCGAGCACGCCGACGAGATCGAGTAGTTGACGCCATGGATCTTGAACCATGTGGCCAGGGTGGCCGAGGCCGTCGACGACATCGCCTTCGGCACGGCGAATGGACCGATGCGCTTGGGGCTGTTGTTCTTGATCGTGGTTTCGGCCGCCTCGACGATGGTGCGGGTCGAGGGTCCGCCGGACCCCATCACGATGCCGGTCCGCTCATTGGTGATGTCGCTCTCGCCAAGCCCGGCATCGGCGATCGCCTGGTCCATGGCAACATGGTTCCAGGCCGCACCCTGGCTCAGGAAGCGCATGGCGCGGCGGTCGATCATCGGGGTAGGATCGAGCGTCGGCGCGCCCCAGACCTGGCAGCGGAAGCCGTGCTCGGCGAAGGAATTGGAAAAGCTGATGCCGGATTTGGCATCGTAAAGCGAGCTCTGCACCTCATTGGCATTGTTGCCGATCGACGACACAATGCCGAGCCCTGTCACTACGACCCGTCTCATTCGCAACTCCTTCCGGCGTATCCGGGCGGAAAACCTAGCCGGTTTTCGCCCGTGATCATACGCAAATAAACTGACGTGGCGCCCATTGGGTACGCGGACGCCGTGGCGAAAAACGGTCAGGCGGCCGACTGTTTGGACAGGCCGACCTTCAGATCCGTGGCGGCGTATATGGGTTCGCCATCCGCCTTAAGCCAGCCATCGGCGATGCCGAGCACCAGCCGGCCGCGCATCACGCGCTTGAAGTCGACGCCGTACTCCACCTTCTTCACCGACGGCGTCACCATGCCCTTGAACTTCACCTCGCCGGTCGAAAGCGCCATGCCCTTGCCGGGTTCGCCCAGCCAGCCGAGATAAAAACCCGTCAACTGCCACATGGCGTCGAGGCCGAGGCAGCCTGGCATGATCGGATTGCCGATGAAGTGGCAGGCGAAGAACCACAGGTCCGGCTTGATGTCGAATTCGGCGCGGATGAAGCCCTTGTCAAAAGCGCCGCCGGTCTCGCTGATCTCGGTGATGCGGTCGAACATCAGCATAGGTGGGTAGGGCAGCTGGGCGTTGCCCGGCCCGAACAGGTCGCCGCGGGCGCAGGCGAGCAGTTCCTCGTAATCGTAGCTGGACTTTTGATCCGCCATCAAATTCCGTCCCCGTGTTCTTTCGCGGGCGGCAGGGCGCCCTTCTCGTTGGTTTCCTAACACACTCTGTTTGCGGCCGGAAACCGGCGTTTGCGCTTAACCCGTGCGCCTGCCCGGGTCAATGCGCGCTATTGATCGCATTCAGACTACAGAATATATGTCGGCTGATGTCCGGTTTTGGCTTTCGACGTCTTTTTGCCACTCTGGACCTGTTGATGGGCTGGGCAACAAGCGTCGAAGCGAAGAGATGGATTCGGGCTACCGGAAGGAAAATGTCGCTGTGGACAAGCGGGTTCGCGAAGCCGGCCTGAGGCCGACGCGCCAGCGCATCGCGCTGGCCGATCTGCTTTTCGCCAAGGGCGACCGCCACCTTTCGGCCGAGGAACTGCACGAAGAGGCGATCGCCGCCGGGGTGCCGGTTTCATTGGCGACGGTCTATAACGCGCTCCATCAGTTCACAGAGGCCGGCCTGTTGCGCATCCTGGCGGTCGAAGGCTCGAAAACCTATTTCGACACCAACACCTCCGACCATCATCACTTCTACGTCGAGGGCGAGAACCGGATTTTCGACATCGAAAGCGGACCGGTCACCGTCTCCAACCTGCCGGCACCGCCGGAGGGCATGGAGATCGCCAATGTCGACATCGTCGTGAGGCTTCGCCCGAAGCGCGGCGACTGATCCCGTGGCGACGCGTCCCGTCGACCTGATCGTCCGGTTTGAATGGGTCACCGTCGCCGCCTTGGCCGTCATTTGCTACGCAATGGCCCACTTTTCCTGGTGGCTGTTTGCGCTGCTTATCCTGGCGCCGGACCTGTCGATGCTGGGCTACCTCGCCGGGCCGCGCCTCGGCGCCGTCACCTATAACGCCTTGCATATCCTGATTGCCCCACTGGTCCTTCTGCTCGCGGGCGCGTTGCTCGCCGGCCCGCTCACGACCGCGGTGGCGCTTATCTGGATAGCGCACATCGCCATCGACCGTGCCCTCGGCTACGGCCTCAAGCTGCCCACCGGTTTTCAGGATACGCATCTCGGCCGCATTGGCCGCCAGCAGGGCGGTGTGTCCAGCTAGGCTGTATTGAGACCCAGGACAGGCTGGGTCGGGAATGGGTTCTCGAGAACTGGAACGAAGCGTACTCAAGGTCGGCGAGCACCGGAAGGGTCATGGGCCTCACCGGGCTCTGTACGTCCGGAGCTATAGACGGCGTCGGGGTTAATGCTGGCTCCACTTTGCCGCCGCGCGAAGTCAACGAACGCCTTGAACGCGGCGGTCGGGTTGCGTCGGCTCGGATAGTAGAGGCTCAACGGCGACAGAATGGGCGTCCAATCCTCAAGCACGCGCACAAGGCGGCCTGCCTCGATGTCGTCTCGCACGTCGGATTCCATCGCCAGGGCCAGACCCACGGACGCGAGGACCGCGGTGCGTGCGAGGCTCGCTTCGTCGAGGGTGATGGCGCCCTGGACGTCGATGTGGACCGATTGTCCGTCCTTCTCGAACGGCCAGCGGTAGATTGCGCCATCGGGAAGCCGGACGCGGAGACAGGAATGCCCGGCGAGATCCTGAGGTACCAGGGGCGTCCCATGAGTTATCAAGTAGGTCGGCGTGCCCACGACGACACTGCGCCGCGCGACACCCAACGGGACCGCGATCATGTCGGCCGGCACGAGGTCGATCCTACGGACGCCGAGGTCGAAGCCGCCTGCGACAATGTCCACCATGCGGCCCTCTGTGACGATGTCGATGTGGACCTGAGGGTGCGCGCGCAGGAACGGTAGGACGAGCGAAGTGAAGATCTCTCGCGCCGCTGTCGGAAAGGCGTTGATGCGCAGCGTACCCGACGGCATCGCCTGCTGAGAGCGCGCAACCTCCATCGCCTCATGAATGTCCTGCACGGCCGGAGCGACCTGCGCGACGAACCGCTGGCCGGCCTCCGTCAATGAGACACTTCGAGTCGTCCGGTTGAAGAGCCGTACGCCAAGCGTGCGCTCCAGCTTTCCGACCGCGTTGCTGAGCGCGGTCGTCGAAACCCCGAGCTCACGCGCTGCCGTGCGAAACTTGCCGCGGCGGGCGACCATGAGAACTGCGTCTAATTCCGTCAGGCTACTTTGCACAATTATCCCGACTTTCGTGATGAGACGTCCCGAATTGTCCTGATTATCGCGCGACCTGTCTACCGCTATTTTGGGGAGCAACGAAACTTCCAGCCGCTGCGGCTGCGATCGCAACAAGCAGGACAAGACCAATGACGCTCGAACTACCACCTCCAATCGCCGCATATGTGGCCGCGAACGCCCGCCTGGACGTTGACGGCATGCTGGCACCCTTCGCAGCCGGGGCGGTCCTCCGCGATAACGGCGCCGTTCTTCGGGGGGCCGCTGAAATCAAGCACTTGCTTGAAGAGGCGGTGGTCGGCGCGAAGGCGATTTTCACACCGGATACCGTCCGACACGAGGACGGTCAGGTGGTCGTCGAAGGCCCCGCTCATGGCGAGTTCAAGGGCAGCCCGATCCGCTTCACCTACCGCTTCACGCTCGAAAACGACGCCATCAAGGCTTTGGAGATCACGGCATGACCATCAAAGCTGATCCGACCGAGTTCGCGGGAAAACGCGTCCTCATCAGCGGCGGCACCAAGGGTCTGGGCCGCGCCACTGTCGACCGCTTCCTGGCCGGAGGCGCCCGCGTGATTACATCTGCCCGTGGAACGCTGGAGCCCATCGATAGCGTCGAATTCGTCCAGGCGGACCTGACCACGGCCGAGGGCGGGGAAATGCTGGCCAGGGTGGCGATCGAGCGTCTGGGTGGCGTCGACATCATCGCGCATGTGCTTGGTGGTTCGACCACCCCGGGCGGTGGCTTTGTCGCCCTGACGGACGAGTACTGGCTTTCCGAGCTGAACCTGAACCTCCTGGCCACAGTCCGTCTCGACCGGCTCCTGATTCCGCAGATGATCGAGCGGGGCAGCGGCGCGGTGGTGCACGTCACCTCCATCCAGTCGGTCCTGCCGCTCCCCGACGCAACCACCGCCTATGCCAGCGCCAAGGCCGCGCTCCGGACTTACAGCAAGTCCATCTCCAAGGAGCTGGGTTCCAAGGGCGTTAGAGTCAACGTCCTCTCCCCCGGCTGGATCATGACCGAAGGGACCGATGTATTTCTCAAGCGCATCCAAGCCGCCAACGGTGGCACTGTCGAGGACGCGCGCCAACTCGTACTGGCCGGCCTTGGCGGCATTGCCATAGGTCGCGGCGCCGAACCATCCGAGGTCGCCGAAGCCATCGCTTTCCTGGCCTCGGATCGCGCCTCGTCGATCCATGGTTCGGAGCTCGTCGTCGACGGCGGCACTGTCCCGACTGTCTGATCAAAGGGACTCGTCCACGCTTGGCCGAGCTGGCCTAGCATGGACCGACGCGTGCCATGGCCCGATTGTCCCGACGTCCGCTCTCCGAGCGCGCCGTGGCATAGATATCCAGAAACTGGTCCGGCTTCGCGAGATTCTCTTCGAAGGAGGTACAGGTGTAGGCGGGCTCATCGTCGGCAACGTCACAGGCCAGCATAGTAAAACCGTCGGATTTCTTCGCCGCGGCGCGGCGGCTGGTTCCGAACACTCGAAAGCCCGCATTCCGCAAGGCTTTGGCTGTGGCGAGACCGATGCCGGAGGATGCGCCGATAGACGAAGGGGCGGAGGGAAGCGCACACCCGCGCTGTCCGGTTCGACGGCCATGCTCATCTCCAATCTGTGCTCTCAAACCAGCATCGACTGCTGGCGAAGATTCCCGCCGTCGCGCCTTCCCATATTTCCGGAGTCAGGCCGTGCAGAAGCCGGGGACGGCGACCTTCTGGAACAGGTGCGGGCTGGCCACGACGGATGAAGGATATGCTGGAAGTTTCGCGAGGAACTCGGGATCAGTGAAGGCGGCGCGGACCGCCTCGGTGGATTCCCACACCACATAGTTCAGGTAAGTCGGGCTCTCGCCGATCGCTCGATGTAGTTGCATGGAAATGAAGCCCGGTTGCTTCGTTATGATCTCGGCAGCCGCCTTGAAAGCGTCCAGGAAGCCCGCTTCGTCGGCGGGATCGACGACCGCGAAGAGGTTGATAAGCACGAGAGGCGCGGCCGCGATACCGAGTTGGCGGTCAAACGGAAATTTCTCGTCGAGAGGTTTGAATGGTTTTGCGGCAGTCATGGCGGCGCTCCTGTTGAACTGGGGTGATCGATGCTGCTTGCTCTCAAACCAGCATCGACTGCTGGGCGGAGATACCCGCCGTCGCGCCTTGCCATATTGCGGTGGTGACGGAGGGGATGCCGGGGTTGGCAAGGTCGCCGGCGGCATAGATGCCAGGCATGCTGGTCTCGCGGCGCTCGTCGACCTTGAGGGCGATGCCGGTGGGCGTATTGACCGTGACGAGGCCCAGGGATTCATGAAGGCTTGCGGACGGCTTGTTGCGCGGTTGCGCGAACAGAATGTCGACCGCAACATCGGGGCCGGTATCGAGCTTGATGGTGGCACCATGGCTCCCGTGACGTGCGATTTCGGTGATCCGGCCATCAACGAGAGGTACCTTTCGGCCCGCCAGATCGGCCCGTATCTCGGGGGTGATGTCGAGACCATTGCCGAAGACAGTCAACCTGTCGGTCCAATCGTGAAACAGCCTGACCTGATTCATCGACTGCGGGCCAGACCAGACGAGGCCCCAATGCTGGTCAGCAACTTCGAAGCCGTCGCAATAGGGGCATGGGATAACGGATGTGCCCCAGTTCTCGGCAAAGCCCGGGACATCAGGCATTTGGTCAACAACGCCATAGCTCAGG
Organism: Mesorhizobium sp. M2A.F.Ca.ET.046.03.2.1; assembly: GCF_003952425.1. Taxonomy (NCBI): domain Bacteria; kingdom Pseudomonadati; phylum Pseudomonadota; class Alphaproteobacteria; order Hyphomicrobiales; family Phyllobacteriaceae; genus Mesorhizobium; species Mesorhizobium sp. M2A.F.Ca.ET.046.03.2.1. The sequence goes on along the minus strand of NZ_CP034449.1, from coordinate 1,903,678 downwards.
ATCAGGCGGCGTGCGCTAAGGGTTTCACCATCGCCAGTGAGGACGGAGAAATTGTCGATGGTACCGGAGATGCTGTCGGCGCGGGCATTGACCATCCTGATAGCAGGGTAGCGCGCGAGTTGCTGCCGCGCCGCGGCCAGGATGTCGGACGGTGGCTTGTCATCATGGCCGAGCACACCGTGCGAGCGGCCGGCGAAGCGATTGCGCTGAAGGCCGGTATCGAGAACGATGATTTTGCGGCGGGCACGGCCAAGCTGCAGGGCGGCGGCGAGTCCGGCAAAGCTGCCGCCGATAATGATGACGTCATCCATTGTGGACGGGCTCCGTGTTGTTGATGGTGGGGCTCGACTGGGTCCGGTTGAAGCCTATCCCTTGGCTTGCACATTTTAGAACTGTGCGGTATCGTAATTCGATAATTAGGATACTGTCAAGGACTGAAATTGTGGTAACCGAGAAAAACACCCAGGCCCGGCGCGGCCGGCCCGCCAACGAGGCGCTTGGACAAACGATCGTCGACACGGCGGGCGAACTTTTTGCGGAACTGGGTTTTCAAGCGACGACATTGGACAAGGTCGCCCAGCGGGCGAAGATATCCAAGCTCAGCATCTATCGGCACTTCGAGAACAAAGAGGCGCTGTTTGGCGCGGCGTTTGCGGCCCGCTGCCAGCAGTTAATACCACAGGCACTTTTTGAAGGCGTCGAGGGTCCGGCCGAAGATCAGCTCATGGCGGTGGGGTCATCACTGCTTCGCACGCTGTTGCGCCAGGATGTCCGCAATGTCGAAGCCATGGTCATGGCCGACATGACGAGTCAAAAGTCGTTGAGCAAGCTCCATTACGAAGCTGGATCCGCCCATATCATCGCCCAAATCGAGGCCCTGTTGCGTCAGTTGCACGCGAAGGCGGTTCTGAATGTGCCCGATCCTCTCCAGTCCGCCCGCTTGTTTGCCGCGCTTTTCAAAGGCTCCGATATTCTGATTATCGCACGCTTCGATGAGGCCAGAGCAGAGGACGACAACGAAATCGAATCCTATTGCCGGTCGGCCGTCGCCATGTTTATCGCCGCGCACGGTGGCAACGACCACGCGGGAGGATATTCGCCTGCCTCCAGGTTAAAAAGGCAAAAATTGAATCGTGCGTGACCGAGTAGGCCAGCAGGTCAAGGCAGGCTAGCAGATCAGGAAAACTGAGGAGTCGGCGCACGTTCCTATCTCTATCGCGCTCGCAACCAGGTGGAGCGGTTCTTCAACAGGATCAAACAATGTTGTCGGGTGGCGAGCACGCTACGACAGCCTCGCTGCCAATTACCTAGCCTTCGTTGAACTCGCGTCAATCAGGCTGTGTTTTGCGCCTGAGTGAGTCCACGCCTCAGTTCTTGAACTTCTCGCCCGGATAGGCGCCCCACACCTGCGACTGGGCCATCCAGCCGGTGTGGCCGTCAAAGGTCATCTCGCACCATTGGCCGTCGCATTTCTTGATCGAGCCGATCACGCCCGGCTCGATGATGGCGATGACACCGGCGTCCTTGTCGGGCTCGTCGAGCAGGTTGACCTGCCCGCCCTTGCCGCGCTGCCAGGGCGCGACGATGGCGGTGCGCCGGCCGGAAAGCAGCGACTGGTTGATCCAGCCCTCCGATCCATCGGCATCGCGCACCCGCCGCCAGGTGTCGAATTCCTGAATGACTTCCATTGGCAGTCCGGCCTTCAGATACATCCAGTTGACGGAATAATTGGCGCCGGGGCCGACGCGCGAATTGACGCGGGCCGGTTTCAGGCTGACGAAGCGCGGCAGCGGCAGGCCGCTCGGACCAAGCGTTATGGTTTGCGCCGGCGCGGCCGCGCTTTGCGCGAATGCCTGCGGCGCGCAAAGGAGGGCGCCAAGGATGGCTGCGCTGAAGGCCAGGCGAAGCGACGCGAAACCAGACACTTTCGTTCCTTTCGGCGCCGGTCCGTCGGATGAGCGCCCCTTTTTCTTTGTCTTCGGCGGCACCGCTTGTTACAGGAGTGGGCTGATGCCGTGACTGGCTACAAGTTTCGCCGGTCTTGGTTAAAGAGGTCTCAACGAGATCGGTTTCGAGAGCATGACCCCGAGAAGTGGGAATCGGCTTTCGGAAACGATCATGCTCCAAAAAAGAGCAGGATCAGGATGACGATTCAACGAGACGTCAACCTGATCTAGCAAGCTTCGGGGATAAAATGGCAGGCAAAAAACGGCCCCTCGTCGTCATCACGCGCAAGCTGCCCGACCCTGTCGAGACCCGCATGCGCGAGCTGTTCGACGCAAGGCTGAATGTCGAGGACCGGCCGATGACCCAGCCGGAGCTGGTCGCGGCGATCAAGGAAGCCGACGTGCTGGTTCCCACCATCACCGACCACATCGACGCGGCGCTGATCGCCCAGGCTGGCGAAAACCTGAAGCTGATCGCCAATTTCGGCAACGGCGTCGACAAGATCGACGTCTCGGCGGCCGCCAAGAAAGGCATCACCGTCACCAACACGCCGAATGTGCTCACCGAAGACACCGCCGACATGACCATGGCGCTGATGCTCGCCGTGCCGCGCAGGCTCGCCGAAGGCGCCAATGTGCTGACAGGCGAGAAGAAATGGGCCGGCTGGTCGCCGACCTGGATGCTCGGCCGGCGCATCTGGGGCAAACGTCTTGGCATCGTCGGCATGGGCCGCATCGGCACGGCCGTCGCCAGGCGGGCCAAGGCCTTCGGCCTGTCGATCCACTATCACAACCGGCACCGCGTGCTGCCGGCGGTCGAGGAGGAGCTGGAGGCAACCTATTGGGAAAGCCTCGACCAGATGCTGGCCCGCATGGACATCATCTCGGTCAATTGTCCCTCGACGCCGGCGACGTTCCACCTTTTGTCCGGCCGCCGGCTGGCGCTGATGCAGCCTTCGGCTTACCTGGTCAACACGGCGCGCGGCGACATCATCGACGAGGAAGCGCTGATCAAGCTGATCCATGACGGCAAGATCGCCGGCGCCGGCCTCGACGTCTATGAGCACGAGCCGGCGCTGAACACCAAGCTGTTGAAGCTTGCCGCCAAGGGCAAGGTGGTGCTTCTGCCGCATATGGGATCGGCCACGCTCGAGGGCCGCATCGACATGGGCGAGAAGGTGATCATCAACATCCGCGCCTTCTTCGACGGCCACCGCCCGCCGGATCGGGTTTTGCCGCTGAGGACCTGAGGGCTTAAACGGCCGCGGTAATCGCACCGTCCGCGCCGACGGCTACCGCGCCTCCGCGGTAGGCATCGAACGCGCCGCGGTCGAGCCGCACCGCGATCGGCGTCTGCCAGCCCATTTCCCGGGCGACTATCAGGCCGAGCAGCAGGATGGCGTCCGGCTCTTGCAGCACCAGGGCCACCGGCGCGCGGCCGTTGTGGACCAGTTCCATCAGCACTGCCGAAGCCGATGACGAGCCGATCGTGCCCGGCAGGAACAGCACGCGGCCGGCAATGACTTCGCCATGCTGCGGGTGGCGGACATCGGCGATGCGGCCTGTCTTCGGGTCGACGCCGCCCCAGAAGCTGATCGGCGCCGTCAGCACCAGCGCCTCGCCTTCGCCGGCCTTGCCCGGCACCAGGATTTCGGCTGCTGAGTTCATGCGCCGACATCCGTGAAGACCGGCTTGCCGAGGACCGCGCTTTCGACGCAATCGGCGAGCGAGGCGTAGAGCACCGCATATCCGGTGTTGCCCGGCGCGTAATGCGCGAACTTGCCCGAATTGGTCATCAGCACGCCGTTGCCGATGTCTGGCATGATCGGCGTCACCACCACGCATGTATCGGCGACGATGACGACGCCGCTGGCCTCGAGCCTCTTTCGCCGACCGTCCTTTTCCAGCAAGGCAAGCGCGTGACGGCCGGTGCACGCATAGATCGGCACCGCGAGCCGCCGCCCGCCGATCAGCCGCTCCAGGCTGTCGAACTCGGCGTTCGAAAGATGCGGGCTGCCGATCGCCACCGCATCGATGGCTTTAGGCGCTGCCGCGGTCGACAGGCCCGCGCGGGCCTTGGCAACCATCTCAGGCGTCACGCGGATCACCGCTTCCGGTTCCGGCCCGGCCAGGATGCTTGCGACGTCGGGAGCCTCGGGCGTCACGCCGGCGATGTGGAACAGGCCGACGGCGCCGGACGATGCGGCCGCAGCGCCGAAGGCTTTCAGCGCGTCTTCGCCGGGATGACTGGCCACGTCGGTGACGACACCGATTGCGTTGCCGACCTCACGGCCGTAGAGGCTGCCCAGGACAGGCCAGGCGATCTCCGAGGCAAGGAAGGAGGGCGACAGGCCCGAGACGTCGAATACCAGCCGCGCCAGGCGGTTTTCAGGCCGATGCATGCCGTAATCCGGCGCGCGGCCGGTGATGGCGCAGGCAATGTCGAGGAAATCGCCGTAGCGGTTGGTGCGCGCGCCCAGCACAGAGTTGCAGAAGACGACCGCGTTGGACTCGCCCCAGGCCACGTCGCTGCCGAGTGCTGGCCTGTGCCCGGCCTGATAGGGCGCGCAGGTCCAGCTCTGCTCGCAGCCGAGCTTGCGATAGGCCTCCATCATCCGCCGCGCCATGCCGCGCTGCGGCTCTTCCAGGCGGATGCGCGAGCAGCCCATCAGGTCGAGCGCTCCGACATTGAGCGTCGAGCGTACCGCGACCTTCGCGCCGCCTTCGACCAGCTTTTCGGCGAACAGCGTGCCGGAATCGCCGTGATAGAGCGCCCCGTCGATATGCGCGGACGCGATCGGGATCAGCCGTGGCGCGCCGAGCAGCTTGGCGCTTTCGGCGACGATGCGCATCGCCATGCCCGCGCCGTCCTGCCGGGCGGCGATCGCCTGTTCTTCCGGGCTGAGGGCCAGGCTCAAGGCAGCACCTTGCGCATGGTGATGGAGGTCGACCTGTCATAGCCCGCATGCGCCGTGCGCCCGGTCTCGCGAAAGCCGAGCCGGGCGAAGGCTGCGTGGTTTGCGGTCAGCTCGATGCGGCTCTGCAGCTCGATCGCATCCTTGCCGCGCGCGCGGGCAAGATCCTCCACCGCTTGCATCAGCCGGGCTCCGAGACCCTGACCCTGAAGCGCTGGCTCGACCGCGAGCTTGCCGACATAGAAATCCCGCGCCCGCTCCAGCGCGAAGACGCAGCCGACGACACGGCCGTTCTCGACGGCCACAAAGCACGTCTCCTTTTTCGCCTTCTCGGCAAGGTTGTCGGCGCTCAGAAGATGCGCCGATGACGGTGGGTCGATGACGCCGTCCATATAGGCAAAGGCGCGGCGGATCAGCGCGAGCAAGTCGTCCCATCCGTCGAAATCCGCGGGAAGGCCGATAATGGAAATGCCGACGGTCTGGTCCATACGCTCAGACGGCCTTGTAGCGGATGATGTCGAAGCGGGCTGTGAGCCCGTCATAGAGCAGCAGCCGGCCGATGAGCGGCTCGCCTATGCCGGTAATCAGCTTGATCGCCTCCATTGCCTCCAGCGCGCCGATGACGCCCGTCAGCGCGCCGACAATGCCGGCAACAGCGCAGGACGGCACCAGCCCTTCGGGAGGCGCCTCTGGGAACAGGTCGCGATAGCTCGGGTTGCGCTTTCCGTCGGCGCCTGTCTCGAACGGTTTCAGCACCGTGACCGAGCCGTCGAAGCGGCCGACGGCGGCCGTCACCAGGGGTTTCTTCTCGCTGGCGCAGGCATCGGCGACCGCGTACCGCGTCTCGAAATTGTCGGAGCCGTCGACAACGACATCGTAACGGGCGACGAGGGCAGGGGCGTTCGCTTCCGTCAGCCTCAGGCGATGCGATTCCACCGCGACGTTAGGGTTGATGCGCATGATCGCTGCCGCGGCGCTGTCGGTCTTGGCCAAGCCGATCGTGTCGCTGCCATGGATCACCTGCCGCTGCAGGTTGGACAGCGAAACCGTATCGTCATCGACGATGCCGAGCGTGCCGACGCCGGCGGCGGCTAGATATTCCAGCACCGGTGCGCCGAGCCCGCCGGCGCCGATCACCAGCACCCGCGCCCGTTTCAGCTTATGCTGCCCCGGCCCACCGATCTCCGGCAGCACGATGTGGCGGGCGTAGCGTTCGAGCTCTTCGTCAGTGAGGGCGGCATCGGTCATGGCTGGACTTTATCGATGGCGCAGAGCCTTGTCAGTAAGCGCAAGGCAAACCTTGTGGTCCACATGACGAGGAAAAGGTTTCGCACGACGCAAGGCAACGCCTGGTGGCACAGCGCCGAAATAGCTTCTTCACGGGCTAGCCGGTCGGCTCGACGCTGCCATGATCGACCGTCAGGAACTGCGCCCGGCCTTCAAGGCTCGAGAACAGGGCGGCATCCGTGCCCGTCATGAAGGCTTGGCAGTTGAGCTCCTCGAGGATCGAGAACAGCGCCGCGCGCCGGCCTGCATCGAGATGCGCGGCGATCTCGTCCAGCAGCAGGATCGGCGTCAGGCCCGACATCTCGCCGGTCAGCCTGGCATGCGACAGCACGATGCCGACCAGCAGCGCCTTCTGCTCGCCGGTCGAGCACAGTTCCGCCGGCATCGACTTGGGCCGATGCCGCACCACCAGGTCGGAGCGGTGCGGGCCGTCCAGCGTCCGGCCGGCGGCGCGGTCGCGCTCCCGGCCATTGGCGAGTGCCGCGCGATAGCGTTCCTCGACATCGACCGCAGGCGCGCTGCCGAGCGCGCTTTCAAGATCGCCGGCGAGGCTGATATCGGCCTGCGGAAACGGCCCGCTGCCGGGCAATCTGTCGATCATGGCGGCAAGCAGCCGCACCAACTCGGCCCGCGCCGCGGCGATCGCCACGCCGGTTTCGGCCATCTGCGTCTCGATCGCGTCGAACCAGGCGTCGTCGCGGGAGCCTTCTGTAAGCAGGCGGTTACGGCCGCGCATGGCTTTCTCATAGTCGAGCGCGCGCTGGCCATGGCCGGGGTCGATCGCCAGCACCAGCCGGTCGAGGAAGCGGCGGCGGTCCGCCGCCGGCCCGGGAAACAGGCCGTCCATCGCCGGCGTCAGCCAGACGACCCGCAGCCATTCGAGCATATCCTCGGCCGATCGCGCCGGCGCGCCGTTGATCCGCACCTTCCTGCCGCCTTCGCCGGCGGTGTCGCCGCCGGAAATGCCGGTGCCGATCTCGACCTGGCCCTCCGGCCCCTCGATGCGCGCATGCAAGGCGAAGCCACCGTCGCCGCCTTCGCGCGCCACATCCGCATAGGGCGCGCGGCGCAGGCCCCGGCCAGGCGTCAGGAACGAGATCGCTTCCAGGAGATTGGTCTTGCCGGCACCATTGTCGCCGGACAGCACCACCGCGCCAGGGGCAAGTTCCAGCGAAAGCGCCGCATAGTTGCGGAAATTCGTAAGCGTTAACTTACTTATGTAGCTTTGCTGCCGAAGCTGTTTCGCATCCGCGGTCACGGCGACACATCAGGTCCGCTAAGCAATTCCAGGAAAAGTGCACTGCGGTTTTCCGTCCGGAATTGCGACAGACAAAAGCGCAATTCCAGGAAAAGTGCACTGCGGTTTTCCGTCGGGAATTGCGACAGACAAAAGCGCAATTCCAGGAAAAGTGCACTGCGGGTTTCCGTCCGGAATTGCGTCGACAAAGAGACCTAGACCCGCATCGGCATCAGCACATAGAGCGCGGTTTCGTCGGCCATGTCATGGATCAGCGTCGGCGAGCCGGCGTCGGCCAGCATGAACTTGGCCTCCGACCCGGTGAGCTGGGCCGCGACGTCGAGCAGGTACTTGGCGTTGAAGCCGATCTCGATCGGATCCGACGAATAGTCGGCCGCCAGTTCCTCGGTGGCACTGCCCGAATCCGGATTGTTGACCGCGAGCGTGAGCTGGCCGTCATTGATCGACAGCTTCACGGCCCGGCCGCGTTCGGAGGAAATGGTCGAGACGCGATCGACCGCGGCGGCGAAGCTCTGGCGATCGATGATCAGCTTCTTGTCGTTGCCGGTCGGGATCACGCGCTGGTAGTCGGGGAAGGTGCCGTCGATCAGCTTCGATGTCAAAACGACGCTGCCGATGGTGAAGCGGATCTTGGTGTCAGACAGTTCCGTCGTCACCGCGACATCGGGGTCGTCGACCAGCTTCTGCAGCTCGCTCACCGTCTTGCGCGGAATGATGATGCCCGGCATGCCTTCTGAACCTGCCGGCGCGTCGATCTCGGCGCGCGCCAGGCGATGTCCGTCGGTCGCCACCGAGCGCAGCTTCAGCTTGCCGCCGACTTCGACGGCGTGCAGGTAGATGCCGTTGAGGTAGTAGCGCGTTTCCTCGGTCGAGATGGCGAACTGGGTCTTGTCGATCAGCCCCTTCAGCGCCGCCGATTCCAGCCGGAAGATATGCGAGAACGAGCCGGCCGAAAGCTCCGGGAAGTCGGATTGCGGCAGGCACTGCAGGCGGAAGCTGGAACGGCCGGAGGTGACGGTCATCGCGTTGCCGTCCTCGTCCGTCTTCAGCATCACCTCTGCGCCATCGGAAAGCTTGCGCACGATGTCGTAGAGCAGATGCGCCGGCACCGTCGTCGCGCCGCCGCGCTCGACCTTGGCGGGTGTCGCCTCTGTCACCTCGAGGTCGAGGTCGGTCGCCTTCATCTCGAGGCTCGCGCCTTCGGCGCTGAGCAGCACGTTGGAGAGGATCGGGATGGTGTTGCGCCGCTCGACCACGCGGTGGACGTGGTTGAGGGACTTCAGGAGATTTGACCGTTCCAGGATAACACGCATGACGAACAGGCTCGCTTCAATGAATGAACGGGTCACCGGCAGGCGGCATCCCGCGAAAGCCCTGAAAGGCTTCCAGAATCTCCGTAAGCTGACAGTAAAAAGCCTGCAAAGGCAAGCCCGCGGCACCGGTTCGGGCCGGTTGCGCGGGCTTTCTGGGGATAAAGCCGGCGAAGCGGGTCGCCGGCCATTTTTGCATCGCCTCAGGCCTGGTCGTTGATCAGCCTTCTGAGCAGTTCGAGCTCCTGCGCCAGCGTGTTGTCCCCGCCCGAAAGGTCCTCGATCTTGCGCACGGCATGCAGCACGGTCGTGTGGTCGCGGCCGCCGAAACGCCGCCCGATCTCCGGCAGCGAGCGCGGCGTCATCACTTTCGACAGATACATGGCCACCTGCCGCGGCTTGACGATCGTGCGCGTGCGCCGGTTGGACAGAAGCTCCGTCTTCGACACGTTGTAATGGCGCGCCACGATGCGCTGGATGTCCTCGATGCGCACCCGCTTCGGCTCGCCCGAGCGATAGATGTGGCCGAGGATCTCGTCGATCCGGTCGATCGTGATCTGCGGCTCGAAGGACTGGCGAAACAGAAGCTGGTTGAAGGCGCCCTCAAGCTCGCGCCCGCTGCCGGTGACCGTACGGGCGACATGCTCCAGGATCTCGTCCGAGATGTCGAGCGAGGTGTCATCGCTCTTGGCGGTGGCGCGGCGCAGCTTCAGCATGCCGAGCCGCATGGCGAAATCCGGCGCCGACATTTCCAGCGCCACGCCGCCATTGAGGCGCGACCGCACGCGCGGTTCCAGCGATTCCAGTTCCGACGGCGGCCGGTCGGCCGCGACCACCACCTGCTTGGCGCTGTCGAGCAGCATGTTGATGAGGTGGCAGAATTCGTGCTGGATCGATTTGCCTTGCAGGAACTGCATGTCGTCGATGATCAGGAGATCGATGTCGCGCAGCTGCTCCTTCAGCGTCAGCGCGTTGTTGTCGCGGATCGCGGTGGCGAAGCGCCACATGAAATACTCCGCCGTCAGATAGACGACGCGCGACTTCGGATTGTGTCGCAGCGATTCCGCCGCGATCGCCTGCAAGAGATGCGTCTTGCCGAGCCCGACGGTGGCATGCAGGAAAAGCGGGTTGAAACGCACCGCGCTCGACTGCGATTCCGCCACGGCTCTCGCCGCCGCGAAGGCCACCCTGTTGGACGGTCCCTCGATGAAGGAGGCGAACGTGTAGCGCGGGTCGAGCGGCGACCCCAGAACATTGTGGCGGAACTCCGGTTCCGCGGACGCGCCCTGGCGGGGCGCCGGCGCCCGTTGTTCCACGCGTCCGGCGCTCGCGGTGCCGTTGGCGAGCGCGGTGTGCGTCTGCCTGGTCGTCTTGCGGGCCGGCGCGATTTCCGGCTCGACATGGTTGCGCCCCTGGCGCGTCGCGGTGCGCACGACGATCTCGATCTTGAGGACGTCGGGATCCTCATGCCGCCACAGCTCCGCGATAAGCTCGAGATAGTGGCCGTTGATCCATGACCGCAGGAAGGCGGTCGGCACCGAGATGCGGACAATGCCGCGGGAGGCCTCGGCGACCTTCATGCGACCAAACCAGCTCGAATAGACCTCGGCCCCCAGACGCGCCTTCAGCTGGGCCTTGACCCGTTCGAACTTCTGTTCCGCGTCGCTGGATACCGCCACGTCGCCCTCTCCGACAAAAGTTGCTGGAAATGGGAGATCGCCCGCTATCTCCCTCTCGATGCCGCTTTGCATGATCACAGTTCCTTGTCTTCTCGTACCCTTTTCCCGCCGGGGATGCGCCTCCTGCATCCTTGGTCCGGCGACCTCATTCGCCGCGCTGCCCTGCCGCCGCCGGCAAACGGTCATCGCAACTCGCGCAAGGGACCAGCCGCCGGCTCCGCACGCCGGCTTCCGACAAAGACAAGGCAATACGCCACCCTCCGGCGAAAACGCCGGCGAGACATCGACCGCCAATGTACAATTACGCCAGTCCCCTACCGCACCGAAGAGACAAACCAAGCCACGCGCGGAATTGCTCCACGTCATGAATTCTGCCATTTTGTGCTGGCCGATTCAGGCTGGGTCAGGGGCTTAGTGCCCGTCCCTTCGATGGATGGACATTACCGAAATCGCTGTGGATAGGGCAAGGCCACATCTAACGGTTTTTTAACGAATCTGGTTACCGAACGGGGCTTGAATTCGGGTGCTGCGACGGCACGTTTTGACAAAGCCATTGTGATTCAAACCCTTTTCCGGCGAATATGAAAAAGACCGCCCGAAACGAAATATTCTGAAATAATTCTCTTGACAGCTACTTCTCCCCCGCGGTCCGGCCGTGCGTTGAACAAGCTGTGGATGACCGTCTGTAAGCACCTGAAAAGAATGCGGAATTTTTGACAGGAGAATTTGGGCAGCTGCCGCGGCAGAGGCGCGCAGATATAAGCGGCGCTGTATATGCCGGCAAAACAATACCGGCATTTTGAATCGCCTCACAAGTGCAGCTTGCGGGCGAACTTTTTAAGTACTTGCCGGCAAACGAAAAAACCCGGCCTGTGCGGCCGGGTTCCAAATCGATGGAGGATTGAGTCGGTCAGGCCGACAGCGTCTTGACCCGCTGAGCCAGTCGCGAAACCTTGCGGGAAGCCGTGTTCTTGTGGACGACGCCCTTGGTGGCGGCGCGCATCAATTCCGGTTCCGCAGCCTTGAAGGCTTCCACCGCAGCGGCCTTGTCGCCGGCGGCCAGTGCCTCTTCGACCTTGCGGACATAGGTGCGGACGCGCGAGCGGCGGTTCTTGTTGACCGCAGCGCGGCGGGCGATCTTGCGCGTAGCCTTTTTGGCCGAGGAAGTATTGGCCATGATGCCTCTCTTCTGATCTGGTGAACGCCAGCGATGTCGCAGGGCGCAAAAAACAAACGGGCAGCCACGGGCCGCCTCGGTTGGTGCGGCTTATAGTTCAGCTTTTCCGCCTCGTCAACGCCGCTTCGCGGTCTTTTTGGGCCTCGATGTCATGTCCCGCAAAATCGCGGCCACCTGGGCGAAGCGCCTAAAGCGCGTCGCGATCTTTCAGATTCGCTCCATGCGCTTTAGGTTTTGATTTTAAGCATGTCTTTATCCCGAAACCGGTCCCCACTTTCGGGAGACATGCTTTAGCGGTTGGTGAAGTTCGGCTTCCGCTTCTCGACGAAGGCGGCCATGCCTTCTTTCTGGTCGTCGAGCGCAAACAGCGAATGGAAAAGACGGCGCTCGAAGCGCAGCCCCTCGGCCAACGTCGTCTCGTAAGCGCGGTTGACGGCTTCCTTGGTCATTATCACCGACGGCAGCGAGAACTCGGCGATCTTCGCCGCCGCCTTCAGCGTTTCGTCGAGCAGCTCGGCGACCGGGACCACCCGCGACACCAGCCCGCTCCTCTCGGCCTCGGCCGCGTCCATCATCCGCCCGGTCAGGCACATGTCCATCGCCTTGGACTTGCCGACGAATCGGGTCAGCCGCTGTGAGCCGCCCATGCCCGGCATGACGCCGAGCGTGATCTCGGGCTGGCCGAATTTGGCGTTGTCGCCGGCGAGGATGAAGTCGCACATCATGGCCAGCTCGCAGCCGCCGCCGAGCGCATAGCCAGCGACCGCCGCGACGATGGGTTTGCGCGTGCGCGTGAATTCCTCCCAGCCGACGAAGAAATCCTGCGTGTAGGCGTCGGCGAAGGACATCGCCTGCATTTCCTTGATGTCGGCGCCGGCGGCGAACGCCTTTTCCGAGCCCGTAAGCACCATCGCGCCGATGGCGGGATCGGCATCGAACGCGCTCGCCGCCGCGACCACCTCCGCAAGCACCTGCGAATTCAGTGCATTGAGCGCCTTGGGCCGGTTCAGCGTGATCAACCCGACCTTGCCGCGTGTTTCCACGAGAATGGTTTCATAGGTCATGGTTCGCTTCCTCCGCGGGGGTGGGATGATCGATACCGTTCCTAGCTTACCGCTGACAGGTCCGGCAATAGAAGGTCGAGCGGCCGCTCTGCACGATGCGTTCGACATGGCCGCGGCAGCCCGGCTTCTGGCACGGCTCCCCCTCGCGATCGTAGACCGCGAAGGAATGCTGGAAATAGCCGAGCGATCCGTCGGCCTGGACATAGTCGCGCAGCGACGAGCCGCCGGCGGCGATCGCATCGGCGATGACCGAGCGGATCGCCTCGGCGAGGCGTTCGCTTTGTCCCTTCGCCTTCTTGGCCGAGCCGGCGATGGTGCCGGCTTCGCGCAGCGGCGAGAGCCCGGCGCGCCACAGTGCTTCCGAGACATATATATTGCCGAGCCCGGCGATCAGGCGCTGGTCGAGCAGCGCCGCCTTGAGCGGCGATCTGCGATCCTTCAGCAGCGAGGCGAGCAGGGGGCCGTCGAGCGCGTTACCGGTTGGCTCGATGCCGAGTCCCGCCAGCATCGGATGGGTGTCCGGCGCGCCTTCGGCAAACAGCATGAAGCCGAAGCGGCGCGGGTCGTTGAAGATGATGCTGGACCGCACGCCGTTCGGCGAGGTGACGTCGAACACGACATGGTCGTGCGCGGCGATCTTCGAGCGCTCCTGATGGAAGGAGCCGGGGAGGTCGCTGCTCCCGGCGCTTTCGATCCGGAACGACCCCGACATGCCGAGGTGGCAGATCAGCACCGGACCATCTTCGACATGCATCGTCAGGTATTTGGCGCGCCGGCCAAGCGCCGTCAAGGTCTTGCCTGTCAGCCGCTCCGAAAAGCGCTCGGGAAAAGGAAAGCGAAGGTCGGGCCTGCGCGCTTCGACCTTGACCAGCCGCGCCCCTTCCAGGACCGGCTGCAGTCCGCGCCGGACGGTTTCGACTTCAGGCAGTTCAGGCATGGCCGCCTATCGCTGCAAGGAATGATGTCCCATGGCGTCCGGCTGCCAGGCCAAGGTGATCCGCAACGGTTTCGCCGATATCGGCGAAGGTTGGCCTCAGCCCGATGTCGCCGCCCTTCAGCCCCGGCCCGATGCCGATCACCGGAACGCGCTCACGCGTATGGTCAGTGCCGCGCCAGGTCGGGTCGTTGCCATGGTCGGCTGTGAGGATGAGAAGGTCGCCCGGCCTGATGCGCGACAGCGCCTCGGGCAGCCGGCGGTCGAAGGCTTCGAGCGCGGCCGCGTAGCCGGCGACATCGCGCCGGTGACCGAACTCGGTGTCGAAGTCGACGAAATTGGCAAAGACCAGGTCGCCGTCGCCGGCATCGTCCATGGCGCCGAGCGCCTTGTCGAACATCGCCATGTTGCCGCCGGCCTTGCGCACCTGCGAGATGCCGCGATGGGCGAAGATATCGCCGATCTTGCCGACGGCGATGACCTTGCTGCCGCGCTCCGTCAGCCGGTCGAGCAGGGTCGGCTCAGGCGGCGGCACCGCATAGTCGCGGCGGTTGTGGGTGCGCTGGAACGTGGCGGGCGTCTCGCCCACGAAAGGCCGCGCGATCACGCGCCCGATCTTCAAGCGATCGACGAGCCGGCGCACCGTGAGGCAAAGCTCATAAAGCCGCTCCAGGCCGAAATGCGTTTCATGCGCGGCGATCTGCAACACGGAGTCCACCGACGTGTAGCAGATCGGTCTGCCGGTGCGGATATGCTCTTCGCCGAGCCGCTCGATGATCTCGGTTCCCGGCGCATGGCAATTGCCGAGGATACCCGGCACCTTGCCTTCGCGGATGATCGCGTCGGTCAGCTCGGCCGGGAAGGCAGGCACCGTGTCGGGAAAATAGCCCCAGTCGAAGCGCACGGGCAGTCCTGCGATCTCCCAATGGCCCGACGGCGTGTCCTTGCCGCTTGACACCTCCTGGGCGGCGCCGTGGAAGGCCGAGCCGATCGGCGGCGCATAGATGCCGGTTCTGAACCCCGTCGCGGTTTGCGCCGCCAGGCCAAGCCCGAGCGACATCATGTTGGGCACGGCGAGCGGTCCTTTGCGCAGACCTTCCCGGTCGGCGCGGCCTTCGGCGCAGGCCTTGAAGATATGTCCGAAGGTGTCGGCGCCGGCATCGCCATAGCGTTCGGCGTCGGCCGCGCCGCCGATGCCGAAAGAATCGAGAACGAACAGGAACGCGCGCGCCATGGGTGTCATTGTTGTCAGTCCTGGTCGCCAGACATAAGGTTCCCCGGCGGCGTTGGCAAATCGGAAACCAAACCGCGACCGCTTCGCGCCATAGTTGCGACGAGGCGTGGATATGGCGGGAGCAAGGCAAGCATGGCGAGGCGCGGCAAGATCGCGGCAAGGCAGGCCGTGAAAATGTGCGCGGCCGCTCTCTTGGCGTCCGGCGCCGCCGCATGGCCGGCACACGCCGACTGGCGTGACGACATCGGCACGTTCCGTATCGGCATCGTTGCCACGCCGGGCGGCGGCAACACCGTCCCCGGGCTTGCGCGTCTGACGGAAGCCTATGCCAACGCGCTCGGCATGAAGGTCGAGTTCGTCGTTGCGCGTGACTATGGGGCGCTGATCGAGGCGCAGGCGAGCGGGCGCGTGCAATACGCGGTCTATTCGGCGCTTGCCTATGCCACGGCCTCGGAGCGCTGCGGCTGTGTCGAGCCACTGGTGGCGCCGGTCGACGCCGACGGCGCCGTCGGCATCCGCTCCGTCCTGGTGACGCGCGACGGCAGGCTTCAGGATCTTGCCGCCATGGCTTCGCATCGGATCGCGATTGCGCCGGCCGATAATGTCGGCGGCGCGCTGCTGCCGCTGGCGGCCCTTTCCGCCGCAGGGGTGAAGATTGCGCGGGATTCGCCGTTCCTGGCACGCGCGGCGTCGGCCACGGCGGCCGAGACGATGTTGAGCGTCGGCGATGCGGATGGCTTGTTCGGCTGGGAGCCGGCCGATGCCGACGGCCAAGCCGCCCATTCCGGCGGCACGGTCGAGCGGCTGGAGGCTGCCGGCATCCCTGGGGCGTCGCTTAGGGTGTTATGGACCTCCGACCTGTTGCGCTACGGGCCGCATGCGGTGCGCAGCGATCTCGATCCAGAGACGAAACGACGGCTGACCGTCTTCCTGACCAATCTCAAATCACAGACGCCCGATGTGTACGACCTCCTGGAGAGGGCGCATACCGGCGGCTTCGTGCCGGCGACGTCCAAGGATTACGCCATGGCGATGGGCATTGTGCGGCAGGCATTGGATGGCCGCTAATGACCGTCAGCAGTCGCTGCAAGGGATCATCGGAACCCGGCGAGGCCTGAGATAATAAGTCTCGCTCATGTTTATGTTGCTGAAGGTCGACAGCAATCCAAACGATTTCGCTTTTTCATCGGTCGCGCTCCAGGCGATGACCGGTGTATAGCCGAGATCGCTTTCCACACGGATTAGGAAAGTGTTGCGGATTTTCAGCGTCGAGGGGACAGTCGTGGTGTCGCCGGGCTTGGCATCGGCGCTGTAGGTGCTGCCAACCAGCTTGCGCGACCACACTACCTTCACTGTCGGCGATGCCTGGTCCGACATCTGTATGGCGGTGATGATGATCTTCGGATCCGAGCGGTTGTAGGGCAGAAGCGTCGTGCTGCCGATCTTCATGATGGCATCGAGGTTCGCCTTCACGACCGCCGTCTGCTGCGTGACGAGATCCGCCACCATGCTGCCGATGCGGCTAACTTTCTTGCTGGTCTCAATGGCCTGGGAGGCTTCCATCGTGATGAAATACATGATGAGCAGCACCGGCACGATGAGCGCAAACTCGATCGCCGCGACGCCGCGCCGATCGCGGCCAAACCGGCTGGCTCGCGCCACGATAGCCGAAATCCCCCAATGTGCCCCCGCACGGTACATCCTATCCTCCAGATCGCCGCAGTCTCAGTCGTCCACCAGTCTCAGTTGTCGTCGAACGGTTCGTTCTGCCAGGTTACGGACGCGAAATGCAGCGTGGTCCCATCAGTGAAATTCTGCATCTGTTTGGCCAGGAGATCAGTCATCACCGGCCATTTGTAGAACACCCGCAGCATGTTGATCGATTCGGCCAGCCCGGGCGATGTCGTGAAGGTCTTGTCGCTTCCGCTTTGCGTCAGCACGATTTGGTTGCCATTTATTCTGTAGCCCGCCGTAGCTGCGTCGGCGAAGCTCGGATATTCACGCAGGTCCACCAGCAATCCCGGGCAGTCCTTGGCCACCATGATCTCCAGCTTGCTGCAGATCAGCCGCTTGATGGAGGCTTCGGTGACGTTCGACCTCTGCAACTGCCCGGTCCGCAACTGGCGGGCGACATCGTCGGTGACGTTGGCCATCACCTCCTGGCCGGCAAAGGAGATGCAGCTCTCGAGGATAGCGAAGACGAGAAGCGCGAACGGGATGGCAAGCATCGCAAATTCCATTGCCGTGCTGCCGCGTCTGTCGCTGAAGAAGCCGGGGCGGGGTTTGCCGCGCGCCGAACTGTCCATCCCGTTGCCGGATGTGGCATCCTTGCTCATTTGCCTTCCTGCCGAATCCCCTCGCGGTACCGGCGGCAAGGTAGCGAAAACCCATTGAGGTCCGGTTTGGATGATCGTTAAATTCGCCCGGCAGGCTTTAAGCTGTCTTTAACGCCTGCTCCGACGCTTTTTGTCGGGCTTAGTGCGCGGCGCTCATTTCGGTTTCGGAAGCCTTCTCGGCCTCGGTCTTGTAGGCGCTCTCGCAATAGGGCGTGCAAGACATGGTCTGGACTTCGGCACGCCTGTAGATGCGTACCGAGGAAGCGGCCTGTCGCACGACGGTCACCTGTTCATCGATGATCGGGCTGCCGTCCGAGTCGAGCACGACCAAATTGGTGACGCCAAAACCTTTGCCGGTGAGAACGATGGTCGAGGCGTCCTGCACCGAGGCATCGGCGATGGCGGGGTTGCCGATGACGACGGTGTCGGCCGCACGGGACAATTTGACGATCTTTGCCTGGTTCATGGTCACTTCGACACCCGCGCCGGCCTTGGCCGGCATCACCAAGGCGGCAGCCGCCAGCAGCGCGGCGACTGGAAACAGCGATCTCGACAACCTCATTGAACAGCT
Organism: Mesorhizobium sp. M2A.F.Ca.ET.046.03.2.1; assembly: GCF_003952425.1. Lineage (NCBI taxonomy): Bacteria > Pseudomonadati > Pseudomonadota > Alphaproteobacteria > Hyphomicrobiales > Phyllobacteriaceae > Mesorhizobium > Mesorhizobium sp. M2A.F.Ca.ET.046.03.2.1. The sequence goes on along the minus strand of NZ_CP034449.1, from coordinate 1,885,967 downwards.
CCCGGCAGGCGGATTCTTCAACGGAACATGAACGAGATTGGTGAAGCAACGGTTAAACCGGACCTGGCCGCGATTAAGGATTTTGCCTCGCCCGTCCACGCGCCGACGGCGCTTCCTGTTTTAGTAACATTGCACAAGCGCCGGTTTGCGCCGCTTTGCTCGATCCTCGAGCCGGCTGACAATGTTTAGGTCGCGGTTAACCACGCAGTGCGTTCGCCGCTGGAAAGGAATCGGTAAGGCTGTTTATTAAGCCGATCGAAACGGCTTCTCCCTAGATTTGCAGCGTCCGATCAACCGCAAAGAGAAGTTGACGGAAGTGCTGTAACACGTGGAGTAGGAGCTCTCGCATGTCTAATCTCATTGCACGTTTCGTGAAAGACGAATCCGGCGCGACCGCCATCGAATACGGTCTGATCGCCGCTCTCATCGCGCTCGCCATCATGGTCGGCGCCACCTCGCTTGGCACCGCGCTGAATGCCAAGTTCGATGCGATCGCCACGGCTGTCAGCGACGCCCCGTCGGGCAACTGATAAGCCGAGGACGGCGAAGTCATTCTGACACAAGGGCTGCCTCGCGGCGGCCCTTGTTCGTTGCAGCATCCGGCCACCCCACTCACCGATCGTTAATGCGCCGTGCCTTAGATTGCGCGCGGTATTGTCTCACGGCACTTGTTTCATGCTCGAAGCCATAATCTTCGTCGTCTTCCCATTCTGCATGCTGTTCGCTGCGATCTCCGACACGTTGTCGATGACGATCGCCAACCGCGTTCCCGTGCTCTTGGTGGCCACATTCGCGCTTGTCGCGCCGCTCACCGGGATGGACTGGGCGACCTATGGCTGGCACTTCGCCGCCGGCGCCCTCGTGCTTGCCACGACATTCGGCCTCTTTGCGCTCGGCGGCATGGGCGGCGGCGACGCCAAGCTTCTGGCCGCGAGCGCTCTGTGGATGGGCCTCAACATCGATTTGATCGGCTATCTGGTGACGTCGGCTTTCCTTGGGGGCCTGCTGACCATCGCAATCCTCGCCTACCGTAAATCGCCGCTGGCCGCCTATACCGGCCACAGCCGGTTCCTGCGCCACTTCGCCGACGAGAAAGTGGGCATTCCCTATGGCGTTGCGCTTGGCGCCGGTGGACTGATCACGTTCCCGGATTCGCCACTGATGGTCTGGGCGCTGCAGAGGCTCACGGCATAGGTTTGGCGACATTGATGTCGGCGACCGAAGGCGGCCTGGCCGCCTTTTTTGTTAACGACGAGACCGTTCGATCGAATTTGAGTAAACCTTAAATTAATCACGATCGTAAGCATTACATTAACCTTGTTTTGACGATTGCGGCTGCAAAGTCCGGCCTGGCGAGGTGGTTTGCCTTGAGGCGAAGGGTTTCGGACGAATGCCAGCATCCCGATTGATTATTCTGGGCGTGGCTGCGGTCGCGGCGGGTAGCGCGGGCTATGTCGCCAAGAACATGGTGGTGGCGCCGCCGGCGCAGGTCGTTGTCAATGCGCCCGCGCAGCCGGCGGTCGCGTTGCAGGACGTGCTGGTGCTTTCCGGCGACGTGGCGATGGGCAGCCAACTCGGCAACAACGTCAGCTGGGAAAAATGGCCGTCCGACGGTGTCAATGCCAATTTCATCACGCGCGCCGCCGAACCTGACGCGGCCGAAAAGCTCAAGGGCTCGGTAGCGCGCGTCGCCATGTATACGGGCGAGCCGCTGCGCCGCTCCAAGCTGGTCGGCGAGGGGCAGAGCTTCATGTCGTCGATCCTGCCTTCAGGGATGCGCGCTGTCGCCACCGCGATATCGGCCGACACTTCCGCAGGCGGCTTCATCCTGCCCAACGACTTCGTCGACGTTATCATGACCCGCCGCGCCGACACCGGCAACGGCGGCAGCGGCTTCAACACCGAGACCATCCTCAAGAACATCCGGGTGCTGGCCATCGACCAGACCATCCAGGAAGACGAGGAAGGCAAGAAGACCAGGGTCGGCCAGACCGCGACGCTGGAGCTGACGCCGCAACAGGCCGAGATCATCACCGTCGCGCAGCAGATGGCGGACCGCCTGACGCTCGCGCTGCGCCCGATCACCGACATCCACGAAAAGAGTACGGACGAAGCCGACTATCTGGTCAACGGCAACGGCCGGCGCGGAACGGTGCGTCTGATCAAGTCGGGCGAGGTTTCCGAGGTGGGAGCAAGGAAATGACGCTAAATGGCAAACTGCTGCCCTTCCTGGCGACCGCGACGATCGGTCTGCTGCTGATTGGCGCCAACGCCTCGGGACTGGTCGAAGCCAAAGCCGCGAGCGCCGGCGTATCGGCTTCCGTCGCCACGCAGCGCGTCAAGCTCGGCCTCAACAAATCCGTGGTCATCGACTTGCCGAGCGATGCCTATGACATCCTCGTCGCCAATCCGGCGGTTGCCGACGCGGTGACGCGCACGGCACGGCGCATCTACCTGTTCGGCAAGGCGGTCGGCGAAACCAACATCTTTGTCTTCGGCCCCAATGGCGAGCAGATCGTCAGCCTGGACCTTGCCGTCGAGCGCGATGTCGCCGGGCTGGAGGATTATCTGAAGCGCTTCATCCCGTCCTCGCAGATCAAGGTCGAGCTGCTGAACGACAACGTTGTCCTCACCGGCATGGTCGACACGCCGCTCGATGCCAAGCGCGCCGTCGATCTCGCGACCATCTTCGTGTCAGGCGGTGAAGCGACGACCGGCCAATATTCGCAGACCGCCGCCGGCGGCTCGGTCAATGGCGGCGTCGACATCAACAACCCCGACCAGGAGCGCCGGACCTCCAAGATCGTCAACCTGTTGCAGATCATCGGCGACGATCAGGTAACGCTCAAGGTGACGGTCGCCGAAGTCAGCCGCTCGGTGATGAAACAGCTCGGCGTCAATATGCTCGCCAGCGGCGGCAGCAACGGCATTTCCTGGGCGGCGCTCAGCGACCCTTACATGGGTCTTGGCAAACCGCTGTCGAACGCGGGCCTCTCTATCAGCTCGTCAGGGCTGCAGTCCTATATCAACGCAATGGAACAGTCGGGGGTCATGAAGACCCTGGCTGAGCCGACTTTGACCGCCGTGTCCGGGGAAAAGGCGACCTTCAAGGTCGGCGGCGAGTACAATATTGTGAAGAGCGTTTCCGCCAACGTGTCCACGGACAACCAGACCGGTCTGCAGAACTATTCGGTCGACAAGATCGAGTACGGTATCGGGCTGGAGTTCCAGCCGGTTGTTCTGTCGCCCGGTCGCATAAGCCTGAAGGTGAGGACGTCGGTTTCCGAACCGACGACCGAAGGATCCGTATCGGCATCCACAGACAACCAGAACATCGGCATGAACGCTTTGTCGCTGCGCAAGCGCCTGGCCGATACGACGGTCGAACTGCCTTCCGGCGGTTCGATGATGATCGCGGGCCTCGTGCGCGACGATCTCAGGCAGGCTGTCACCGGATTGCCCGGCCTGACCAAGATCCCCGTGCTCGGGACGCTCTTCCGCAGCCGCGACTTCGTCCGCAACGAAAGCGAGCTCGTCATCATCATCACGCCCTATCTGGCGCGGCCGGTGACGCGCAACGACCTGGCCAAGCCGGATGACAATTTCAACCCGCCGAGCGACGGCGCCGGCATGTTCCTCGGCCGCGTCAATCGCGTCTACGGCACCATGCAGACGGACAGGCCAGCCGGGCGGTACCACGGCGTCGTCGGCTTCATCTACAAATGAGTGGGAACGCGGATATGTCCAAGTCAGCATCGAAGGTCATGACGGTCCGGACAGCATCCGGCATCGCAAGGATAGGCCGGCAGGTGGTCCCGGCACTGGCGGTCGCCCTTGCGGCGTCGCTCGCGGGTTGCGCCAATCGCGACAGCATCACGGTCGGGTCGATCCCGGACGACTATCGCACGACCCATCCGATCGTCATTGCCGAGAAGAATCAGAAGATCGATCTGCCGGTCGGCGCCGGCGATCGCGGCATGACCGGCGCGCAGCGCGATGCGCTGCTCGGCTTCCTCGACGGCTACGACAAGAGCGCTGCGCCGGCGCTGACGATCGCGATGCCGGCAGGCTCCGCCAACGAAGTTGCCGCGCAGGCGGCAGGCCGCGATTTTGCCAGGCTTGCCATGAAGGCGGGCGTCAAGCGCGATCGCATCGTCATGACTTCCTATCAGTCGGCTGTGCCGGAGGCGTCCGCGCCGGTGCGCGTCGCCTTCGTCGCGGTGCGGGCGCAGACCGATAAATGCGGGCGTTGGCCCGACGACCTGACCGAGACGTCGGACAACAAGCATTATGCCGACTTCGGCTGCTCCTATCAGAACAATCTCGCGGCCCAGGTGGCCAATCCCAACGATCTGATCGGGCCGCGCAAGCAGTCCGAAATCGATGCCGAAAATCGCAGCGCGGTGATCGATGTGTACCGGACGAGAGGCATCTCAGACGAGTTCCTGGGCAATTCGGAAGTGACGTACTGAGCCGGCGGATGACGGAAAAAGCAGCCACGGAAAGAGCATGACGATGAGCAATCTTGCCTACGACACGCCCGCGGAAACCGGCGACCTTTCGCAGCAGGACATCGCCGCCATGCAGGCGCTGCGCCCCGTGCCGCGCATTTCGATCCAGGCTTTCTGCGAGACCGAAGGCGTCGCCAGCCCCGTGGAGCGCGCCGCCGAGGATCGCCGTATGGCCAAGGCCCATCTCAAGGTCCATATGGGCGGCGTTCCGACCGCGATCGAGTTCTATCAGTCCGCGCCGACACCGAACCTGATCCTGCTGGAATCGCGCAGCGAGCCGAAGCAACTGCTCGAACAACTCGGCCAGCTCGCGGAGTATTGCGATCCGTCGTCCAAGGTCGTGGTCATCGGCCACTACAACGATGTCGGGCTCTACCGCGAGCTCATCCGTTCAGGCATTTCCGAATATGTCGTCGCGCCGGTCTCAATGTCCGACATCGTCAGCGTCGTGTCGTCGATCTTCGTCGATCCGGAATCGGAGCCGATAGGCCGCTCAATCGCCTTCATCGGCGCCAAGGGCGGCGTCGGCTCATCGACCATTGCCCACAATGCGGCCTGGGCGATGTCGTCGCTGTTCAAATCCGAAGTCGTCATCGCTGACCTCGACCTCGCCTTCGGCACCGCCAACATCAACTTCGATCAGGATCCGGCTCAGGGCATCGCAGAGGCCGTGTTTTCGCCTGAGCGGGTCGACGAGGTCTATCTCGACCGCCTGCTCGCGCAATGCGCCGAGCATCTGTCGCTGCTTGCGGCCCCCTCCACGCTCGAACGCGTCTATGATTTCGACGCCGAGGCCTTCTCGCAGATCATCGAGACGGCGCAACGCAGCGCGCCCCTGCTGGTTCTCGATATCCCTCACATCTGGAGCGGGTGGACGAAGAGCACGCTGATCAAGGCCGACGAGATCGTCATCACCGCCACGCCCGAGCTCGCAAATCTTCGCAACACCAAGAACTTGGTGGACATGCTGAAGCGGCTGCGCCCGAACGATCCGCCGCCGAAGCTGATCATCAACCAGGCAGGTGTGCCGAAACGGCCGGAGATAGCGCCTTCCGATTTCGCCGAGCCGCTTGGCATCACGCCCATGGCGGTGATCAATTTCGAACCGCTGCTGTTCGGCAATGCCGCCAACAACGGCCGCATGCTGACCGAGATGGACGCTAAGAACCCGGTCGTCGCGACCATCAACGAGATAGCGCATGTGCTGACCGGACGTAGCGAAATCAAGACAAAGAAGAAGGCGGGCCTGGGTTCGATCCTCGGCAAGCTCTCGCGCAACAGGAAATGACGCTGTTTGAGCGGCATCGGGTAGTCGATCATGTTTGGTAAGAGAAGCAAAGACGACGGCAACCGGGTGACGCCCGAATTCCGTCCGCCGGCGTCGGCTCCCGCCGCTCCCGCTTCGACGGGAACGATGACGGCCGAGCGGCCGGCCGTGCCGGCGTCCACCGCGCCGGCTGCGCCGCCGGCTCGCCGTCCCGTGGAGGCGCCGCCGATGGCGCCCGAGCCGCCAAGAAGGATCCAGCGCGAGCGCTCAGAGACTTACTACGACACCAAGAGCCAGGTGTTCTCCGCGCTCATCGACACGATCGATCTGTCGCAGCTCGCCAAGCTCGATCCCGAAAGCGCGCGCGAGGAAATCCGCGACATCGTCAACGATATTATCGCGATCAAGAACTTCGCGATGTCGATCTCCGAGCAGGAGGAGCTGCTTGAAGATATCTGCAACGACGTTCTGGGCTATGGACCGCTGGAGCCGCTGCTCGCCCGCGACGACATAGCCGACATCATGGTCAACGGCTCCAAGAACGTCTACATCGAAGTCAACGGCAGGGTCGAACAGACCGGCGTCCGCTTCCGCGACAACCAGCAGCTGCTCAACATCTGCCAGCGTATCGTCAGCCAGGTCGGCCGTCGTGTCGATGAATCGAGCCCAATCTGCGACGCGCGCCTGCCCGACGGCTCGCGCGTCAACGTCATCGCGCCGCCGCTCTCCATCGACGGCACCGCGCTCACCATCCGCAAGTTCAAGAAGGACAAGCTGACGCTGGACCAGCTGGTCAAGTTTGGCGCCATCTCGCCGCAAGGCGCGGAAATCCTCAAGATCATAGGCCGTGTCCGCTGCAATGTCGTCATCTCGGGCGGCACCGGCTCCGGCAAGACGACGCTGCTCAACTGCCTGACCAACTATATCGACCGCGAGGAGCGGGTCATCACCTGCGAGGACTCGGCCGAACTGCAGCTGCAGCAGCCGCATGTGGTGCGTCTCGAAACCCGGCCGCCCAATCTCGAGGGCGAGGGCGAGGTGACCATGCGCGATCTCGTCAAGAACTGCCTGCGTATGCGGCCCGAGCGCATCATCGTCGGCGAAGTGCGCGGACCGGAAGTGTTCGACCTTCTGCAGGCGATGAACACCGGTCACGACGGCTCGATGGGAACGATCCACTCGAACAGCCCCCGCGAATGCCTCAACCGTATCGAATCGATGATCGCCATGGGCGGCTATTCGCTGCCGCAGCGCACCGTGCGCGAGATCGTCGTCGGCTCGATCGACGTGATCATCCAGGCCGCTCGCCTGCGCGACGGTTCGCGCCGCATCACCCACATCACCGAGGTGGTCGGCATGGAAGGCGACGTCATCATCACCCAGGATCTCGTCCTCTATAACATCAAGGGCGAGGACTCGAGCGGCCGGCTGGTTGGCGAGCATGTGTCGACGGGCATCGGCCGCCCGCATTTCTGGGATCGCGCCCGCTATTATGGCGAGGAGCAGCGCCTCGCCAATGCGCTCGAGGCGATGGAGAAACGCGCTGACTGATTTGTCTGGAGGTCTGACGCAATTCCAGGAAAAGTGTGAAGCGGTTATCCGTCCGGAATTGCGTCCAAACAAAGAAATAGGGCGGTTCGCCGTTTCTTTGAAACGGCGAAAGGGCCTAGGGGCACCGGTCGATGTTCGGAATTGACACCACCGTCCTGGCGTTCATCGTGCTCGCCGGCTTCAGCGCCGGCGCGGTGGCTTATGCTTTCCTGTTCACGCGCATCGACAACGAGAAGCAGGCGGGCAAGCGGCTTCAAACCATCAAGACAGCCGAAACCGACAGGTCGGTGGTGAAGGCCACGCGCGATCGCGCCGCGGAGGCGGTCAAGCGCCGCAAAAGTCTCCAGGACTCGCTCAAGCAGCTCGACGAGAAACAGAAGACCAACGATAGAAACCTCAAGAAACCGCCGCTGAAGGTTCAGATCCGCCAGGCCGGCATGCAGGTGCCGATCGAGCGCTTCTACATATACTCCGTCGTCTGCAGCATCATCCTGACGGCCCTTCTCTTTTTCGTCGGCGCGCCTCTGTGGGCCCTGCCCGGCGCCCTGCTGGTGGGCGGGCTCGGTCTGCCGCGCTGGTTCGTTTCGTTTCGCCGCACACGTCGCGTCAAGGCCTTCCTGGAAGAGTTTCCGAACGCGCTCGACATCATCGTGCGCGCGGTCAAGTCCGGTCTGCCGCTCAACGACGCGATCCGCCTGATCGCCAATGAATCGCCCGAACCGGTCCGGTCGGAGTTCCGCCGCATCGTCGATTCCCAGCAGATGGGCATGTCGGTCCCCGACGCCGCCATGCGCATGTCCGAGACCATGCCGTGCAGCGAGGCCGGCTTCTTCGGGATCGTCATCCAGATCCAGTCGCAGGCCGGCGGCAACCTGTCCGAGGCGCTAGGCAACCTTTCGCGCGTCCTGCGCGACCGCAAGAAGATGAAGGCCAAGGTCCAGGCGCTGTCGATGGAAGCCAAGGCATCCGCCGTCATCATCGGCGCCCTGCCTTTTGTCGTCGCCTTTCTCGTCTATCTGTCGAGCCCGAATTATATCATGCCGCTGTTCACCACCAATGTCGGCAACCTGATCCTCGGCTGTGCGGGCGTCTGGATGTCGATCGGCATCCTGGTGATGCGCAAGATGATGAATTTCGAAGTGTAGGGGCGCGGATCCGGTGACAGAACAGGTCGTCAAAACACTCACCGATCCTTCCTTTCTGATCGCGATGCTGGTCGGCATCGCCGTGTTCGCGACCGTGTTCACCCTCATGCCGGCGTTCGGTGGCACGTCGCTCAAATCGCGCATGAAGTCCGTGGCGCTCGAACGAGACAAATTGCGCGCCGAGCAGCGCGCGCGGCTGGCCAGCGAGGCTGACCGCCGGCGCAAGGGCCTGCGCGAGGAACAGTCCATCGGCATGCGCAACATCGTCGACCGCCTGGATCTGAAGCGCGCGCTTGCCGATGAAAACACGATCCAGAAGCTCAAGGTCGCGGGCTTCCGCGGCCAGAACCCGCTGACGCGCTTCCTCTTCTTCCGCCTCGTCCTGCCATTCGTGGGCTTTGCGCTGGCGGCAGTCTACCTGTTCGTGCTCGGCGGCCTGCCGCAGCAGCCGGCTTTCATCAAGCTGTTCGTCTGTGTCGTCGTCGCCTATGGCGGCTTCTACGCGCCCATCCTCTATGTCAACAACCGCGCGACCAAGCGCAAGCAATCGATCCAACTGGCGTGGCCGGACGCGCTCGACCTGATGCTGATCTGCGTGGAATCCGGCATGTCGGTGGAAGCGGCCCTGCGCAGGGTCGCCGACGAAATCGGCGCGCAGTCGGTCCCGCTTGCCGAGGAATTCGTGCTCACCAATGCCGAATTGTCCTATCTGCAGGATCGCAAGATCGCTTATGAGAACCTGGCAAGCCGCACCGGCCTGGAATCGGTCAAGTCGGTGTCGCAGGCCCTGGTCCAGGCCGAACGCTACGGCACGCCGGTGGCGCATGCGCTGCGCGTGCTCGCCTCGGAAAGCCGCGACATGCGCATGAACGCGGCCGAGAAGAAAGCCGCCGCGCTGCCGCCGAAGCTCACCGTGCCGATGATCCTGTTCTTCCTGCCGGTTCTGTTCGCCATCATTCTTGGCCCGGCCGGCATCCAGGTCAGCCAGCGCGGCATCTTCGGCGACCAGCACAGCTCCTCGAGCAAGTAAAGCAATTCCAGGAAAAGTGTCGCGCGGGTTTCCGCCCGGAATTGCGTAGAAAAAGAGAAAGCATTCCAGGAAAAGTGTCGCGCGGTTTTCCGCCCGGAATTGCGTAGAAAAAGAGAAGGCAATTCCAGGAAAAGTGTCGAGCGGGTTTCCGTCCGGAATTGCGTAAAAAGCAAAGAGAAAGAGCCGTTCGTGTCAATCAAAAAAAGCCGCGCGGCTTTTGGATTGTCGGAGCGGGCGGCGCTTGGCGGCGTCCGTCAGTTCGTGGCGACTTTCGCCTTGTTCTTGTCCCGATCCTTCAGCTGGCTCCAGGCATTCTGCTGGGCAAGCATCTGGCGCAGATAGGCGACGTTGGCCTGCGCCTGTTCGGGCGACAATTCCTGCGAGGCGATCTTCTCGGCCTCGTCGAAGCGGCCCTGCAGGCCCACTACGAGTGCAAGGTTCTGCCGCACCCGGCTGTCGGCGCTAGGCTGCTGCGCGGCCGAGCGCATATAGGTCTCGGCCGTTCGCAGGTCGCCTTCGAGCACATAGGACATGCCGAGATTGGACAGCACCGAAGGCTCGTTCGGTTTGAGTTCCAGCGCCTTGCGGTAGTCCTGACGCGCTTCGTCCTTCTGGCCCATCTGGTCGAGGATCGCGGCTTCCGCCGACACCAGCTTCCAGTCCGGATATTCGGGCGTCTGCGCGCGGCGCACGGCGTCCAGCGCCGGCTCGAACTGGCCGTTGGCGGCGAGAGCCTTGCCATAGGCTGCAAGCACCTCGCGATCCTTGGGATAGGCGATCGCCAGCTTGCGCATCACGGCGAGCGACTGATCGGCATCGCCGTCCATCTGCAGCGCCGCCGCGAAATTCATCGCCATGCGCTTGTCATTGGGATTGCGGGCGTAGGATTCGCCAAGCCTCGACGTGGCGGTGTGCAGTTCGCCGGCCGACATCGTTTCCAGCGGCCTTCTATCGGAGCGCGAGATGGAGCCGGTGGTCATCTGGCTGGTGCTGCCGCAACCTGCCACGCTGGCTGCCAGTGCCGCCATGAAGGCTGTGCTGATCAGACGCTTGGCTCTATGGTTCAACGCTTTGATCGGCATCGGCGCCCGGTCTCCATTCCTGTGCGGCCATAGGCTGGCCGTCTTCCCTCCCGCAGAAATATTCTGTTAACCCTAATGGACCGTTAAGAAGCCGACTCATCCTGTTCGGCCGGAGATCATCGCATGCCTGTCGAACTCGTCGAACAAAAGCCGCAAGCCGCCTTGCCTGTCTATCTGGTGGCAAAGGACGCCCTTGAAGCCGCGGCATTGCCGCCGCCCGCCATCGCCTGGGCAAGAGCCAACGGTTTTTCCGGCGAGGCAGGGCGCACGCTCGTCCTGCCGGGCGAGGGCGGCGGTCTCGCCGGCGCGCTGTTCGGCATCGGCGACGGCGAAAGCGCTTTGGCCCTCGGCGCGCTCGCAAGATCGTTGCCGGAGGGCGAC